>QGUY01000085.1 GCA_003242315.1 Bacteroidota bacterium
CGTGCTCCACGGAACCGATGGAGAAGACGGCAGCATACAGGGTATGTTGAAGGCACTCGACATACCGATGGTTGGTACCGGTGTTCTCGGCTCGGCGATATCGATGAACAAGATCGTAGCGAAGCGCTTGTTGAAAGATGCCGGCGTGCCCGTGGCAAGGTTCATGACATTTAATTATCGGGATCGCGACAGCATAACGTACGAGGCCATTGTCGACAACCTCGGCACTCCGTTCATGGTGAAGGCCGCAAGCCTGGGCTCATCCGTCGGCGTGTCCAAGGTTAAGAAGAAGGAAGACCTGGAGCCGGCGCTGAAGGAAGCCTTTGCATATGATCGAGAAATCCTCATTGAAGAATACATACACGGTCGTGAAATTGAGTGTGCTATCCTGGGCAACTATCCCCCGGAAGCTTCCAATCCGGGCGAGATCATTATTAGCGACAAGTATGAATTCTACACCTTCGATGCAAAGTATGTCGACGGCAAGGCTGTGAAGATCGAGGTACCGGCTAAGCTGGATAAAGACACTATTGAGAAAATCCGCTCTTTATCTGTAAAAGCATTCGAAGTCTTACACGGAGAGGACTTCGCACGTGTCGACCTTTTTGTCACGAAGGATGGCGGTATTTATGTGAACGAGATCAACACCATCCCCGGCTTTACAAACTCATCGATGTATCCGATGATGTGGAGGGAGCGTGGACTGAAGTTTACTGACCTGATAACCCGGTTGATACAACTCGGGTTTGAAAGGCATCAGCAGAGTAAGGCCATCGAACGGGATTTCAAGAGCTCGTTGAAGTATTGAGCCATTTTCCCTGCATTCCTTACGCCTCCTTCTTATTTTGCCCATTTACACGTATAATTGAACGCCTGAATGGCGTTTTATGGCAATGTTCAAAAAATTCAGGGACTATTTGAACCATACCCTCGGGGGCGTGCTCATTCACATGCTGCTCGCCGGTGGCATATTGTTCACCCTGGCCATACTGTACTTTTACGTCTACCTGCCTTCTGTAACCAATCACAACGAAACGATCACGGTACCCAACATCGAGGGTATGAATTACGATCGGCTTGAGGAGTTTTTGGGTGAACGGAACCTTCGGTGGGAAGTGAGTGACTCATCATACTCAGACGAGTACCCTCCCCTCACCGTGTTAAAGCAATTTCCCAAGGCGGGTTCAAAAGTGAAGGTAAATCGCAAGATCTTCGTCTCGTTGAATCGGGTTAACCCCCCTACTGTTCCTATTCCCAACCTGGTCGATCGCTCGGTTACGAATGCCGAAGCCGTGTTACGCAGTAACGAATTAAAGCGTGGCAAGATCGAACTTACGTCGGGACCGTTCCTCAACGTTGTACAGGCCATGAAGTACGAGGGGCGGGAACTGAAAGAGGGTGATCGCGTACCGAAAGGAGCTACCATAGACCTCGTAGTGATGGACGGTGGCAATGCTACCCTGGAGGCGCCCACTTTCCTGGGCTACACTCTGGATGAAGCTAAGGTTTATATTCTGGGAATGAATCTCAACCTTGGTCGCGTAATTGTCGTCGGAGATACCACTAATGCCGAACCTGTCGTTCTTAAGCAGAAACCGCTACCCAGCGAGACAATCCGGGTGGGTGATATCGTGGATCTCTGGGTTGGAAAGGAAGGAACCGTAGTTCCTGATGACTTTAACGAGTGACCATAGCAACCGACTAACCCTCCATCCGGTGGCATGGCTCCTTTCACTCTGCCTCTTCACACTTCCCGTTATCGGCACATACGCGCAGTTGATAGAAGCGCCCCTTCCCGCTCCTGAAAATAAACGACCCGACGCCAACGCGCGCACGCATAGCACTGGTCCCTTAAGATTGCCTTTCTGGGATGACTTCTCAACCGTAGCCCCGGGATATCCCGACACGCTATGGATTCACAGCAACTCAGTATACATCTCAAATGGAATAGGTTTGAATCCCCCCAGCATCAACGTCGCCACGTTCGACGGTCTCGATTCGCTTGGCGTACCCTATGATCCGAACGAGACCAGCACCGTGGGATTCACGGACAAATTGGTATCGCGTCCCTTGCTCATGACTGAAGTACCGGTCAACGAAAGGGAGACCGTTTACCTGAGCTTCTTCTACCAATGGAGGGGTTACGGCGAACCTCCAGACAATAGCGACTTCCTTCGCGTGGAGTTTCGTGATGACCAGGGCAATTGGGTGGATGTGTTCACGGTCCACGGCAACGAGGTACCTGACTTTGAAAACTTTAACGCGGTAGTGTTGCCCGTTCATGAAGAGCGTTGGTACCACGACAACTTCCAGTTTCGTTTCCGCGCTTACGGCAGAATGTCCGGCCCTTTCGACACCTGGATCGTCGACTATGTACTGCTTAACAAAGGCAGAGACGATTCAGCGCCATCCTTTCCTGATCGCGCAGCCGCATCTCCCATGTCGAGACTTTTCGGTCGATACTACGCTGTCCCCCTAAGCCACTTTTTCCTCGACACCAGTTTGGATACGGTGACGTTTGACGTGCAGAATTTGCGTGGTTCTGATTTCGGCGGTGCGTCAATAAACTACCGCGTCAACGCAAAGTTTTATCATTACTTCGGTGAAGATCCGCCCGTGGTGTATGGGAAAAATCTCATTAAGTCACGAGGCGTAAAAGGTACAAGCGGCGTTATGCTTCCGTACGAGCGCGTAACCGTACGACTTGATACGTTGCCCGATCCGAGCGATCCGTTGCAGTTCGACCCCACAGCCGATGCGATCGACGTACAACTCAAACTTAAAGTGATCAGCAGCGATAGTATTGATGCCGAACGTCCCGCTTTTCTGCCACTCGATTTTCGGGTCAACGATACAACGTCGACATGGTATTCTCTCAGAGACTACTACGCATACGATGATGGCGTGGCGGAATATTCCGTAGGACTCACGCAGGCTGGCAACAGGCTCGCGTATCAGTTTGTGATGAGATCCGACACGGCTACCCTGGCCGGCGTGCTGATATATTTTCCTTATCTGGGTGGATCGAACAGTCAGAGTCTCGACTTGTATATCTACGGCGACAATGACGGCGAGCCCACGCAAAATCCAATCTACAGCATGCTGGGAAGGACCATTACGAAGAATACCAAGAATGAGTTCATGTACCTTCCCCTTCAGCCACCGCTCTTCATTGATGACTCTGTTTTTTACATTGGGTATCGTGAACCCGTCGTTTCCGGTGTGAAGATCGGCCTCGACAAAAGCAATGACACGGGCGACAGGATATTTGTGCTCACCGGCGGCACCTGGCAAAAGAACACCGATGTGCAGGGGAGTCTCATGATCCGGCCCGTATTCGGAGGAAAGGCTGACCCTGTTACCGGAGTTCCGGGCGAAGAACACGGGCGCGATCTCTACCCCAACCCGAATGACGGAAGTTTCTATCTCCCCGGCAGTGTCGATCGCGTAGATATTATTGATGTCACCGGTCGTTATGTCCCCTGCACACTCGAACCCGCAGGCGATGAGACCCGCGTGATTTTGTCTTCACCGTCGCCGGGCATGTATCTGGTCAAGTGGCTTGATGCCAGCAAAGTCCAGCAACGGAAAGTGTTGGTACGTTAAGGTGTAGGGAGAGAAAGGTCGCGAATAGCGATCGGAACCGGGCTGAACGAAACAATAAAGATCAAAAGACAAATCCATCCGAGCACAATCCTGACCGGATCAAGGGGCACTTCAATTTCCGTCGGCGGATGGTAGATACCGATCAAGCGTCCAACAAGCAAGCCGAACACGAGCCATCCTGAAAATCCCTTCAGATTAGGAAACAGCCACGCCAGTACGAGAAGCACCGCCACCATCACGACAGCATACATGAGCGTGTCGGTGGAATTCAATCCCAATCCTTTCAGGCAGAAATAATAAAACAATACGCCAAGCGGAACGATTTTCCAGAGCTCATCGCGATCCTGCGGAAGACTAACGAAACCGAGGCCTGAGTACATGAGAAGACCGACAAAGAAAGTAACTGCGATGATTCGGTGCCCGCGTCGTCCGAAAAGGCCGTAGATCACGTGTCCCCCGTCCAGCTGCCCTATCGGCAGCAGGTTAAGACTTGTAAAGAAGAGTGCAATGAACCCGGCAAACAAAATAGGATAATGCATAAGTTCCCGAGGATTCGGAGCGTAGCCGGGTTCTGCCACATACTCTTCAAAGAAGATGAAAAGCAAATTGGTACCAAACACCAGGTCAAGCCCTCCGTTGTGTTCACGAATGTATTCGTCAGTGTAAACGTATTTAGGGTAGTCGAGTCCATATTGCTCATATTCGGGATGAAACGTGTAGATATGTTCCGGCGGCGGCAATGTGCGGAAGCCATAGATCAGAATCGCGACAGCAACGATGAACCCGGCCAGTGGTCCGGCGAGGCCAATGTCAAAATGCTGAATGTTGGAATATACCCTGTCGCGAATTCTTATGATAGCACCAAGAGTTCCTATGGTAAGCAGCGGAGGAATAGGGATGAAATACGGCAACGAGGTTCTGACCTTGTGTGCAACAGCCGTGAAGTAATGACCAAACTCATGCACGGTAAGGATGGCGAGGAACGGGACTGAAAACTGGAGGCCAAGTAAGAAGTCGGACCACGTGTAGTTGTAATTCAATGTCAAACGAGCATTCTCATCCAGACGGAATATCGATCGCGCATAGGCCCATTCTGATCCCGCCAGTGTCGTCGTAACAAACGTCAGAGCAAAAAGGGATATATGGAGAAAGATTGTGCGCTTCGAAGTCTTCATTCCCAACCGATCAGTCCCTGAACAGCTGCTACGCTTTGGTTGCAGCCAAACTTAACCCTAGTTGTCGAGATTTCCCAACGATGGGAAACGTGAGATCTCACGGTACATTGCTTCGCCTTGCGAGCTCGAGCGCTGCTGTAGTGGTGTAGTATTTGGCGATCATGTTAGGCACCTCCCACTCGGGCATACTCTTGCGCTCCAGGTAATCGAGAAATCGCTCCATTACCCGTGCAAAATGTGCCTCATGACCTTCTTTGTAGTGATCGGGAATTACCACTTCCCAACCACCTGACACTTTCTTCAAAGTAACACCCGGAAAGGTAGTCTGCACCTTTTTCAGATTGTTGTTAAGTATGTCTTCGTAGCCGGGCACCTCACCCACCGGTTCGATATACAGCGTTGGTTTGTAGTCCTGTTCGGCACCCTGCCGAATGATCAGGTTTGCGCGCGTACCTCGCATAATCGAATAGTGGGTATCTCCTGTTCCTTCCGGCGCCTTGTAATTCCAGATCACGGAAACGCGCGCATGCACGCCGCGAATCTGGTAGTTGATCTCGCCGTTGCAATACACCCTCAATATTGTATCGTTGACAACATTTTTGCTGAGATAGTCCGGGAAAGCATCCAGACCCGTAATTGCGCTGAATTCGCTAAGCGTCATATCCGTGGGCCAGCGGCGCGCGCTGTTGACGCTGATGTCGTGCATGTAGTTCAGCACCTGATCCGGAAAACACTCCCATTGAATGAGGTCTACGAGGTGCGTGGTGACGTCGACAATGCCTTCACCCTGCTGGGTGACATCCATGAACCAGGGCGGACGGGTGAGGATGTTGCCTGATACATATTTATAAAAATGGTGAACGCTCTCCTTCGTGACCGCGGGTTGCTCGGGAGTTCCCTTCTCCAGTTCTCCGAATACCTCTTTGAGGAGGGAGAATTCGCGCTGCAGGATCGTTGTGATCTCCGAGCGCTCCGTCATGATGTCGTACAATAACAAATTCTTTTGCCTGGCCACCTCAAACGCCTCCGTAAGGAGCTGGAAGTCTTTATAGTCGATGACCATGGGCTTGTCGGCCAATACATTCAATCCGGCTTCAAGCGCCTTCATAATGTATTCTGTTTTCTTCTGGTTGTTTCCGGAAAGGACAACGACATTGCCCGGCTTTTCCTCGATCATCCGTTCAAAGAAGTCGGGACCTGTGTACACCACTTCCTTCCACGCGGTGGGCGACTCTTCGCGGGTGTTGAATCCCTCAATACGATTCAAATGGAGCTGCACGTCCGGTCCCTCCGGAGCATAAACATGCACTACCGAGTCGACATTAGGATACATCGACTTCTGAACCAGCGCAGCGTGAAAGTGTCCAGGGTCAAGGGTGATGAGCCGAACCGAAGAACGCGTCGACTCCGATGCTGGCCTATCTGTGCACGACAATGTCATGATCGAGAGAAGAATAAAAAGGAGATGTGTTGATGTGTTGACGTGAAGCAGACCTGCGGTCGCTTCACGGTAGTGTTGATGTGCTGATGTTGATGAAGTCTCGCTCATAGCGTCGTGCAAACATTGACGTGCCAATTTACGATTAGTTTTGTAACCCGGCTTCGACTGCGCTCAGCCACCGGGCTTCGACTGCGCTCAGCCATCAGGCTTCGACTGCGTTCGGGCTACGGCGAGGTCCCGTTACTGCCCAGTGCCCACTGCCTACTTCAAAACCCACGGTTCCCTCTGCGGTCTGGCCAGCATCGCAGTCGCCTCTGCATCATTATTCTTAAACTGCTCCTTTCTCGGATCCCAATAGATTTTCCGGTCCAGCTTCATGGCAATGTGATGGAGCAGGCATGCGGTGCAGGAGCGGTGTGCTTCTTCAACGGGCGCGATGGTGGGCTTGTTGTCGCGGATGGCTTCCAGCCAGTTGGCGTGGTGATCCGTGCTCACCATGTGGTGGAACTCATCGGGACCGATCTGCGACTTGATGATTTTCGGATCACTGGCATCCAGCGGCTTCGTGCCATCAGCATTCGGCACCGGATCGCTTGCTGTGGCCTGATAATTTCCGCGGGTCACAAATATCCATCCTTCCGTGCCTTCGAATTTGACGCCGTTCGGTAACTCATTACTGACCGTCATCTGCACGCCGTTTTCATACAGCGCATGCGTCGTGAAGATACCGTGCACATCCCATAGACCGGACTTCGGAAACTCGGCATGACCCCATACCTCAACAGGACCGGTAAGTTCTGTGCCCATGCCCCAGTGAGCGGAGTCGATATGGTGCGCGCCCCATCCGGTGATCATCCCGGCACCGAACTGTTCACAGCGCAGCCATCCGGGGCGGTCGTAACTGTCTTGCGGGTGAACGCGCTTCTCCGTGTAGTAGACGTAAGGCGTTGACCCCAGCCACATGTCGTAATTGAGATTAGGAGGAATCGGCATCTCTGGTTCTTCATCACCGGAAGGATCACCGGGTAGTCCGACGTACACCCTCTTAAGCTCCCCGATGCGACCATTGCGAACCAGCTCCGCGGCATACCGGAATTGTTCAGACGAACGCTGCTGGCTGCCGATCTGGAATTTCACACCGCTCTTGCTGATAACGTCGCTCATGAATCGTCCTTCTGCAATGGTGAGTGATGCAGGTTTCTGCAAATAGATGTGCTTGCCTGCACGTGCAGCGTCGACGGCGATTGCCGCATGCCAGTGGTCGGGCGTGCTGATGAGCACGGCGTCAATGTCCTTGTTGGCAATCAGCTCGCGATAGTCGTGATACACCTTCACGCCATCAAAGGGTTTCCCGGTCTTTTCGGCATAGACTTTGTTGACGAGTTGCTTTGCGTCGGCGGCGCGCTTCGTATCCAGGTCGCATACCGCGACAATCTGAGCGTAGTCGTGACGCCATACTCCCGGCATGTCGTGCACCCTCGATATCCGGCCTGTGCCGATGGCTCCAACATTGATGCGATTCGAAGGTGAATACTTGCCAAGCACCCGGGCTGGAACGATCGTGGGAAAACCTATCGCCACAGTCGCCAGGGCAGCACCCTTGGCAGTTGTTGTAATGAACCTTCTTCTTGATATGGCGGACTTCTTTTTCATGGTTTCAGATTTTCAAATTCAGACGCCGATATTATTCTTTATTTAAAGATACTCAAGTAACTGATTTTCAGTAACCCATTACCATTAAACAAAACTTATCCTTTTACACTATAGTCTGCCTCCGGAAGACTTTCCTTACCATCCTGTACCTTCCTTCAGCTAAATGATTTTACACTAGCGGGAATGACATGTTGCACCTGCATAATCCGCTCTCTGAAGGTTGCGAATTGTTGCGTAATTGTTGCAAGGATGAGGTATCACATCTCATGCAAATCCACACGGCAATTCATCCGAAGGCATTTCGCAATGGGTCGACTGATGAATGTCGTTTGTTGCGTAAAAAAGTACAAGGCTTACTTTACAAGAGGATGTCGCCGCGGTAGGCTGGTTGCCGCCATTGTCAGCTGCGATGTGTAAGGGCGTTGACGATCGCGTTGGTTCTTTCCAGCACAACAGTGAACGAGAGCCTCCCGCGAACGCCGATGTGCAGCTGGTCGTCGTCGGGACTGTCGACGCGGTACTCGAGTGTTTCCCAGTATGAGTCGAGGGGACCGACGCTTCTGAAATCGGTATTGACGCCTGCACTGTAGAGAATGAAGTTATTGAGTCGGGGTCCGCGCAGTTCGACGGTGGCGATGTGGTATCCTGGGCGATCGTTCTCGAAGAGGATGAACGTGCGTGCTCCCGAATACACAGTATGATCTCCTCCATCTTCTTCGATCCGGTAGAAGACTTTGAGTATTATTTTCTCACCGTCGATGTAAATGTTGGAAGAGAGACGGACCGGAACATAGTCGCCCGGGCTGGTGTCCATTTCAGGATCACCCTGTATCCGGGGCCAGCATCCGATCATTTCGATGTCTCGCACTTCGTCTATCCGCACCGGAGCGGGTAACGCAGTTGCGCAAACTTTCCAGGGATCTTGCGCCAGTCGTCGCATCATGTCAGGATTAACCAGGTGCCCGCGATCCAGCATGAGCCAACCTGCCAGCATCATGGCTGCAAACCCTACCGTGAGAATCACGCGGCCCTTTTTGCCTTTGCCATGGATAGTAAACAGGTTCATTTGCGGGACAACTACGGGGCTTAATGGAGAAACGTGCCCGGAGTAAACCGTGGTGAACCAATTTTTTTTGCCTGAATGTGTTAAGTGTGTAAATGAACACCAGAATTGCGTGGAATTCTTGTATCCATCGCTTTCCGAATTCATTAAATTGATTCCGAATGTCACTGAAATCAGTGAGGTGTTTTCGAAGTCACAAATCATCCACCAATGAACAACAAGGGTAACATCAACCGCCGGGAGTTTATCGGAACTGCCGCTGCGGCATCATTAGCATTCACCATCGTTCCTCGTCACGTCGTCGGCGGTCCGGGATTCGTGCCACCAAGCGACAAAGTCAATCTTGCCTACATCGGCTGTGGTACCCAGGGCCTTCGCGAAATGTGCGACATTATCACGAACCCTGAGTTGCATATCGTCTCGGTATGCGATCCGAATAAGTTCAGCACCAACTACATCGACTGGTCGCCAAACGGCATCCGCGATGACATCCGAAAGACACTTGGCGATTCCTCCTGGGGTGAGAATCTCAAGGGTATTCCCGGAGGAAGGGACGTTGGCAAGGAGGTCGTTGAAAAATACTATGCGAAGAATAAGCCGTCAGGAAAATACAAGGGCTGTAACGCATACAACGACTTCCGCGAATTACTCGAAAAGGAACGCGACATCGATGCCGTGAAGATCATGACACCGGATCACCTTCATGGGTACATATCCGTGGCTTCGATGAAAAAAGGAAAGCACGTTGTCATTCATAAGCCCCTTGCCAACCGGATGTATGAGGCGCGACTCGTCATCGACACCGCGAAGAAAACAGGTGTGAGTACTCACCTGCTCGCATGGAGCAAGCGCAGCGGGAACGAACTCGTGAAGAAGTGGATTGCCGAAGGGCGAATTGGAAAGCTGCTTGAAATTCATAACTGGTCCAATCGTCCCGTATGGCCACAATGGACCTCCAACCCGACCGACACGCCTCCGGTGCCGGAAGGCTTCGACTGGGATCTGTGGCTCGGCCCTGTACCCCATCGTCCCTACCATCCACACTATGCGCATAATGTATTCCGGGGGTGGTACGACTTTGGCGGAGGCAGTATTGCCGACATGGGGCACTACAGCCTGTGGCCACTCTTCCTTTCACTGGGCATCAACACTGCACCGCTTTCAGCGGAAGCATACGGTACAACCACGTGCGTCATTGATGGCAATGTCAGCCGTCCGCACAAGAACGACGTCGCCTTCCCTTATTCCTGCATCGTGCGCTTCCGCTTCCCGCAACAGGAAACGCTTCCGGCCTTCGACCTCTTCTGGTACGATGGGGGTATGAAGCCCCGTACGCCGGATGAATTGGGAGACAAGCCGCTTCCGCGGGAAGGAATGATGTTCGTCGGAGATCAAGGGAAAATCATCGCGGGTTTTCGTTGTGAAAAGCCGGTGCTCCTTCCGGAAAGCAAGATGCGTGAGGCCACGGGTGGCACGGAACCTCCGGAGGAAGTTGTCGAACGCGGCGAAGAACACTGGATACGCGCCTTCAAGAACAAGACGCAATCGCCGGGCAGTTTCACACTGGCAGGACCTGTCAGCGAAACGATCCTTCTCGGCGCCGTCGCCCTTCGCGCGGGAAAGAAGGTGCTCTACGATTCGGCGCAGATGAAGATCACGAACGACGAGGCGGCCAACAAGTTCCTCTATCGTGAATACCGTCCCGGTTGGGAAATGTAGGTCTAAAGGAAACATCGTGAATCGCAGAAACTTCATTGAGACGTCCCTGGCGATGAGCGCCATGGGCGTCCTAACAACGTCCGGTATGCAAGAGACATTCGCACGCCCGGCCGACGGGCCAAAGAAAGACGACATCTCGCTGGCGCAGTGGGCGCTGGTAGAAGAAATCCGCAGTGGCAAATGGAAAAATCTCGATTTCCCGCGCATTGCGCGCGAGGACTTCGGATTAAATGGCATTGAATTCGTGAACACCTTGTTTGAGGTCCCGACCTTAGGATACCTCAACCAACTTAAAAAGAACGCGGCTGATCATGGTGTGACGATGGTATTGATCATGGTTGACGACGAGGGCGATGGTGCCGCACCTACCGCCGAAGGAAGAAAGGAGTTCGTGACTGCACACCGAAAGTGGGTCGACATCGCCCACTATCTGGGTTGCCATGCCGTCCGCACAAACTGCCGCGGTCCGGAGAACGCAGATCCGAAAGAGGGACTGAAATGGGCTGCTGAATCCTACAACATGCTCCTCGATTACGCGAAAGATTCAGGCGTCTCTATCGTGATTGAAAACCATGGCGGTCTTTCCAACGACCCCGACTGGATGGTTGCACTGATGAAAGAAGTGAACAATCCCGCCTTCGGTACCTATCCCGACTGGAGAAGGCCTTCCGATAACTTTGACAACTACACCTACCTGAAGAAAACCCTTCCCTACGCGAAAGGTATGTCGTACCGAAATCAACCCACTGAAGAGCTGACCGCAAAGATGATCAAACTTGCAAAGGATGGTGGTTATAAAGGATGGTATGGGATCGAATCCTCTGGAAGGGACGCGATCAACGAGGGAATCAGGTTGTTAAAAAAATACTTGTTGTCGTAAACCCGTCACGTTGTAGCACCAATGTAGTAGAGACGCCCAACCTGGGCGTCTCCTCGGAATGGGGACGTCGATTCGGGAAACACCCAGTGTGGAGAGACGCCCAGGTTGGAGAGACGTTCAACGACCAGGTTGAGGAGACGCCCAAGTTGGGGAGATGCCCAAAATGTAGAGACGCCTAAAATAGAGAGACGCCCAGATTGGGCGTCTTCCTGGATTACGGAAACTACCATGTTCGGGAAACGACCGGTTTGGGAAAACTACCAGGGTTTTGGATATGTTCAGGTTCGGGAAACGCCCCAGGTTGAGGAGACGCCCAGATTGAGGAGACGCCCAGGTTGGGCGTCTCTACTATATTCCTTCGATCCAGTTAGTACTAGAGAGGGACCTCATGATATTCTAATGCCCATTCAAGCATGAATCGAACGCGGATGGGATTAATGCGGTAAACGATAAGATTAGGATTGTCCGGTGTACCGAGGTAATGCTGCAGCAGTTTGTTGGCGTTCCAGATTTCCTGTAAGAGATTCTGGTCGCGTACCACCTCTGCGGTACCTGTGATGCGCACCTGATTGTGGTCGTCATCCAGGTAGCACAATTCAACTTTGGGGTTTGCTTCGATCTCGGCGGTCTTTCTGTACGAGCGCAGGTTCGCTACATAGACAACAAATCCATCGGTCCGCACTGGCGATACAGGTCGAACTCTTGGCTGATCGCCATCCATCGTCGCCAGCATGGGAAATCGTGTCTTCTTTACCAGCTCCGCCGCAAGGCGTGGTACGTCGTTCGGGTCAATGGATTGCGGTGCGGGTTTGGCCATAGCAATTCGGGTTTCGGAAATTTAATAAAGCCAGACTGAAAAGCATTCCAATCACTATATTAACCACACCAACCATTTTTCAATGCGGCTTTTATTTGTGTTTGTCGGACTCGCAGGTATTGTACTCCTGTCGTTCTTCCTGTTTGGGTCTCAGCTTACCGACACGTTCACGCAAGACGGTTCAGTAGCGTGGCTAAGCAAGTATGGTAGCTGGGCGTGGATTGCTGGGATAGCACTCCTGACGTCCGACCTGCTGTTGCCTTTACCGGCAACGATCGTCATGTCGGCCCTGGGTTACCTGTACGGCACGTTCGTGGGTGGACTCATCAGCGCACTTGGTTCATTTGTATCAGGAGCAGCCGGCTATTGGCTTTGCCGCCTGGCCGGCGAGAACGCCGCGCTGCGCATCCTGGGGCGAAAGGATTTCGATCGGGCGAAGCGAATGTCGCATAACGTCGGGGGCTGGCTCGTGGTGCTGTCGCGCTGGCTTCCCGTGTTTCCGGAGGTGATTGCATGTATCGCGGGTCTCACGCGAATGCCGGCGGGATATTTTCACCTGGCACTCGCATGCGGGTCGGTGCCTCTCGGCTTTACCTATGCATGGATCGGGCACACTGGTCAGACACAACCGCTCCTGGCCCTCCTCTTCAGTGCGGTTCTTCCACCGCTGATATGGTTTTTTGTTCACCGTGCGATTCGCCGGTGGCAAATTGTATCGTCATGAGAGCGCATGTCTTCGTCGCCATTGTTGGGTTTATGATGGGGTTCGCACCTGGTGTGGCACAGATTATCCCGACGGGGAATGAAACGCGTTCGGATCATCTCGTGGTAGAGCCCCCTACCCTTGTGTGCGCGGGTTTTCAATGGATTATTGCGGGCGACAATAACCGGAACGCCTCCGTGGCTGTGTACTACCGCAAGCAAGGCGAAAGCGAATGGCGCACCGGTCATCCACTGCTGCGCATCGGCGGCGAGCAAATCTACGGTCATGAACAACGGTGGAACTATACGACACCCCACAAGTTCGCGGGCAGCATCTTCGACCTTGAACCGGGAACGCACTACGAATGTCGCTTTGTACTTTCCGATCCTGATGGTGTAATCGGCGACACCTTGCGGCAGGTCGTTATCCACACCAGGGAAGAACCCAAACCGTATGAACACGGAAGGGTATTTCATGTTTATCCCCTCGGCTATGAAGGACCAAAAGAATCACCCGCCTTCACTGGTCTCAATGAAGCATATTACGGCGGTGGCAACACGGGCGATTGGTGGGTGGTGCCTGAACCGCGCGTCATGCCGGGCGATATTATCCTTGTACACGCTGGCGTTTACAAAGGCGACCGTTTGAATTACGTCGATCCGCTGGGACTAAACTTTCATGGAGCATATGTCCTGACACAAAAGGGAACACCTGACAAACCCATAACAATCAAAGCGGCCGGCGACGGTGAAGTAATCTTTGATGGTGACGGAGCATATCGTCTCTTTGACGTAATGGCGGCGGATTATCACATTTTTGAAGGACTCACAATTCGCAATACGGAGATAGCCTTTTATGCAGGACTAAAACGCGTGATGGGCTCTAGCGGCCTCACCGTGAAGAATTGTCGCATCGAAGATGTCGGCATCGCGGTGATGACGCACAGCGCCGACTCGAAAGACTTTTACATCAGCGACAATGTCATGATCGGAAGGCATGATCCCGATACTCTGATTGGATGGTACGGCTTTGAAAATCCCTCACCGCTGACATCATACTATGCGGTGAAAGTTTATGGAC
>QGUY01000086.1 GCA_003242315.1 Bacteroidota bacterium
AATCAGCAACCCAAATCAAAAATCACAATTCACCAATCACTATTCACTAATCGCAAGCTTCTCCACCGATCACCTATACACCACCCTCACCCTATGCTCTCCTGCGCCAACATTTGAGATAACAACGTAGATGCTCTCTTCCACCTGCTCAATGGATCCTTCCGCGGGTTGACCATCGACCGTAATGTCGGCCCGGCTACTTCCCGCAGGCAACAACACCCTTACATAGTAATGCTTCGGATCTCCCGAGACTCTCAACTCTATTGTCTTCCTCGATGCGTTGTGAGAGAAATGGTATTTGACGAATTTCTTTGACGGTCCATACGCCACACTAACCTCAACATCATTCTTCCCAGCCGCCAACCATCGCGGCGACAATTCAACTGCGTCAAATAACTGTCCCTTATCGACAACCCCGGCTAGTCCTTCAATCAACGCACTCATCACGGCCGCCTGACCCCAATTATCCGGAATGCCTTCGTCAACTGTGCCATCGGGTTTGTAAGCGACAGGAAGATCACCCTTGTGCTTTCGTATCAGCGCCAGCGTGCGGTTCAGAATGTCTACGCCATATTCTTCCATCCCGTGCTGCAGTGCTGCCTTTGCGAGTTCACCGCCGACGATAGTGTTAACACCTCCATTCATGTACGAACCAGGCTGGTAGTCTGCAAAATGAGGACGCACCGGCGGATAAATGCCAAACCACTCGGCGAAAGAATTGAGCTCGTTCTTGCCTTTCAGTTCCTGATAGGTCTTCAGAATAGAGACGGCCATGTCGTGCGTTGGAAGACCGCGGTTGATATCGTAGGGATTGGACAAGCTAAGCGTGTTCGTTTGATCGATGTGAAGATATTCCGGTAGGGGATCATCAGGTACAAAGTGCGCGTAGTACTTGCCGTTCCAGCACAACGCGTTGGTTCGGGTTCTGAACAGGTCGGCCTGCAGTTGCCACACGCGCGACTTTACCGTATCCCCAACTGACGCGAACATTTCAGAAAGTTGCCTGCACGCCGCGTACATCCCGCTGTTGTCGCCATGCATGATCCCCATCGGTGTGTTTTCATCGATATCGAAAATGCCCTTCTGCACGTCGTTGCCCTGTCGGGTGTACTCTTCCCGCGTGGTAGGCAGCTGCATGAAATCCCACGTATCGAGCGTGTAGCCCCGCTTGACCAACTGGTGTTTTGACGACCAGCGCAGCGGATCGCTCATGGCATACTGCATGCCATGTTCAAGGTCATCAAGCCACTCGCGAACGTAATTATTGTCCCCGGTAGCCTGCCAGATGTAATACGCACCTTCAACCATGAGATACTCGAGGTCAGCCTCTACGGGCAAGCGATGCATCTGTATGTTTTCACTCGCGTAAATGTGCCAGTATCGTTTGTCGAACAGATTCATCCGATGGGCAATCGGACTGTTAAGCGGATAGTAATAGTCGAAATAGAGGCCTTCGTCTGTCTGGGATTCCATAAACGCTTCCCAGAAGCTTGCGATTTCCGGCGAGAAATATTTCATCGCTTTCATCACGTGAACATGGTCGCGTATCCAGGGTACAAACTGGTTGCGCTCCTTGCCGCGAAGGTTGACTTTCTTCACAAAGTGCGACTTCAACAACAAATCTTTCAGTGCATCAAACAACTCCTTGTATTCACCGGCGCCTTTTCCAATTTCCGTCTGCGGTTGGGCACAAATCGGCGCAACGAAAAGAAGTACAGCAAAAGCAAAAGGGATTGCGTATCTCATGGTTCGCGTATTTTCGGCACATCGAAAGTAGTGTGATTCCCTGGAAGTTCCATCCCGCCCCATAATGTGTTTGGGTGTTTACGTGCTTAAGTGTTTACGTTGTTTGGACATAAAATCGAAAATCGCCAATCGCTAATAGCTAATCGCAAATCCATCGTAACTTTCTCCAACGCTCCAATTTTCACCGCTCATGGAACTCCTGATCATTCTCATCCTGATACTCGTCAATGGCTTTTTCTCCATGTCCGAAATCTCCGTCGTTTCTGCGCGTAAAGTGCGGCTGGAGGCAGCTTCGCGGAAAGGGAGTCGTGGTGCAAATACGGCTCTGGAGCTGGCAACGGCGCCAGGACGCTTTCTTTCCACCGTGCAGATCGGGATCACTCTCGTTGGCCTGCTGACGGGTATCTATAGCGGCGAGACTATCACAAATGACGTAGAAGCCTGGCTGGAACAATTCGCGTTCGTGCGCTCCGTCGCCGATGAACTGGCCGTCGCCATCGTCCTTCTCGCGATCACATTCTGCACGCTGATACTGGGTGAACTTGTACCTAAGCGAATCGGACTGTCGAATCCCGAAGGTATCGCCATGAAGGTCGCGTTGCTGATGAAATACCTTTCGCTGATTATGTACCCGATCGTGTGGGTACTCACTCGGGTGTCCGATCTCATCCTTCGCATCGCCGGTATCAAAGCCAAACCGCAACGTACCATCACGGAAGAGGAAATCAAGGCCATCGTCCAGCAGGGAACAAGAGAAGGAGAGGTTCAGAAAGTAGAACAGGATATCGTCGAGCGCGTATTCTCACTTGGCGACAGAACGATCGGTTCACTGATGACGATGCGAAGCGATCTGGTGTTCATCAATATCAAGGACGATTTCAATGCCATCCGGGAAACGATCAACCGAGAACTGCATCGTATTTACCCGGTATATGACCGCGATAAAGACCACATCGTCGGTGTGGTTACCCTCACAGACCTGTTTGGATTCGTGCTGTCTGAAGGCCGCGACCTGAAGACCATCGTCAAGCCTGCTCACTTTCTGGTGGAGACAACCTCAGCGTATGTTGCCCTCGATCGCTTCAAAACTTCAAAGGTATACTACGCCCTCGTCACGAATGAATATGGATTCGTGCTGGGGATGGTCACGATAGACGATATTCTCCAGGCCCTGGTGGGCGATGTATCCGAGTTCCATGCGGAGGACTACCCCATCACACAACGCACTGACGGCTCCTGGCTTGTTGATGGGCAGTATCCCCTCGCCGAATTCATCCTGTACTTCGACATCGAAGGTGCGCCAATTCCAACGGACGTCAATACGATTGGCGGTCTCATCCTCAACGAACTCAACCACATTCCCACAGCCGGCGAAAAAATTCAGTGGAACGGTTTAGAACTAGAAGTTGTGGATATGGATAATGTTAAGATTGACAAGATTTTGGTGAGGCGACTAACGAACCCGTGAGTTCGTAAATCTGAAGATAAGTCGTTCACTGAGCTTGTCGCCTTTTGATAAATTTCACAGCCTCGTACCAGAGCGCCGACACTGCTCCGACGACAACGCACAAAAGAATTTCAGTACCGGAAAGGATGCCGAATCCAAAGAAGGCTCTGAATGAAGGTACTATCAGGATTAGTATCGTGATCAGTGTGGTTATAGCGATGATGCCGCGGATAAGTGGATTCTTGTATCCCACTGTGGTAATTACGGAATGATAGAATGACCGATTTACGAGTGTGAGAAAAACATTGGCAGACACGAGTGTGGTGAATACTATAGCGCGCGTAGTGTCTTGAGCGCCTGTCGCATAATGACCATACTGGTACATCGCAAGAACCGCGGCAGTAATGACAAGGCCCTGAATGATGCTCGTCGCCAGCTCCCGCACATTGAAAAATGTGTTACTGAATGGTCGTGGCTTTTGTTGCATGGTGTTTGGCTCCATCGGTTCGTTCTCGTAGATGATGGAGCACGTGGGTCCCATGATCAACTCCAGAAAAATTACGTGGATAGGTAAGAATATGGCCGGGTAAGCCCAACCCAATACCAGAGGGATGAATACCGTAAGGATAATTGGAATATGAATGGAGATGATGTATTGAATCGCCTTCTTCAGGTTTGCATAAATCCTGCGGCCCATCGCAATAGCATCCACCATTCCCCCAAGATCATCGTTGGTGAGGATGAGCGACGACGCCTCCTTCGCTGTCTCCGACCCTTTCTTTCCCATGGCTACGCCGATGTGCGCAGCCTTTAGTGCCGGTGCGTCATTCACGCCATCGCCCGTCATCGCGACAATTTCACCGTCCTTTTTTAACGCGTTTAAAATTCTGAGCTTGGCTTCAGGGAACATGCGCGTAAAAATGTTCACCGATCGAACGCGTTCCGTGAGCGCGTCATCACTGAGGGCAGCCAGTTCCTTTCCATCGAGCGTTTGATCTGCGCCGCGAAATCCGACTTGCTTTGCAATCGTGGAGGTTGTGACCGCGTTGTCGCCGGTGACAATCTTCACCTTGATTCCCGCGTCATAGAATGCATTAAAAACTTTGTCAATGTTCGGCTTTGGAGGATCGTAAAAAGCGACGAGTCCCAGTACCCTGACCGGAAACGTCGCCTGATCCTTAGGGAAGTCATCGCCTCTAAGCGTTCCTTCAGCCACACCCAGTACGCGAAAGCCCTGTTGTGAAAAGTGTCGTAAAGCGTCGTCCCATTGCTTTCGTGCCTGAGGGGAAAATCCTGCCCTGTCCGCGAGTGCCTCCGGCGCACCCTTGACTGCGATGATTCGCCTCCCCTCCTTTCCCTCGAAGATGTGCGTCATCACGGGTGGCTTTCCGCCCAGCGGATATTCATGGATCATTTGAAAATCGGGGCGCTTATCGCTGGGAGCAAATCCTGCATACGTCGCGTGTAACGCCTTCTCCATGGGATCGAAAGGAATTGGCTCACTTGCCCACATGGCCATCTCGATCAGCTTCTGCTCTTCCTCGTGAAAGTCGCCAACATTTGCGATCCGGCCGGTTGACACCACATAGGTTCCGGCAAGTTCCATCCGGTTTTCGGTTATTGTTCCGGTCTTGTCAGCGCAGATTACTGTGGCACTTCCAAGGGTTTCTACGGTGGAGATTTTTTTGACAATGACTCCACGCTGCGACAAACGCCATGCCCCCAGCGCCATGAAGGTGGTAAACGCGACGGGTATTTCTTCCGGCAGGATGCTCATGGCGAGGGTCAGCGCCTTCAGCAGGCTATCCATCAGATCGCGCGAATCGAAAAAGTTGATGGCCCAGACGATCAGGAAGACGACAATGCCGATGAGTGCCATCTTCTTCACAAATGAGTCGATCTGAATCTGCAACGGAGTTCGCTCGCGCTCTATCGTCTCGAGGCTCTTCCCTATTCGGCCCAGCCTGGTGTTTACTCCGATTTCTGTGACACGGCAAACGGCAAGACCTCCCACAACGCTCGTGCCCTGATACACTTTGTTGTCCGCGTCTGTCGCGCTCTTGCTCACCGGGAAAGACTCGCCCGTGAGAATTGACTCGTCGATAAGGAAGTCGTGCGCTTGAACAATGACACCATCTGCAGGGATTGCACTTCCTTCCTCAACCATCATAAAGTCGCCAACCACCAGTTCTTCCTTGGGCACGATCTGAACCGTCCCATCGCGGATCACCCGGCACTTGGGTTGAGTGAGGCTTTGCAGCGCCTCCAATGCGTTGCGTGAGCGGGTTTCCTGAAAAAGCGAAATGCCGGATACGATTATGATCGCGAAAATCATGAACAGGGCATCCCCTACTTCACCGCTGAGAAAATAGATGACGACAGCGGCCAGAAGCAGGATGACCATTGGCTCCAGGAAGATGTCGCGAACGATATCGAAAAAAGGATGGCGTCTCTTGCCAAGCTCATTGCGACCGTACCGCGATCTTGACTCCTCCACTTCACGCGCGGAGAGTCCCTTTATGCCGAATGTTGAATGGGAAGTCATTATCCAAGCCTTTGTTCGCGTAAAAACTTGCTTGATCGGATCAGAGGGATTTCATGATTGGTACCGAAGGTAGTCCATTTCTCAGACCAATCTAAAATCGCCAATCAAAATCCTAAACCCCTATATGCTCCTATGTTTCCTATGTGCCCTATGTGTTTCAAAAAAACCACCTATAATCACAAATCAAAACTCACAATCAAATTCAACTTATATATCTTACGGCCGCGCCCTACTAGCCATGACTGAGCTCATCGTCCTTTCGCTCGCCGCCCTCGGCACTTCGTTATTGACGTTCTTCTCTGGCTTTGGGCTGGGTACCATACTCATGCCCGTGTTTGCCATCTTTTTTCCGGTCGACCTGGCCATAGCGCTGACGGGTGTCGTCCACTTCCTCAACAATCTGTTCAAGCTTTCACTGGTGGGCCTAAAGGCTGACAAACAAACAGTGATCCGCTTTGGCATACCTGCCTTTCTTGCTGCCATCGCCGGTGCCTATGTATTGGTTCAGGTAAGCGACCTGGATCCCCTACACGAATACACGATTAATGACAAGGTTTATGCGATCACGCCAGTGAAACTCATTGTTGCGGTATTGCTGATTTTCTTCGCCCTGATGGAGGTGATCCCCAGGTACAAGAACCTTCAGTTCGGTAAAGATAAGCTCATCGTAGGAGGATTGTTGAGCGGCTTTTTCGGGGGACTCTCGGGTCACCAGGGAGCGTTGCGCAGCGCCTTTCTCATTAAGAGTAATCTCAGCAAGGAGGCTTTCATTGCGACCGGCATTGTCATCGCGTGTATTGTCGACTTCTCCCGGCTCGGAGTCTACTATGCTAGTCTTTCCAAAGGTGTTCTCACTGAAAATCTCACGCTAATCCTGGCCGCCACCCTTTCGGCCTTCGCCGGCGCATACCTCGGAAGTATGCTCTTGAAGAAGGTAACTATGCGCGTGGTTCAGATCATCGTTACCCTGATGTTGGTAGTGCTGGCGGTGGGTCTGGGCTTAGGGATCGTCTGAACGGTGATTCGTAGGATTGAGGTTTAGACAACTCATCCGCTTCCCCCGACAGTTCAGTAACACAAATTTCCCCGGCTAGTCCGTCTTGCAAATCTTTGGCAAAAAACGGTACGGCATGACCATAAAGTATCTGTCCTTATTGATCCTTTTCCTGGGACCCCTCTTCACCGTTGCGCAAACCCTGGTTACCGGCGTAGTCACGGATAACAACAACCAGCCCGTACCGCTGGCCAACGTGTTCCTGGAAGGAACGTATGACGGCGGGATGTCGGACGACAAGGGTGCATTCTCATTCGAAACCGAAGAAACAGGTGCACATACCCTGGTCGTCCGTGTGATTGGGTATAGGGAATTTCGCAAAGAAGTCGTGCTCTCCGGACAATCCGTTTATGTCGAGGTACGACTCGTCGAAGAGATCAGCCAACTGAATGCAGTCACAATCTCAGCAAGTGCATTTACTGCCAGTGACGAATCCCGAAGGACAGTGTTCCGCGCACTCGACATTGCAACCACCGCAGGCGCAACGGCCGACATCGCTGGCGCGCTCAATACCCTTCCCGGAACGCAAAAGGTGGGAGAAACCGGGAGATTGTTCGTGCGCGGCGGCGACGGCGAAGAAGCCAAGACATTCATCGACGGCATGCTGGTGCTCGATGCCTACAATGCTTCCGCACCCAACACACCTTCCCGCAGCAGATTTCTGCCCTTCATGTTCAAGGGAACAAGCTTTAGCACCGGAGGATACTCTGCCGAATTTGGTCAGGCGTTGTCGTCGGTTCTTGCACTCGACTCAAAAGACGAAACAGAAATAACGCGCACTGACCTTGGTTTGCTTTCCGTCGGTGGCGACATCACGCACACACAAGCCTGGGATGGAGGATCAGCCGCGGCGAAGATCGAATACACGAACGTACGGCCTTATGTTAAATGGGTTAAGCAGGATATCGACTGGAAAAGTGCGCCGTTGTCCGTTGCGGGAATTGGGTCTTTCCGCCAGCGCGTGACCCGGACCGGAATGCTTAAGCTCTACGCCAATTTCAATAGCTCGGACTTCTCTCTGCTTAACCACGACATCGACGATCCATCACAAACTCAACTGCTGAGCCGGGACAATCGCTATACGTATGTCAACGCTTCTTATAAGGACATATTCAATGACAACTGGACCATCCGTGGGGGCGTAGCATACACAAAACTTGATGATGACTTCAATGTCGACAACGACGAGATCCGCGAAAAGGAAATAGGCACACATATCAAAACCGTTGTCGAAGGCTCACTCCATGAACAGGTTGAACTGCGTACCGGCGTAGAGTTCTTTACGCGAAACTACAGCTATGACTTCACGCCGGAAGCCGGTGACGCCATCAGCGGGCAGTTCGAAGAAAACCTCACATCCGTTTTTGCTGAAACCGACATCTACGCAAGCAACAGCTTTGTAACACGCGCCGGTGTAAGAGTTGAACATAACAGCCTGACGGACAATGTTACGCTCGACCCGCGGCTTTCACTCGCTCACAAGGTCGGCGAGAACGGACAGGTATCTCTCGCCTGGGGAAAATTCAGGCAGACGGTAAGAAATGAATGGCTTCGGCAGCAACCCGGACTCGATCCGGAGCGCGCATCTCACTTCATCCTTAGCTACCAACGCATTCAAGCCAACAAAACCGTTCGGATCGAAGCGTATCACAAACAATACAACGACCTCATAAAGATCAAGGACGGTATCATTGCCAACGATGGCAACGGCTACGCCCGGGGTTTGGAATTCTTTTGGAGAGACAACAACTCGATAGAAAGACTCGATTACTGGATCTCATACTCTTTCCTTGACACGGAGCGTGATTACCTCGACTTCCCCACAAAGGCTACTCCTTACTTTGCCTCAAAACACAACTTCTCGATCGTCGGCAAATATTTCATGCCGAAGCTGAAAAGTCAGGCAGGCGCTACGTGGTCGTTCACCAGCGGAAGGCCTTATAACAATCCAAATGAACCGGTGTTTAACGGCGGAAGGACACCTGCGTACATCGACCTGAGTATCAACTGGAGCTATCTGCCGAAGCCCAACATTATCGTGTACTTCTCATGCACGAACGTGTTGGGTCGCGACAACATCTTCGGTTATGAATACAGTTCATCGCTAAGCGAGGAAGGTGTGTACAACAGGCGGCCAATACGTCAGCCCGCGCCACGCTTCATCTTCCTGGGCATCTTCTACACGATTTCAAAAGATAAAACGGTCAATCAATTACCAACACTATAACTCAACTACCATGAAAAAACATACCATCATCGGATCGTTAATCGCAGCGTTGATGATCACGCTCGCTCTTCCTGGACTTGCTAACGACAAGAAATACGAGGAAGCTATGAAGAAGAATATTCTCGCCGTCTACCAGGCGCAGTCGATTCCAGAACTTCAGCAGGCGGTAAACGCGCTGCAGCGGATCGGAGACGCAGAAAAGACGAAATGGGAACCATACTACTATGCCGCCTTTGGTTATGTGTTGATGGCGACGTGGGAAACCGAAGGCGCTAAGAAAGACGCACACCTCGATCTGGCCATGACTGCTGTGGACAAAGCAAAATCCATCGCCTCAAATGAGTCAGAGGTGATCGCCATGGAAGGGTTTGTACACATGATCCGCTTAACTGTCGACCCGGCCTCCCGCGGCCAACAGTTTTCCGGTCTCGCGATGCAGTGCTTTGCCAAAGCCGTCGAGCTCAATCCCGAAAACCCACGGGCGCTTGCGCTGATGGCGCGAATGCAATTTGGAACGGCGCAGTTCTTCAACGCATCAACAGCGGAAGCCTGTGCAACTGCAGCCCGCGCTCACGAAAAGCTGCAGTCTTATCAGTCTGAAAACCCGCTGGCACCCACCTGGGGAAAGGAGATGATTGAGGAAATGACCGCCTTGTGTAAGTGAACAGATGCAGTCTGGTCATGAAAGTGCGCTGCGTCTGCGCCTGCGCCTGCATCTGCAACTAAAAATTGCAACATCCCGGTATAAGTAAGACCTTTGCTTTCCCAGACACCATGACCATCGACCGGAGATTCATACTAGTCCAACTGCGCGACCTCTTCTTCTTTCTCCTGGCGAGCCTGGTGCAGACCTACATCACCTGCCCCGTCTGTCGCGACTACCCGCAAGCCTACCTGTTGCTATGGGCGTTCTCATTTCTGGTGTGGGTAATGCTGTGGAAAGGCAACGAATTGCTCGCGCGCTACCTGTCGAAGAAAATCTCATGGATTGAATTTCCGGTAAGGAGAGCCATAGTCGGCACGATCTGCGCGGTGGGCTACACGCTCATATCGGTAGTGGGGCTCATGTGGATATTTGAGCAGTGGTTGAATGTCGACTTCGGAAGGGGATACACGTACACCATCTACGGCTCCGTTGCAATTACGATCATAATATCGCTGTTCATGCATGGTCGTGCCTTCCTCTTGCATTGGAAGGCGGCCCTCGTGGAAAAGGAAAAGATCCAAAATGAAAGTATTGTCGCGAAGTATGAAAGCCTGAAGAACCAGGTTAACCCGCATTTTCTGTTCAACAATCTCAACGCGCTGACAAACATCGTTTATGAAGATCAGGAGAAGGCGGTCAAATTTATCAAGCAGCTCTCCGATGTCTATCGCTATGTACTCGACACGCGTGACCAGGAGGTTGTACCGCTAAAGGATGAATTGGTGTTCCTCCGCTCATACACCAGCCTTCAGCAAATTCGGTTTGGTGACAAACTCTCTATCCAAATATCTTTACAAGACGAAGAGACGTACGTGGCGCCGTTGGCCTTGCAGATGCTCATTGAGAATGCCATCAAGCACAACATCATCTCCGAAGAAGACCCGCTTGCAATAAAGGTGTACCAGGAAGACGGCTACATTGTGGTTAAGAATAACCTGCAGCGGAAAACCGTTATGGGGGAACCTTCGTCCGGAGTCGGGCTCGAAAACATTGCCAGGCGGTACGAACTCCTTACAGATAAGAAGATGATTGCCCAGGAGGAAGCCGGCGCATTCGTCGTGAAGGTCCCAGTGTTAACCAAGTCACCGCGATGGACATCCTGATTGTGGAAGATGAACCACACGCAGCGCAAAGGCTGCAGACGCTGGCCTGTGAGTTGATCCCGGGCGCCAAGATCCTGGCGTGTATCGACACGGTGAAAAAAGCGGTGCAGTGGTTGAAGTCGGGTAAGCCCGACCTGATCTTCATGGACATCCAGCTCGCCGACGGCATCAGTTTCCAGATATTCGAGCAGGTGCAGATCGATTCCCCGGTAATCTTCACAACCGCTTACGACGAATACGCCCTGAGGGCGTTTAAGGTCAATAGTATTGATTACATCCTGAAGCCGGTCGACAAGGAAGAACTTAGCAATGCCTTGCAGAAACTAAAGAACCTTTCAGGGAAAAAGGATCAACACAGCGATATCCTCAGCAACATTGCGCAGGCGCTGGAGTTCCTCAGAAAAAGGCACAAAACGCGTTTCGTCGTGAAGGTGGGTGAGCATTTGCGAACCATTGAAGTCGATTCGATCTTGTATTTCTTCAGCCAGGACAAGACCACCTTCTGCGTCACGGACGACAACCGCAACCACGTCCTCGATAATACCCTCGAGCAACTCGAAGACATGCTCGACCCCGAGGCGTTCTTCCGCATAAACAGGAAATACCTTGTACGCTCCTCGGCGATCAAGGACATCATCAGTTACACGAACAGCAGGTTAAAACTCGTGCTGAAGGGCAGCACAGACAATGACATCATCGTGGCAAGGGAACGAGTGCAGCAGTTTAAGGTGTGGCTTGATAGGTAATGCATCCCTGCCGGTATACGATCTCTTAATTAGCGATATAGTAGAGACACGCTACTAGCGCGTCTCCTGCGTATTGTCCATTCACATGCAGCTCCGCTTGACGCATCATTATAATTGGTGCTGTCACCCTGTAGAGCCGCACGGCTGTGCCTCTCCTGAAATGATCTGGTTATTCAACACCATGACCACTGACCCCTTAATCCCCTAAAGGGGGCCCGACGCGCGAATACCCGTTTCAAATAAATTGATTATCGTTTTAGAACGCCGGAGACGCGCAGGTTGCGCGTCTCAACTTGGATTCTCCGCTGAATACTAACTTCGGATTACGTCATTCATCTTAGTATCCAAGGTTCACCTTTTTTTCAGAGACGCGCAGGTTGCGCGTCTCTACTATCACTCATCGATCATCGATTACCGATCACTTTCAGCTCTCATTACCGATCATCGCCTCCAGGCGGCTCTACGGTAAACAATCCGTTCACTCCCGCAGGATCTTTTCCATCTTCCTCCCGTTCGCCAGTTCATCCACGAGCTTATCCATGTACCGTATCTTCTTCATCAACGGATCTTCAATCTCCTCGATCCGATAGCCACAAATTACGCCAGTGATCTTCGAGGCATTGGGATTCAGCTGCGGCGCTTCGGCGAAGAAGGTTTCGAGGTCGACTTTCTTGTCGATTTGCTTCTGCAATGATTTCTTGTCGTAACCCGTCAGCCAGCAGATGACGGTATCGACTTCCTCCTTCGTGCGTCCTTTCTTCTCCGCCTTCTGTATGTACATGGGATAGACGCCGGCGAAGGATATTTTGTATACGCGGGTGTTGTTTGCTTTCATGGGCTTCGTTTCCTGCCGGTTGAATTTACGGGATAGGAAAATAAGTCAAAAGAAGGGATACAAAACGGCCTCCTCAATCGCGTAATAAAAAAATGCAACGAAAGCTAAAAATAACACAACAATAAAAGCTAAATCGATGCGAAGGCTGAATGTTAAGAAAATCGTGTATTCCCCTATGTGACCTATGTCCTATGTGGTTCCTGAGCTCTTCGAAGGACGGTCCCGGTTCCTGAGCCTGTCGAAGGAGAGCTCGTCGAAGGACGGTTCCTGAGCTTGCCGAAGGACGGTCCTGAGCTTGTCGAAGGACGGTTCCTGAGCTTGTCGAAGGACCTCACTTCAGGTTCACTCCTATAACAAAACGCACGTTGCTGATGGTCGACCCAAACCTGGGTTCGGCTTGCAGGAAGCTTTCGGCGATACCGTCCGTCCTCTCATAACGAACTTCTCCGAACAATACAAACTTGTCACCGATGGGCTTCTGAATTCCGACACCTCCCCACCATCCGGTCTGACTTGCCTTGATCTTTAGTGCTTCATCTTTTTCGTCGATCGTAACTGTGCCATTATATTCCCATCGCTCAAGCCAGTGCGACTTACGGTCGAGGTGAAAGGTAGATGAGATACCTGCATTAATATAAGGCATAACACCTCCTGCGGGGAAAGTATAGCGAAAACCCATAGGCACTTTGATTTGCGGCAAGTCAATGTCGACCCAATGTTCAATCGTAGCGCCGAGGTAGTATATATTAGTATAGCCGTTATACTTTGCTGCCGAAAAGAACGCGGCGATATTCACAGAAAATCTTTCGCTGATTCTCGGCGAGAGGAAATCGCCCGATAAACCAAAGAACGGCATCGTAGCACGTTCGAATGTTCCGGACAGGTGGTCATAATACGGATGCTCGTCGAACTCCAGGTTCGAAAGCAAAACACCCCCGGCGATGGCCGGGCGAACCTTAAACCACGGCTTTGCCTCCTTGGGTGTCACCGCGGGCGCGTCCACACATTCATTGTACCGTTCGATCAACTTCGTCAGCGAACGTTGTGTCATCTTTGCTTTTTGCACCAGCTCACGCGTTTCAACACAATCAAAAAGAAGAGGGTTGAGCACCTTGATGTGCTCGTTGCTATGTCGCAATACGGTGCGACCCTTCACCACATCCCGGTATAGTTCGTCGATCAGTTGCTGCAACTCGCCGTCTTCCTCCTGAACCAAATAAGCATCGTCCACCCGGTAAAGCGTTACAAGTCCTTTTACAAGGACCTCAAGAAAAGCCGTAGTGGGTGCCTGACCCCGCAGTGCGACATCACGCGACTCAAACACCTTATCATTGATGAATCCATAACCAGAAATATCGAGCGGCGCATACGTGGTCGATTGCTGATCCGCCGACCTCTTAAACACACACTCATGATATGCCCTTGTCCCTTCCCGGAAAGCGACCAGACCATAAACAGTGTCTTTGTCATGAGTTATGATGAAACCCTTTCGGAAGTCACCCTGGGAATAGCCAACATTTAACGCGATTGTCGCAGCAACGATGAGTACTAATCTTTTCATGTCCACCTATGTGTTCTATGTTCATCTATGTGCCCTATGTGGTTCAATTCTGATGCATTCGACGTAAACAATTTCTGGCATGCTACTTTATACTCAGCCCTATCAGGAACTGAATATTGGTGATTGTGGATTTAAATTTGGTATCGGGAACAAAAAAAAATG
>QGUY01000370.1 GCA_003242315.1 Bacteroidota bacterium
CGGGGGGTTGGCTTAATGGGGTGTGGGGTGCTGTTGGCTTCTTGCAGGTCCTGTTGTGGACCGGCATGACGAAGCTCGACCCTTCGCTCTTTGAATCCGCGCGAATCGACGGGGCGGGCTGGTTTACCGAATTCACCCGGATCACAGTGCCGCTGCTCAGAAATGAGATCGGCGTCTGTCTCACCGTCACGGTGATTGCCGCCCTTGCTGCCTTTGATATTGTGTATGTAACAACGGCGGGAGGGCCGGGCCATTCTACAGCAGTTCCGGGGATCCAGATTTATATCATGGCCTTCACAGAGCAACGGATTGGCCCGGCGTCTGCTTTGGCCGTTGTCCTGATGCTCTTGGTACTGGTCGTCATCCTCCCCATTCAGCGGCTGAACCGGGAGGCCACATAGTCATGAGAGTTGGACGCGGCGAACTTTATGCCGGACGAGCCCTGCTTCTGGGGCTTATGGTCGTAACGATCCTTCCCTTTATCAGTATCTTCGTCACGGCGCTTCATCCATCAGGAACGCTGCCGCGAGGGCTTGAATGGCCTGCCGAGCCCCGGTGGGACAACTTTATTGAAGCATTCAAAGTAGCAAACATGACGGCGCTTCTCGGCTCGAGCGTTTACCTCGTGCTTGCCGTCGTGCCTATATCGCTTGTTATTTCGACAATGGCCGGGTTTGCGATCGGCCACCTGCGTATTCCCGGCTCGCGCGTGCTCCTGTCCCTGTTTGTGTTTGGACTCACGCTTCCGTTTACCGGGATTATCGTCCCGCTCTATTATCTCGAGCGAGCGATGGGCATCTACAATACGCGCCTTGCGATCGTGTTACCGCTGATCGGGTTGTACATGCCCTTTGCCGTCTTCTGGATGCGGGCGCATTTCGTCAGTATGCCCACAGAGATTTCAGAGGCAGCGCGTGTTGATGGCGCATCGACGTGGTATCTCTTCTGGCGTATACATCTTCCGCTTGCGTGACCGCCGATGGTTTCGCTCGGAATCCTAATGTCGGTCTGGACGTGGAACCAGTTTCTCCTTGCGCTAGTGCTCGTCGAAGATCCGACAGAGCGAACGATGGCTGGCGCGCTTGGCGCATTCCAGGGGCATTATGCGACCGATGTCCCGCTGCTGTGCGCCGGAACCATCCTGATCCTGCTGCCCACGCTCATTATCTTTATATTGTTCCAGCGGCAGATTATCGCGGCGCTGCTCCAGGGTTCGATCAAAGGATGATCCACGAGCCGAGTGATCTTCCTCAGCTTGCATAAAGCGGCACATGCAGCCGCCTTGCAGGCAAACCGGGAAGCCCCATTTCACTGCAAGGATGATTCAATGCGCAATGGTGTTCATCTGATCACGTATGCTAACCGCCTGGGCGGTAACAACCTGGAAGCGCTGCGCAAATTGCTTGAAGGCCCGCTTAAAAACAGCTTTGTCGGGGCTCATCTCCTGCCATTTTTCTACCCGGTGGACGGCGCGGATAGTGGTTTCGATCCGATTGATCATTCGATGGTTGATCCGCGAGTCGGGACATGGGACGACATTTCAGCGCTAAGCAATTCGCTTGAGCTTACTGCCGACCTCATTGTCAATCACATTTCAAGGAACTCGCCTCAGTTTCAGGATTATCTCAAGAATGGGGAAAATTCGCCCTACAGTGGCATGTTTCTGACGTTTGGAAGTGTGTTTCCAAACGGCGCAACGCAAGCGGATTTGTTGCGTATCTACCGCCCGCGTCCCGGTTTGCCTTTTTCGACCGTATCGCTGGCGAACGGTGAGAAGGTGCTTCTCTGGACAACCTTTACCAGTGAGCAGATTGATCTGAATGTGCGCGATCCGCAGGGCGATGCGTATTGGAAGGGGCTGCTACATAAGTTTCAGCAGCACGGGATCAAGACGGTTCGCCTCGATGCAGTGGGCTACGCGATAAAGAAGCCCGGAACCAGTTGCTTCATGATTCCCGAGACCTTCGCGTTCATCGACGAATTGACGCAATACGCCAGGTCGCTTGGGCTGGAAGTGCTAGTAGAGATTCATGCTCATTACCGCACGCAGATCGAGATCGCTCGTCAGGTTGATTATGTCTATGACTTCGCGTTGCCGCCGCTGATTCTCCACGCGCTCTATAACAGGACCGCGCGCTACCTCAAAGCGTGGCTAGAGATTAGCCCACGCAATGCAGTCACGGTGCTCGATACACACGATGGGATTGGCGTGATGGATATCGGCGCTACGACTGATGCCGATGGTTCTGTGTTGCCCGGACTGATCCCGACGGATGAACTGGACCGTTTGGTTGAGACGATCCACGAGATGAGCAAAGGCCAGAGCCGGAGCGCTACCGGAGCTGCCGCTTCGAACCTGGACCTCTATCAGGTGAACTGTACCTATTACGACGCACTGGGCAGAAATGACCGTGACTATCTGATTGCGCGTGCCATTCAATTCTTCGCTCCGGGTGTCCCGCAAGTCTATTACGTCGGTTTGCTCGCGGGCACGAACGACATGGAACTGCTGGCACGTACCGGGGTTGGAAGGGAAATCAATCGACACTACTACAGTTGGGACGAGGTTCAGGAAGCGCTTACAAGAACCGTGGTTCAAAAGCTGCTGAGGCTAATTCGCTTCCGCAACGAACATCCGGCATTTGACGGTACGTTCTCATTGCAGACGTCACCCGATTCCTTGTTGGCCATTCGATGGGATAACTCGGAAGCGTGGGCCGAGCTAAAAGTCGATTTTCAGGCATCAACCATGGACATCACTTTTTCAGAAAGCGGGCTTGAGAAACGCCTCGACTTGTAACGCGCGATTGAGCGGTTATCGAGAGCTGGCTCGCTTAGAACTGCTCAGGAGATTGATGGGCTGGCGTCGTAACCATCGACAGCGAATTGGTGGCACAAAAAGATGAATATCCTCGATCGTTTAGATCCAGAACAAACACCCATCCTCGATCGGATTGCAAAGGAACAGCTTGATCTGACCGATATTCCCGGTACGCGTGCCCGGCTGAAGCAACAGAAAGACCTGGAACGGGCATCCCTTACGCTGCCCCCAGACATAACCATCACGGATCAACGCATACCTGGTGGCGACGGTGAAACGGACATAACGGTTCGTATCTATCGTCCTCAGGCGCAGTCGGAAATTCTGCCCGGCATCCTCTATATTCACGGTGGCGGTTACATCCTGGGAACGCTGGATGACGGTGATGAGCTGGCATGCTCCTGGGCGCGTGACGTTCGGTGTGTTGTGGTCTCCGTCGATTACCGGCTTGGGCCCGAGCATCCATTTCCAACCCCGCTCGAAGACTGTTATACAGCCCTGAAATGG
>QGUY01000087.1 GCA_003242315.1 Bacteroidota bacterium
GATGATAACACTCGTGCCCATCGCAAGGCGAATGGAGGACAACACGGCTTTTGCGGCGGTGCCGGATTGTGCCGAAATACTGGCTATGAATGTTCAGTACTACGACATGATTGGATATCGTCCGCCATGGATCGGATACTTTGCGGAAGACAACGGCATTTTTAAGGGATCTGGAGGCTTTAAAGGCGCGCCTTTCAAAGGTCGCGTTGAAATTGCCTACAGCACCTTCGCCCAGTTTCGTCACCAGGGCATTGGAACGGCTATCTGTCGCAAGCTCGTGGAACTGGCGCGTGCTGCGGATCCCACCGTCATCATCGCTGCGCGAACGCTTCCGGACAACAACTACTCTACGCGTATTCTGCGGAAAAATGGATTTGTGTTGAAGGGAATGGTGTACGATAAGGACGATGGCGATGTTTGGGAATGGCATTACGTGCCGCCGACGTAACGGAACGCGTTGATCATGTAATGATTGCGCCTTACAGCAAATGGGCGAGTTCCTTCGTCGCATCCTTCAATAACTTCCTGTTCTGAATACCAGTCTCTCATGATCAACAGGAGAACGTTCCTCAAACAGCTTGGTGGCGGCGCTGCCGGGCTGGCGACTATGATTTGGTTGCCGGGTTGCACAGGCACCGGTGCCCGTCAGTCTATCGCGGGCATTTATTCCCCTGAATCGCAAGGCGTCGCTTCACAGGGACTCATCGACTTCCTCGAGGCCGTTAACGCCAGCAACCTGGAGTTTCACAGTATTATGATCAACAGGAACGGCAAGCTCATCCTGGAGGGCTGGTGGGAGCCGTTTAAGAAAGAGTATGTCCACACGCTGTATTCGTTAAGCAAAAGCTTTACATCCACGGCTGTCGGCATGCTCTACGATGAGGGAAAAGTGAAACCCGCAGACAAGGTGGTATCATTTTTCCCTGATAAGCTTCCGGCTAAAGTCAGCGATAACCTGGCCGCCATGAGTGTTCACGACTTGCTCACGATGCACACCGGCCATACGGAAGACACGATGGGCAAGCTGCGTACCGGTGGTGACGACTGGGTGAAAACATTTCTTTCACTGGAAGTACCTGCAGTGCCGGGAACGCATTTCCTGTACAACACAGGTGCAACCTATATGTTGTCTGCCATCGTGCAAAAGGTGAGTGGACAGAATCTCATGCAGTTCCTTACGCCGCGACTCTTTGAACCTCTCGCTATTCAGGGTGCGGATTGGGAAGCCGATCCGATGGGCGTTAACGTGGGTGGATACGGTCTGCGCATCCGCACACAGGACATCCTCAATTTTGGTCAGCTGTACCTGCAGGAAGGGGAGTGGAACGGTAAGCGACTTTTATCGAAGGAATGGATTTCAGAGGCGACGCGCAAGCAAGTCAATTCGCAGGACAATGACAGCGATTGGGGTCAGGGATACGGCTATCAATTCTGGCGGTGCAAGCCTGGATGCTATCGTGGCGATGGCGCCTTTGGACAGTATTGTATCGTCGTGCCCGATAAGAACGCAGTGATCGCCATCACCAGCGAAACTCGCGATATGGGTGCATCAATGCAACTTGTTTGGGACCACATACTACCCGCGATGAAGGACTCGCCTTCATTGCCGGATGATCCTGCGACCGAGGAAAGACTACGGACAATGGCTGCGGGCCTCACGCTTCCAATCGCCGGAACGTCGGTTGCCACGAACCGAAAGGATCAGGTGAACGGCAAAACATATCAGTTCTCAGAAAACCCCTACAACGCGCACCGTGTCTCGGTCTCTTTTGCCGGCGAGGTGTGCGAGCTGACATTCGAAGAGGACGGCAAGACCATTCGATTCAAGAGCGGTGCGGGAACATGGGTTACGGACGGCGAAAAGCCTGGAGACAGTCTCTTTGCGTTACGCGGTCGCACACCCGTTCGAACCGCCATCAGCAGTCACTACCACTGGAGCGATGCCGATACGCTGGTCGTGACGGCCAAGTATGTCGAAAACGCGCACCACGATGTGTTTACCTTCGTCTTTTCGGATGACGGATTGGAGCTCAAGTTTGGCAACAGCGTCTCCCTTTTCAGAGAACAAGATGATCCGCGCGCACCTATAACCGCAAAGCTTACAAGTACCTGAGATTGATGCGCCTGCCTCTGCCTCTGCATCTACCTCACGCTCCCTTTTCAACCGTCAATCGCCGGGCCACATACAACGACACCAAACTAAAGGCCACGGCAATGAATCCGACATACTGGTAATTCTCGAGCGCTTTTATCTCGCTACCGGTAACCGATGGTTTTTCGGTTACGATCAGTCCTGCAATAAACGATGCGAGACCTGATGTCAGCTGTTGTACTGAGGAGCGGATACTCATGTAACTCCCCCGGTTTTCAGGTCGTATCACGGCCGTCTCCATCGTAGTCGAGGGCACCATGCGGCCGTTACTGAAAATGAAGAACACAGCGGTGACGACAAGGGCGAGCCCCAGCGGCACGGGTGGCAGATTCGTAATGGCCAGGATAGGAATGATCACCAGCGATCCGAAGATGGTAAATATCTTTTGCCGTCCATGTTTGTCCGCCATCCTGCCAACCCAGGGTGAAAAGAACATTGTGCAAAGACCGCCCACGAGATAGATGTACGCAAGCTGGTCATTCGTGAATCCTACGTTGCCGACCATGTACGGCGCAACGAAGGGTATGATGGTAAAGTGTCCAAGCATCAGGACGGACGTGAACGTCAGGCCGAGCCGCGCGTTGGGACGTCCAAAAATGCGGGCGAGCACTTCCAATGGCTTTGCGTGAACGCCTGCGATATGCGCTGTCATCGGTTTCATGAAAACGACGATCAACGCGTTGATGATCAGTGAGAGAATACCGAGAAACAGAAAGGGGGCATGCCATGAGAATTTACTCGCCATGAAGAGCCCGAATGGAACACCAAATACTGACGCCACACCGAAGGATGCCATGACCGTTCCTATTCCCCTGGCGCGGCGCTCAAGAGGAACCGCATCACTGACAATGGAAAGCACCAACGCACCGATCACCCCACCGAAAGCACCGGTTAGCGAGCGGGTGATGAGCAGTACCGCATAGGTAGGTGCGAACGCGCAGGCCAGCGTGCCCAGTGCAAAGCCCAGGTAGATAACGAGGAGCGCCTTCTTCCTGTCGTAGCGGTCGATCCAGAACGATATCAGGAAGCCAAAAATCCCTGCCGTGACGGTATAGGAAGCTACGAGGAGGCTGAACTGTTGGGGCGTAATTGAAAAGATTTCCATCAGCATGGGTCCCAAAGGCATCACGATCATGAAATCCATGATGTGGGTGAACATGCCTGCGGCAAGCAGCAAAAGCAGTATACGCTCTTTCTTCATACGTTATCAATGGTGGCAATTGCCGAGACGCAGCCGGCAAATAGAAATTTTAACTGAAAAACGATTTTTTTTGTTGCAATTCAGATTCAATTCCCGTGGTGCGCAATTGGGCAACGGGCGTGCAACATAACCTTTATTCCCTTAAACTTGTTTCAGGAATGATTGTTGTTCCTGAGGGAAGTATGAAAAGAGCGTTCTGTGTTACTATTATTGGCTTGCTGTTTATGGGTGCGTCCACCGCTCCCCAGGTGATTGTTTTCTACGGCGACAGCCTGACGGCGGGCTACGGTATTGACCCGGACGCTGCCTTCCCGGCTCTGGTGGGTAAAGCCCTGGAAAGCAAGGGCAAAGAGGTAAAGGTAGTTAATGCAGGATTGAGCGGAGAAACCTCGGCGGGAGGACTGTCGCGCATCGACTGGGTGTTGCGCCAACCCGTGGACATCTTCGTCCTGGAACTCGGTGCAAACGATGGACTTCGCGGCCTGCCGATCGAGCAAACGGAAAAGAATCTTCAGGCCATTATCGATAAGGTCAGGGCAAAGAACCCGCGCGTCAAAATCGTGATTGCCGGCATGATGGTTCCGCCGAATATGGGACCGGATTACTCCGCGCGTTTCCAGAAGGTTTTCCCGGAATTGGCACGCCGAAACGATGCCGCGCTGATTCCGTTCCTGCTACAGGATGTCGCCGGCATTGAGTCGCTTAACCAGGCAGACGGGATCCACCCCAACGTGGAAGGTCACCGGATCGTCGCCCGGAACGTATTGAAAGTACTCGAACCGCTCCTGTAAAAACCCCAACTACTGCCGGATTCGGAGTTCAATTCCACACTACGTGTGAAATATTCGCTAAAGATTTGCGACTACTTTGCATATTGAGGATCAAAAAAAACACGCAAACCCCGTTCATTGATGAAGGATACCGTGCTGTCCGTTGAAGACCTTACCAAGGTATACCGTTCCGGAGATAAAGAGCTGGTTGTACTCGATCACGTATCGTTCTCGGTAGAGCAGGGGACATCCCTGGCCATTATCGGCCCTTCAGGCAGTGGCAAGACGACGCTTCTGGGATTGTGCGCAGGACTTGATACCGCGACAAGTGGTGTAGTATCGCTTATGGGCTATAAACTCAACACCCTGGATGAAGATGAGCGGGCGCACATCCGCAACCAATATGTAGGATTCGTGTTCCAAAATTTCCAGTTGCTATCAACGCTCACTGCGCTCGAAAATGTTATGGTGCCGCTCGAGCTTCGGGGCGAACGAAACGTGGCCGGGAAGGCGAAAGAGTTGCTGAACCGCGTCGGACTTCACGATCGTCTTCATCACTACCCTTCGCAACTTTCAGGTGGCGAACAACAGCGTGTGGCGATGGCCCGGGCTTTCATTACCGATCCCAAGATTCTTTTTGCCGATGAGCCTACGGGCAATCTCGATGACGAGAATGCCAATCACATAACAGACTTGCTGTTCGGCATGAACAAAGAAAAGGGGACAACGCTGGTTCTCGTCACCCATAACCTGGAACTTGCGCGAAGAACACAGCTCATCCTGAGGATGAAGGGTGGACGCCTCGTGGAACAGGAAAAAGTTGTCGCCGTCTGATCGGACCATGAGCGAATACAAGACACGCGTTGAACGCAAGGGACGCTCCCTTTTTCGCGATGGCTGGGTGTGGCTGATGGCCTGGCGTGATGCACGTCATAATTTCTCGAGACTTTTTCTGTTCACAGCCTCTCTCGTTACAGGCATTGCTGCAGTAGTCTCGCTCGACGCGCTCAACAATACCATACAAAATGACATTGACGCCAACGCGCGTCGTTTACTCGGCGCGGATATCGTAGTTAAGGCCGACAATGCCATCGAAGAGGAAATAACGCGGACGGTAGATTCGCTGAAGCTCGAGTCCATGTTTTCGGCCGACATGGCCTCGATGGTACTTTTTAGGCACAATGGACAGTCGCGACTCATCAAGTTGATAGGCTTTTCCGAATCATTCCCCTTGTACGGCGAGGTTGTTACGGTTCCGGAAAATGTCTTTGACACCATACAATCGGGCACGTACGCCATGCTGGATGAGTCGCTCGCCAGTCAGTATGAAGTAAGTTCGGGCGATACCATCAAACTGGGTACGATGGATTTTGTCGTCGTCGGTGTCGTGCAGGAGATACCGGGCGGTGGAGGCATATTGTCAACGTTCACACCTTCGGTGTACATCAGCTACGCTGCATTGCAAAAAACCGGCCTGATCCAGTTTGGCAGTCGTGTCAATTACAGCCTCTATCTAAAGGGAGACAACGAAGAGCAGATAGCCGCTTCCGTTGAAGTGCTTCGACCCCTTGCCCGACGGTATGGTCATGGGATCGACGATGTTGCCGAACAGAAGGAAGATCTCGGACGCGCGTTTCAATCCATCTACCGTTTCTTTTCACTTCTGGCTTTTGTGGCCCTCATTCTCGGATGCATGGGTGTAGCTAGTTCCGTGCACATCTATGCCCGGGAGAAACGCGACGAAGTTGCTGTGCTGCGATGCGTTGGGTCCTCGGGATGGCAGGCATTCAATATCTACTTCATCCAGATTTTCCTCTTAGGCATCTTTGGAAGTTTAATCGGCGCGCTCGCCGGACTGGGTATACAGCAGGCCATACCGCTCTTGCTTCGCGGTGTTATCCCTTTTGAAGTTGGATTTTCGATCTCGTGGAGTTCGCTCCTGCTCGGCCTTTTCCTCGGGACACTTGTTTCTATTTTGTTTTCGGTACTGCCGCTGGTATCGGTTCGGTTTGTGCCGCCTCTTACCGTGTTGCGGTCTGAATCCGAACCTGAAACTACGTTTTCAAAAACGCGCTTCGTTGTGCTGACGCTCATCGTTATTTTTCCACTCGCTTTCGCTGCGTTTCAGACAGGAAGTTTGCTGACGGGCGGTGCGTTCTTTGTTGGCCTGCTGATCGCGTTGTTGCTGCTGGCGGCCGTTGCCGGTTTGTTGCTGAAACTGGTCCGAAAATATTTCCCATCCGGCGCGAGCTTTATCTGGCGACATGCATTGTCCAATCTTTTCCGTCCCAACAACCAGACGCGATTGCTCATGGTAACTATCGGATTGGGAGCATTCATCATTTCTACGCTGAATGTCGTCGAGGAAAGCATGCTGAACCAGGTGGAATTCACCGGAAGAGAAAATCAATCGAATACTATCCTGTTCGACATTCAGCCGTTTCAAAAAGATGGTGTTGTCAATTTGATGCGCGACAATGGTCTGCCCGTTAACCAGGTTGTGCCGATCGTGACATGTCGACTGAGCGAAGTTAACGGAAGAACGATACGGGAATTGCAAGCCGATACAACGGATCGGACGCGCAACTGGGCGCTAACAAGAGAATACCGGGTAACCTATCGCGATACGCTGCATCATTCGGAGAAATTGATTGACGGTGAAATCCAGCACCGCAAGAATGCGCGTGACTCGGTATATGTCACCATCTCGGAAGGCATGCATGAAAACCTCAACGTCAAGATTGGTGATTCGCTCGTCTTTGATGTTCAGGGTGTTCCCGTCAAAGCGTACATCAGCGGTATGCGGAGTGTCGACTGGCCCAAGGATCCACCGAACTTCATTTTCGTATTCCCGACAGGCGTGCTGGAAAATGCGCCGCAGGTGTACGTTACCGCTACGCACATTGCTGACCAACAAACGGCCAACAAATTCCAGCGCGAACTCGTCACTGCTTTTCCCAATGTCTCGCTGATTGATTTGCGACTAATTCTTGCGACTGTGAACAGTCTTTTCGACAAACTTGGGTTGCTAGTTCGTTTCCTGGCGTTGTTTAGTATCGCCACGGGACTTATCGTTCTGGCGGGTGCGGTTATCAACAGCAAGTTTGTCCGTTTGAAAGAAAATGTGCTGTTGCGCACCGTCGGTGCGCGCACGTCACAGATCACGCGTATTACGTTAATTGAGTACGCCTACCTGGGGTTATTCTCCGCCCTTACGGGGATGATCTTATCTCTGGCCGGAGGCTGGCTTCTGGCTGAATTCTTCTTTGAGATCACCTTTGCCTTCGACTTTGTCGAAATGCTCTTCATCGCCGCCGGCGTGATGGTCCTCACCGTCCTCATCGGATGGTGGAATTCACGGGAAGTCATCTATACGCCGCCGTTACAGGTACTACGCAAGGAAGCGGGGTGATTAGCGATTAGTGATTATTGATGTTTGATTTTTGATTTGAGATTTGATCCCCCACGAATAGTTTAGGTGCAATCATTGATCGTGGAACCAAATCTCAAATCACTAATCAAAAATCACTATTCACTAATCGATCCCGGCCTGTGCCGTCAAAATTCCAACATTTTTACCGCCACATGTGTCAAACAACGTGTATATAGGGATATGAGAATGGCCGCAAAATGGCTAATTTGTCCAGTTGGCGGCTATGTGGCCTCATTATGGTGAAGCGTTTTGTGGTTCTTATTGTCGTATCTCTCTGGCTGCCGGCCGTCCCAGGCCAGGCTGGTGGGCCGTCTTTGGAATTCATAGAAAACAGGAATCAGTGGGAGCAGGGCATCGACTATGGCGTCCGGATTCCGGGTGGGATTCTTTTCCTGGACGGTGAGGGCTTTCACTACTTCCTTTACGATCAGGCGCGGATGGAGGAACTGCACATGGGTTCGCATGACCATGCTGATGAATCGACCGGGCCGCGGGCAATTGGCGAAAAAATTGACGCTCAATATATTCGGATGACCTGGACCGGATCCAGGGAAGTACGCCCGGAACCTTTCGGGAAAAATCCACCCTATTACAACTACTTCATCGGTAACGATCCGTCGCGATACGCGTCGGGAGTTCCGTCATATTCAGGTGTATTGTACCGCGGCTTGTACGACGGCATTGACCTTAAAGTGTATGCGTCGGGCAGCAACCTGAAGTACGATTTCATCGTGGCACCGGGCGCTGACCCATCTTGTATTCAAGGTGTATATGCCGGCGTGAATGGCATACGGTTCGATGAATCGGGAAACCTTGCGATTCCGACCGTCGCCGGAGAAATCATCGAAACGCGTCCGTATGCATATCAGGTGATCGATGGACGTCGCGTAACCGTGGCATGCAGTTACGTTCTGCGCGACGGAGAAATTTCCTTCACATTCCCCGAAGGATACGATCCATGCGAACCACTTGTCATTGATCCGCTGCTGATTTTCTCGACCTATTCAGGATCAACAGCAGATAACTGGGGTAGTACGGCAACTCCCGGGGAAAATGGCGTGCTCTACTCTGCGGGCGTGACAAACCACGGCTTTAATAACGGCCAATTTCCCGCCACGCCGGGATCATTTCAGGCGACCTATGGAGGGGCTTATGATATCGGCATTCTGAAGTATGACTCGCTGGGACAACAACTTCTCTACGCATCGTACCTCGGTGGAATCGCGAGTGAATCTCCGCACAGCCTTGTGGTGGATCCAACCACCAACGACCTGCTTGTTTTGGGAACAACCAGTTCAGCGAATTTTCCTGTCACGATCTCGGGATACGATCGAACCTATGGGGGAGGTTCGGGCACGGCCAATGTGATTGAATATGTGAATGGTTCCGACCTCTTCGTGGCGCGGATCAGTGCGGATGGCACACAATTGAAAGCCAGTACCTTCCTGGGAGGCACGTTGAATGACGGTCTCAACGATTCGTTCGCAGGATTAGCCCGCAACTATGGTGATGAATTGCGCGGTGACATTATCACGGATGCCGCGGGTGATGTCTACATCAGCACAGTTACCGCTTCGGCAGACCTGCAACTGATCAACAGCTTTTCGACAACATACCTCGGCGGTGCCACTGACGCGATCCTGGTGAAACTTTCAGGCGACCTCAGTCAGCAATTGTGGGGCGCCTTCCTGGGCGGCAGTGGCGCGGACGCGGCCTACACGCTCAAGCTTACGGAGAACGGTGACATCCTTGTGGCGGGTGGGACAACGAGCGACAATTTCCCGACAACGCCCGGTGCATACCAGGAAACATTTGCCGGCACGGTTGATGGATGGATTGCACGGATTTCGGGTGACGGTCAGACGATCGTCCAGGCCACTTATACGGGAACATCGGCGTACGACCAGATCTACTTCCTGGATATCAACAAGGCTGAAGAGATATACGTGTATGGCCAGACAACGGGAGCGAACTTTCCTGTTTCCGCGGGTGTATACCACAATCCGAACAGCGGCCAGTTTGTTCAGAAACTGAGTGCCGACCTGAGTACGCTTCAGTTCTCTACAGTGTTCGGATCAGGAAGAGGTTTGCCTGACATCTCACCTACCGCATTCCTCGTCAACGACTGCAACAACCTGTACATGGCAGGATGGGGTGGTATTGTGAATTCGCAAACCAACCACTGGCAGAGCAATACTTTTGGAATGCCCATCACGCCCGATGCGTTTCAGTCGACCACCAGTGGGTCCGACTTCTATTTCATGGTGCTCACCGCTGACGCGTCGGAATTCCTTTACGGAACTTATCTGGGAGGTAATAGCTCGCGAACGCATGTTGATGGAGGCACGAGCCGATTCGACAAAGGTGGAATTGTATACCACGCCGTCTGCGCCGGATGCAGTGCGTTCAATGCATTGGGCATATCTACGTCAGACTTCCCAACAACTCCCGGTGCGTGGTCGAATCAAAACCGCAGTCAGAATTGTAATAACGCAGCGTTCAAATTCGATCTGGCCTCGCTGCGTGCGCGTATGCGGACGAACTCTGTGACACTTGACCACCCCAACCTCACCCAGGTATGCCTACCGGATGCGATTGTGTTTCAGAACCACAGCGTCGGTGGTGAGTGGTACCACTGGGATCTTGGTGACGGCACAAAAATTGAAAAACAGGATACCCTCATGATCATTCACCAGTATGCAAAGCCGGGCCGATACCTCGTGAAGCTTGTGGCTATTGATCCCGGCACGTGTATTGGACGCGACTCCGCACAAGTATACGTTGATGTGTATCGTCATGAAGGCGTGGTTCAGGACGACGACGCATTATGCCAGGGCAATACCTACAGGCTCGAAGCTTCCGGTGGCGTTTCGTATCACTGGATGAGTGAGGACCACTCTTTTATATCACAGGAGGCAAGGCCGGTAGTTAAGCCAGATACCACAACACGTTACTTCGTCACCGTTACACAAGCTAATGGTTGTGTGTTGCGAGATACGGTCGACCTCAGGGTAATACCCAGTGTCAGGCCAGAGTTCCAGGTGTTCCATCACGGTCTATGCCTTGAACAACCAAGCCTGGAAGTGGTAAATGTCACAGAGGGCGCAGAAGACACGCAAATGATCTTCGATTTCGGAGATGGCACTACCAGCGACAAGGCACAGGATGTGCACGTATACGCGGAGGACGGGCTCTATAACGTGACACTGCGGAGCGTGCGCGAGTTTTGTGTTTTTGAAAAGGTATTGCCCGTGCCCGTGTTTAAGGTGCGTATTCCCAACGTAATTACACCAGGCCAAACCCCGGGTTTCAACGACAAGTTTATTATCCTGTTTGGTGACGACGGCTACTCTACACCCGGCGACTATGGCGTACCGGTGAAACTCGTCGTATACAATCGATGGGGCACCGTAGTATACCAATCCGATTCCTATCAATACGACTGGGGGGGTGAAGACCTGCCAAAAGGAACCTACTACTATGAAGTCACCATTGGCGACCGCACCACCTGCAAAAGCTGGCTCCGCATCATGTAGTAGCGACAAATGAGTATAGCAAAAAATTACGCTGTGGTAAGACTGTGTGAGTGTGAGTGCGAGAGGGAAGCGTGAAACAACAAGGTTGTCTACAGCAGTCTTTTGACCTTTTCCTCAACTCGCTTCACATCAACCGTCAGGTTAAGCTTCTGTCCCTCCACTGCATTAGTCGCGTTTCCATCAGAATCGCAGAGCAGGTAATCATACACAAGTCCCCGCTTGTCGCATATGTCGCAAATGAAAGGCGCGACGCAGTTGTCCGGGAACAGATCGAGGATTTTTGTACCAGGCTTGCAAAAAGCAAAGTTCGCGCTGCCGGAGCCGTGGGGACCGACGATAACGCGCGCGGAACCCAGCAGTTCTGCTTTTTCGCGCATCGATAGTGCCGACATGGTGTACACCTCAAAGCCATACGGCTTCAGCACCTCGATCAGTTCAGGTTCATTCAAGACCCTCCGCTGTTTGGCGTCAGCCCTGCTGATGTACAAGAGCCTGTCGCTGCGTTCCGGAGCAGAAGGTGACGCGAATGTATTGTGGAGACCGTCGCAAACCCATTGAGGATGATGACCATCCAGGCGTGTGTACGATGTAAGAATGAGTGAGTCCGCCTGAACGTGGCGATGCGATAGCGCGCTGATGACCCGGTTGCTCTTGATACCAAAATAGGAGAGTGTTTCCTTGTGGTAGTCCATCGAATAGTTGGGTACAAGGAAATAGTCCACCTTATCAAACAATCCAGCCTCCCTTAGCAGGAAGAGTCGCGGCAGGCTGTCGACCATCCAATGATAGTAATATGTGATGGCTCCGCCGCCCGCGAGCATGCTGAACACAGTGCCGTTGATTTTTGTAGGCCTGGTAAATCCCTTCTGTTTCAGAAAAGCGTTTTGCTCCACGCTTACCAATCCTCGGTTCCACTGGAAACACAGTTCACGGATCAGGCTTCCATCGGAGGCGATCACGGCCATGTTACTTCCCGTGTCCATCATAATGCGACCATCTTTTACGATCGCCAGGTAATCGCCGGGATTTTGTGAGGAAAGTACCGTATTGAAGTAGTCGGTACAGTGCCGATAGAATTCGTTGGGAATGAGATTCGATGTGTAAGGCTCACGCAAAACGATAAGGTCGAGCAATCTCGCGCTCCTCAACGTTTTGAGATCCTTAATTCCGTTCGGTTTGTATTCTTGCCCGATGGGCAAGTTTATGAGGATTTGCTCGAGCCGTCCCTCGACCTTCTTTTTCAGACCAGATAGCGTCAGGGAGCTGAGCGGAAGGTGAAGCATAGATACAGGTTTGGGCCTAAGGTACCGAAAGGTTATGTATCCCCGAAATGATCCCGGTCGGACGACGTGGCGATATTGCTCATATCATCGCAAATGCCGATTCATGCCGCCTTTCAAAATCCCCATTTTCATTCAGGGATGGGTATATTTGTAACGGATTCCCGGCGGGAGAATTGCTTCTTTGGGCCGGATAAAGACACTTCGATGATCGACGAACAGCGTGCGCACCTGTCAAAAGAGGAGCTGGCCCGGTACAGCCGCCATATTGCAATAGATGGTTTCGGGCTGGAAGCCCAGCAGAAACTCAAGGCTGCCCGCGTCCTGGTTGTGGGCGCAGGCGGACTGGGCAGCCCCGCGCTGTTGTACCTTGCCGCGGCCGGAGTAGGCACCATTGGGTTGGTGGAGTTCGACAGGGTGGACGATACCAACCTGCAGCGTCAGGTGCTGTATTCCGTCGACGACGTGGGCCGGTCCAAGGCTCACGCCGCCAGGGAAAGACTGCTGGCTCTGAATCCCCATATTCAGGTAGAAGTTCATGAAACAAGGCTTACCTCCGCGAATGCTCTCGACATTATGGCGCGCTACGATGTCGTTGCGGATGGAACGGATAATTTTGCGACGCGCTACCTGGTGAATGATGCGTGCGTGATGCTGGGAAAGCCCAATGTGTACGCGTCGATATTTCGGTTTGAGGGCCAGGTGTCTGTGTTCAACTATCGCGACGCGGAGGGTAAAACAGGTCCCAATTATCGTGATTTGTATCCAACTCCACCACCTCCCGGACTTGTCCCCAACTGTGCTGAAGCGGGTGTACTCGGCGTGCTCCCCGGAATTATTGGAAGCATGCAGGCACTGGAAGTCATTAAGATTGTCACCGGAATAGGAGAGGTGCTGAGCGGTCGCTTCCTGGTCTTTGATGCATTTACTTTCGAAGCGCGGATTTTTAAGATCAGAAAGAATCCTGATACACCTGTTATCACTGAGCTTGTCGACTATGACGAATTCTGTGGCGTGAAAAAGCCAGAGCGTGCTATCAGGGAGATCAGTGCTATTGAACTCGCGACTTGGATTGAACGCGGTGAAGACTTTCAGCTCATCGACGTTCGGGAAAAATACGAATACGACATCGTCAACCTCGGTGGTGAACTTTTGCCCTTAAGCGAAATTGAATCCCTGGCGTCAAAAATCGACCGCAATAGAAAAGTTGTGGTTCACTGCAAAACCGGCGGCCGAAGCGCACAGGCCATCCGCCTTTTAGAAGAACGCTTTGGTTACACGAACCTCTATAATCTGCGCGCAGGCATCCTGGGATATATTGAGGAGGTGAAGCCGGAGATGCAGAGATATTGATGTGTTGATGTGTTGAAGTTGCGCTTCGATCCAATTTTGTCTGACGCTCCACTGTCGTCACGCTCACACTCACACACACTGTCCTCACCACGGAGACACAGAGGACACTGAGTTACACCGAGGTACTTCTCACACGCACACTCACTCTTACTCTGACGCCCGCTGTTCGATTCTAATTTCTCACTCCAATATACAGCACCCAGTCCTTCACCTCCGTTTCTGCCGGGTAGCTTCCTGGACTCATGAACGACACATATCCACGCCCTTTGTCTG
>QGUY01000088.1 GCA_003242315.1 Bacteroidota bacterium
GCGTGTTTTGCGGTGAGGGGGAGGAATGGGGCGACTAAATTTGATCCATGGATGAATCCATGTAGCCCATGCCGAGTATTTTTCTGGCGGCCTTTGGAGGCATGCGTTTCTTGTCGGAAGTTGTCAGTAATACTGCGAGCGATGAACCGGTATCGACAAGCATATCAATCGTTTCCTCCTGACCCGGAAGTTTGAACGTTGCCTCGATGGTCGGCCGGTGATGATCGACGCGCAACGGGATGTGATGGTATTCGGGAGGAAGGTTGCGATCGGCGGCGGACCGGAAAATGATTTGCTGACGAACAGGGTGTATCTCAATTTCAAAACGCGTGAACAGGTCGTAGCCGATGAGGCCGTCGACCTGAAGGTGACGATGGAAGATTTTCTTACCGGGAACGATGACGATAGGCACTTTTTCTCTCTTGACCGGACCCAGGGTCACCGTATGGTCCAGCGTCACACGACCAATAGCCGGCTCCCCGGTTCCTATGCCGGAGAATGTCACACTGAAGTCGGGCACGATGTCAAACATTTTCTCGTACTGCTTTCCAAAAAGAATGATCGACTGGCATCCGGTGTCGAGGATCAGGTTCGCAGGAATGTTGCCATTGATGACGAACGGCAGCACGATGAGATTATCAACGGTGTAATACGTCAGCGAGTATTCGCATAGCGAATCGGGAAGCGCGAATCCGAGAGAAATAGGACGGACTGGAATTGAATTGCCCTGCGCGTGAGTTCGGTAACACGGCATCAGTGCGATGAACAAAACTAAGAACCCGGTGGCTCTGGAGGACATAGTTGGCTCTTTACGGAAACCAAACTATCCCGGAGCCAACACTGAAACGAGCCGTAAAAAGCCTGATTTTTCTCCGTAACGCAAAGTCGCGGCCCGCGCCGCAGACTATGGGTTACATCAAAATTCGGTATACCTATAGGTAATTATACGCCCCTGGCATAACGAAAGCTGGGGTAATTACTCCGGACGTTTCTCGCCGCTCACCCGCATCGCAAGGCGAACAGCTTCGTAGGCGTTCACAATGCCGCCGGCGATGCAGATCTGATCGATGCGAACTTCTTCCAGCGTATCCGGTTTTCTGACCTTAACGCCGTTGAGCCGACGCGTGGATTCGCGGAGGATGTTTCTGATATCCTGTGCGGTGAGATTTGGGAAGTACGACATCAGGATCGCCGCTACTCCCGATGTCACGGGTGATGAAAGGCTGGTGCCGTCCGCGCTGTCGTATTCATTGCCCGGATCGGTAGAATAGATGTCGACGCCGGGTGCGAAGAAGTCAACGGTCTTCTTACCGTAGTTTGAGAATGAAGCGATCAGGTCGCTGCTGTCTGTACCTTGTGTAGAGGCGCCAACTTCTAGCCAGTTACTGGCTTCCTTGCCGTTCTTGTAGAAACGCGTAGGGAAGCTTTCGTCCACGTCGTTGTCGTCCTTGTCATTACCTGCAGAGTGGATTATCAATACGCCTTTTGATTCAGCGTAGCGCACGGCCTTGTCGACGATCTCCTTGTGAGGAGAATAGCTTTTTCCAAAGCTCATGTTGATGATGTGCGCACCATTATCGACGGCGTAGTAGATGCCGTTCGCGATGTCCTTGTCGCGTTCGTCGCCATTGGGCACAACGCGTATCGGCATAATGCGGACATTGTCAGCGATACCGTCAATACCTAATCCGTTATTGCGTTTCGCAGCGATGACACCCGCTACGCTTGTACCGTGTGAAGGATCAGGACCCTTGACATCGTTGTTGCCGTAGTGGCGTTCTTCCAGGTCTTCATAATTGTCGCCTACGAGCGTACGCGGATCGAAATCGGGATTGTATCCTACTTCGACGGCGGTGCGATAGTGATCGCACACTTCACCGTTGTGCTCAATAACATACTCGAATTCGTCGAGTACTTCGTCGAGGGATATGCCGGGTGTTGTGTTCTGGTAAATGACCTTGATGAAGTACGCGGCGAGTTCGACGTCCTTGTTGGTGGATTTGATGGTGTCGACGATCGCCGGCGTTATTTCTTCCAGTCCGTAAGTTTCCTGGATCAGATCGATTGACCGTTTCAGGTTTTTGTGAAAGGCTTTATATGAATCCAGTTGTTGCTGGCAGGTTTTGTAGTCGTTTTCGCTCTTTGCTTTATACCGCTGGAACCGGTCTTTGACCATGAGCCAGTATTCATATTCGGCCTTTTCTTTTCTGCGGATCTTCCGCGGTTCATCGGTATCATACTTTGCCCGCAGCCTGGCGTATTCGCGGGTAAGCTCATAGGTATCGGCGTGAACGTTGCCGATGAAGTTCCAGCCATGCACGTCGTCGACGTATCCATTCTCGTCGTCGTCAACGCCGTTGCCGGGAATTTCATCTTCGTTGACCCAAATGACGTCCTTCAAGTCTTCGTGGTCGATATCCACCCCTGAATCCATCACCGCTACTATGACGGTACGCGACGGCTTGCCTTCCAGGAGCTTGTAGGCGCGCTCGACACTGACGCCCTGAACGCGATCCAACTCCGGATCGAGGAGGAACCATTCCTTCCGGAGGTCGATGGAATCGGTATGGGTGATGTAAGTACGTACCGATTGAGCGTCTGCAACCAGTGCGCTGATTATCAACAGGCTGATCAGAAAGGCCCTTATTTTTTTCATGCTTGTAGCGTTTAGTGGTGGCGGGCTTTAGCCGCTTTTTTGTTCATGTGCGACCCATCCTTACAGGCTGGTTGCGCGTTAAACATAGCAAAGAGGCCGCATCCGGCCATCCTTTTTTACCCGGATGGAGGTAATCGGGCAAAAGTTGTGCTAAAACTTACTTTGGTGACATCTACGGATGCAGCTCATGCCGAATTAACGCACAAATCCGGACTTTAGCCTCCGGAACCGCTGTGAGTATGGAGATTTTCGTGTTTGTTGGAATAGCGCTGTTTTTCTCATTTTTCTTTTGGGTCGCTGCGAAGCTGAACAAGGAAAGGGGGCTTTAGGCGACGACGACTTGGTTCGCACCGGGCGAGCGGGAAAATGAACCCGTATCGGCCCGTTCGCGTTGTTAAAATCTGCAAAGCTTCTTACTTTTGACGCCCCCGACGATGTCGGGAGGTTTGCCCTGACGACCGGGTGCCGGCGCCAGGTTTCTAAGCCCAGGTGGTGAAATTGGTAGACACGCTACTTTGAGGGGGTAGTGCCTTTACCGGTGTGCTGGTTCGAGTCCAGTCCTGGGCACAACAATTTGCCGAAGTGGTGAAATTGGTAGACACGCACGTTTCAGGGGCGTGTGTCGCAAGACATGTGGGTTCGAGTCCCACCTTCGGCACTTCTTTTTTTGTATTCAGGTTTCCGGATTGGTATAACCCACTCGCACGCTGCCGACCGACCCTTCTACGGCAACAATTTGACAATCAGAACTTTCTGGAATGCGCCGGGGTTTTGCAGGAGAATTGTTGACGAATTGTCACTATAGAGCCGAGGATGGGATTTGAACCCACGACCTGCTGATTACGAATCAGCTGCTCTACCGCTGAGCTACCTCGGCTTGTGGCCCCTCAAATCGCGGGGAAATTTAAGTACAAAAACATAAATTGGCCCTTAGGAGTCGCCCTATGCTTTCAAAAAAATGTAAGTATGCCATCCACGCACTGGTCTATCTGGCGGAACGCTATGATCAGGGTCCTGTGCACATCCAGGAAATCGCCGAAGACCAGAGGATTCCCAAAAAATTTCTGGAAGCCATCCTCCTTGAATTGAAAAATGCCAAAATATTGAACAGCAAAAAAGGCAAGGGCGGGGGCTATTACATGTATCGGAAACCGGAAGACGTCAATCTCATCGAAATCATTCGCCTCATGGATGGCGCGATAGCCATGCTGCCGTGCGTCTCGCTCAACTATTATGAGCCGTGTGAGGAGTGTGTGAACGAACACCTGTGTGGCATTAGGGATGCGTTTGTTGGGGTTCGCGATGAAACGCTCAGGGTTCTTTCCGAACACACACTCGACCGAATCGTCAAGATCAAAGCCGAAAAGCAGCGACAGCTGTAAAATTGTTGGCTTTTTTGAAACAAATTTCTTTATATACATGTACCTCAATTGTATATTGAGCACTCCCTCCTTCCACCCGGGGAGTTAAGTCTCTGAAGGGACGTCATTATTTCTTCAACAACCAAAACCAAATTCAAGATGTCACTAAGATTAGGCGATGTTGCCCCCGATTTCACGGCAGAGACCACCGAGGGCACGATCCGGTTTCATGAATGGCTGGGCGATAGCTGGGGTGTTCTCTTTTCTCACCCTGCAGATTTCACCCCCGTCTGCACTACCGAACTCGGAGCTGTAGCGAAACTGCGGTCGGAATTCGACAAACGTAATGTAAAAGTGATGGCGCTCAGTGTGGATCCTCTCGACTCACACCAGCGCTGGATTGGCGATATCAACGAGACGCAACAAACCGCTGTCAACTTTCCGTTGATCGCGGATCCCAACTTTGAGATCGCCAAACTGTATGACATGGTGCACCCTAACGCCAGCGATAAGTTCACTGTACGGTCCGTTTTCGTGATCGGCCCGGACAAAAAGATCAAGCTGACGATCACCTATCCGGCTTCGACGGGAAGGAACTTCGATGAAATCCTTCGCGTCATTGACAGCCTGCAGCTGACTGCAAACTACAGCGTTGCTACTCCTGCTAACTGGAAACATGGTGATGAGGTGGTTATCGCGCCGGCAATTCCCGACGAGGAAATTCCGAAGCGATTCCCGAAAGGTCACAAGCGCGTAAAACCGTATCTGCGTCTCACGCCTCAGCCTAACCTCTGAGGCAACGGAACAGATACAGCAGGAAGCAACCCATCAGGGGTTGCTTCTTTTTTTATGACGCCAGGTATTCGACAATACCGTCTCGAATGGCCGTAAAGGTCTGTGTCAGATATTCTTCATTCTCCTCGAGGAGGGTCACGCGAAAGCCCTGGAGTTCGGAACAGAAAGAAGAAATCGGAACCACGCACACCCCCTTGGCGCCCAGCAGGTAATACACGAAGCGTTTGTCCAGCGGAATCGGCTGGCTCACCCATTCCTCAACCAGGGCGCGAATCGCAGGGTTGTCGATCTTCATGCGCTGATTCGGACGAAGCACGCCGTCGCGGAAAATGATCGTGTTGTAGAACGCGCCAAAGGTCTCGTTAAACGTGAGCTGCGGTACGGAGCGCAACAGATCTGCGATGATCTTGCTGCGCCTGCCAATCCGTTCGTTGGTTTTGTCGCGGTATTCCCGGAACCTGGGGTCGCCGAGAATTCTGGGAATGGCCATCTGTGGCAGTTTTGTCGAGCAAACCTCGATCATCTTGGCATTGTCGAGCGCAGCGCAGTACCGGCGAAAGTCGTCGTCGCGATCTCTATTGTAGTACTCCATCCAACCGCAACGGGCGCCGGGCCAGGGCAATTCCTTTGAAATTCCCTTCATTGAAATTCCGGGAACGTCTTCAATAATTTCAGCAAGCGAGTACGCTCTCGCACCGTTGTACGTAATGTTGATGTAAATCTCATCAGCAACGAGGAACAACTTGAATTCACGGGCGATCTCCACGATGCGCTTTAGTGTTTCAAGCGGATACACCATTCCTGTTGGGTTGTCGGGATTGATGATGAGAATTCCCACAACATTGGGGTTGTACTTCACCTTCAGGTACAGATCATCAAGGTCGGGATACCAATGGTTGTTGGGGTCCAAACGATAGGTTAGGGGCTCATGTCCGGCATGCGCCGCTTCAGCACTCGAGTGCGTGGAGTATGCCGGCGAGGGTCCGATCACCCGTGATGTTGGAGTAATGTACTGATACACCTTTGAGATGGCGTCCCCAAGTCCATTAAAAAAGCATATATCATCGGGCGTGATTTGTACGCCACCCAGGGCGTTGGTTTGTTGCGCGAGAAATTCACGCGTTTCCAGTATACCCTTCGATGGACAGTAGCTGTATACTTCATTGGTGCGAACCAGGTCCGCAACGATTTCCTTGATCCAGTCAGGTATGATGTGATTCTTCTGTATCGGATCGCCGATGTTTTCCCATGAAATGCTGAGGCCGAGTTTCCTGAGTTGTTCGGCTTTCTTTACGATTTCACGAATTTCGTAGCTAAGCTCTTTAGCGCCTTCGCTAAGTAATGGTTGTCGCATATGGTTTATAGAACTTGGAAATAAAGAAGTGAAAAAATGATGGGAGGGGTGATAGAACTGAACCCCGGGAGCTATTCCCGACTCGCTCGCTCAACCGCGGCAAAAATATCGTCTCTTACCTTTCGCACTTTCTGTAATTCGGATTCAAGATAATCGCGATAGCCTTCAGCATCGAGGGTGTCGCTCTCAGGACGAAACTCGCGCATCCAGACCATCATAGCACGGCTGGCAGAATCGAGTTGCATGATCCGGCTCTCCAACTCCTGCCTCTCCTCTTCAACCAGCCCGGGAGCATCTGCGATCTTTTGGGTGAGCTTGCGCTTGAGCGCATAAATCTCATCCATTTTTTCCATACCCTCATCATGCAGCCGCATTACCTCGTCATATAACTCACCCTCCACCTGTCCGGACGTTGGTGCACCGGCATGGTCGTGGCGATCGTCTGATTCGGCCGGCTTTCTGCAGCCTGCCGACAGCACACAACCGAGTATCGCGATGGTGATAAGGGCGTAACGCATACCGTGCGGGCTCAGTGGTAAAGGTAGCGGGCTTTGACACCAAGTTCAAGTGCAGACGGCTTGATCCGCAGAAAATTGCCATCGGTCAGCAACCATTTCAGTGGTGTCTTCAGCCTGTAATCGGGACACCTAACAAGCATTAGTTCCTAGTATTTTTTCCGGATTGTTCCCGGAGGTTCTTGGATTACAGCTCCTTTTCATCTTATCTTTATCGCGCAAATGAAGCAAATGATGATCAACAACGCTTCCTTTTACTTTTACTACTATTTCTTTGAGTGCCGCAAGGGACTTCAAGAGTAGTACGTTGTTGACCGACAATAAGAAACTCAAGGAAAGTCCCGTAAAAGCGGGACTTTTTCTTTATATGGACTTTGGAACGAAACGGTTAGACATCATCGAATCGACAGCATCCCAAACTATGGGATGCTGTAACTGCTAGCGCTATGGCCAAAACCAAAAAGACAAGAGTCGCCATCCAGGGCATCTCGACCAGCTTCCACGAGGTTGCTGCCCTCGCATACTTCAGGGAGCCCATCGAAACGGTCGAATGCCTCACTTTCCATCAGGTCTGCGAAAGCCTCAAGAACAACGAAGCCGACTACGCGGTGATGGCCATCGAGAATTCCATCGCGGGAAGCATCCTGCCAAACTACTTCCTGCTCCAGGAATACCACTTTGCAATTGTGGGTGAGCTCTACATCCCCATCCACATGCACCTGCTGGCGCTCCCGGGCGTAAAGCTTTCGGACATTAAGGTTGTTGAATCGCATCCTATGGCGCTCCGCCAGTGCGCCGAATACCTTCAAACCCTCAACGGGGTGCAGCTCCGGGAAAGTGACGACACCGCACTGTCAGCACGCTTAATTAAAGAGAAGAAACTCAAGACCACCGCGGCCATCGCTAACGAGTTTGCCGCGCGGAAGTTTGGTCTGTCCATTCTCGAAAAGCGCATCGAGACGCACAAAAAGAATTTTACCCGGTTCCTGATTCTCCAGCGCGGAAGGAACGGAAGGTCCGACGGCAACAAAGCATCCCTCGCCTTTGAGGTGGCGCACACCGTGGGAAGCCTTGCCGACGCGCTGATGACTTTCAAGAACCATAACATAAACCTGACTAAGATTCAGTCGATCCCAATCGTCGGCAAGCCCAACGAGTACTCCATTCACATTGACGTGGAGTGGAAGCGGAGAAAAGATTACGACCAGGCATTGGGTGAGTTGCTTCGCCAGGTCAGGAACCTCAGCATTCTGGGTGAATATAAAAAAGCAAAGATCGAATACAGGTAATGCCGGCTAACGACACGATTAAGATGATCAGAACTGCAAACAGAATAGCAAACGTCGAAGAATACTACTTCAGCAGAAAGCTGGCGGAAGTACGTTCTCTTGACACTCCGGAGTTGCCGGTGATTAACCTGGGTATTGGCAGCCCCGACCTCGCGCCGTCAGCCCACGCCATCGACGCTTTGGTGACGTCTGCAAGAAATCCGGCTAACCACGGCTACCAGAGCTATAAGGGTATACCCGCTTTCCGCAAGGCGATCGCGGCATTCTATCACAATATATATAAGGTAACGCTTGATCCGGAATCCATGATCCTACCGCTAATGGGATCAAAGGAGGGCATCATGCATATCGCGATGGCATTCCTGGACGAAGGCGATGAAGTACTTGTGCCCAACCCCGGGTATCCTACATACTCATCCGTTGCGCGCCTGACCGGTGGCACGTTGCGTTACTACACGCTTAACGAAGAAACGAACTGGGGAATTGATGTCGACGCGCTTCGTAACAGTGACCTTTCAAAGGTCAAGCTGATGTGGATCAACTTTCCGCATATGCCCACGGGTAGGGTCGCGACGCGCGAAGAACTGAAAGCACTCGTCGACCTGGCAAGGGAGAAACAATTTTTGGTTGTCAACGATAATCCGTACAGTCTTATCCTGAACGATAATCCGTTGAGCATTTTGTCCATTGAAGGCGCGGATGAGGTAGCGCTCGAGCTGAATTCCCTCAGCAAGTCGCACAACATGGCGGGTTGGCGCCTGGGATGGGTAGCAGGAAGAAAAGAATATATCGACGCGGTGTTGCGCGTCAAAAGCAACATGGATTCGGGCATGTTTCTCGGCCTTCAGCACGCTGCCGTGCAGGCATTGCAAAACGGTCCCGACTGGTTCGCAAGTTTGAATGAAACCTATGCGCGCCGCAGAAAGGTAGCGGCGAAGATACTTGAAGCACTGGGATGCACATGGTCGGATAATCAATCCGGCTTATTCCTCTGGGCGAAAGTGAATGACAGTGTTGCTGATGTTGAACGATGGATCGACGAGATCCTGTACGCGACGAAAGTATTCATCACTCCGGGGTTCATTTTCGGCGACGCCGGTTCGCGCTACATACGCATATCGTTGTGCAGTACGGAAGAAGTATTAAACCAGGCGCTGGCAAGAATACATGAGTTTCTCAAGAAACCCTCATCATCGAGTATTAAAACGGCAGTCCAATGAACGTCGGAGTCATAGGTTTGGGATTGATTGGCGGATCGATGGCGCGCGACCTGCGTGCAGCGGGCGTTGCATCCCGCGTAATGGGTGTCGACCTGAGTCCCACACATGCGGAACGCGCGCTGGAACTTGGACTCGTTGATGTGGTGATGGACCTGGAGGAAGCCGCGGGAACGGCGGATGTGTTGCTGGTTTGCATTCCTGTGAATGCTATTCAATCGCTCCTGCCACGCATCATGGACCTGCCGGGCAACGCCGTCGTGATCGATACAGGATCGACGAAGTCGCTGATCTGCCGGTCAGTGCGGGAGCATCCTGCGCGTGAAAGGTTTGTAGCGGCGCACCCCATCGCGGGTACTGAGAACTCCGGACCTGACGCCGCCATCTCCGGATTGTTTGCCGGAAAGGTGAACATCATTTGTGAGCCGGAGCGTTCAGGCAAAAAGGCGATGGAAGTGGCGCGACTCGTGTTTGATACGCTCAAGATGAAAACGACATTCATGGATCCCGATGAGCACGACAAACACGTTGCGTATGTGTCGCACCTGTCCCACGTCAGTTCGTTCCTGTTAGGCCAGACAGTACTGGACATTGAAAAAGACGAGAAGAATATCTTTACGCTGGCAGGTAGTGGTTTCGCATCGACGGTTAGACTTGCCAAGAGTTCGCCGGATATGTGGGCTCCGATCTTTGAACAAAATGCGGGCTTCCTGACACGTGCGCTGGAAGAATACATCGCGCACCTGAAACGATTTCATCAATGCCTCGTTAACCGCGAGACCGCGCAGATGCATGAGATCCTTTCGCGTGCGAATGAGATTCGGCGAGTCCTCAACGGCATTGAACTCAATCAGCAGAAAAACAATTCACAACTGACGGATATTAAAACTGAACATAAACTCTAGAAAACAAAGCGATATGAAAAAGGTACTGGAATCGGAACCCGTCACGAGCTGGCTTTCAGGTATGGCCCGCCCTGTCATCATTAGCGGTCCTTGTAGCGCCGAGACGGAAAACCAGATGATCATGACGGCAAAACAATTGGCCGCGACGGGCAAGGTACATGTGTTGCGCGCGGGCATATGGAAGCCGCGTACCCGGCCGGGTCAGTTTGAAGGCGCTGGCAAGGAAGGACTGACGTGGCTGATCCAGGCCAAGCGGGAAACCGGGCTTCCGGTCACCACAGAGGTGGCTACACCTGAACACGTGGAACTGTGTCTCGAAGCTGGGGTGGACATCCTGTGGATCGGCGCTCGTACCACCGTCAACCCGTTCTCCGTTCAGGCGATCGCTGACGCGCTGAAGGGCGTTGACATACCGGTCCTCGTTAAAAACCCGGTCAACCCCGATCTTGAACTGTGGATTGGAGCTCTGGAGCGACTGAGTAAGGCCGGAGTCAAGAAACTGGGCGCCATCCACCGTGGGTTCTCTTCTCCTGAAAAGGGGCCGTTCCGGAATGCACCAATGTGGAACATGGCGATCGACCTGAAGACACGCATCCCTGACCTGGATATCATTTGCGACCCTAGCCACATCTCGGGAACACGCGATCTGATTCCGCTGATCGCACAAAAGGCACTGGACCTCGACATGGCTGGTCTAATGATTGAAAGTCACATTCACCCCGATGCAGCCTGGAGCGACGCCAAGCAACAGGTAACCCCTGCGACGCTGGGTAACATCATTGAGAACCTGGTAGTGCGCACGCCGTCGTCTCCGAACAAGAACTTTAAAGATACACTCACCATCCTGCGTGAGCAGATCGACCATCTCGATGATGAGATCATGCAAAAGCTGGCATCACGGATGAAGATTTCCGAGCAAATCGGACAATACAAAAAAGAGAACAACGTAACCATCCTGCAGGTGAGTCGTTGGGAAGAAATTGTCGAAACGCGTATTGCTCTCGGACGGGCTATGGGTCTCAGCACGGAGTTTACCAATGAATTGCTCAAGCTGATTCACAATGAATCGATCCAGGTGCAAACCCGCGTGATGAACAAGATGGAGGAACGCGTTTGACGCGATGCAAAAAAACGCCGTGTGCGTACCCAACGCACGTTCTGCCGCAAAAGCAACGGAAAAATGGCTTTTTCCTTACATCATGGCCAAACCGTTTTGACTATGATGTAAATTGTTGCTTTTAACCTGTTGTCATGATTACTTTTTGGCGCGGCGTTGCGCTCGTTTGCCTGATTGGCATTGTTGGCGCGCATGGCCAGCAAGTTCCTCTGATCAAATCCGCTGACATTATCTCTGAAGCGATCGCGCTGCACGATAGTGGGCGTTACGAGGAGGCCATCGCGCGGTACAAGACCATCCCTCCGCGTGACACAGCGTACACGCAAATGCTTTCGGAGCTGGCGCTCAGTTACGATGCTGCCGGAAGGTACGATGAAGCTATTGCTACATGTCGCGAAGCGCTTAAACATCCTGGGCCATATGAGTCACACGTTCTCCGCACGCTGGCAGCAGCCCTGGACCACAAGGGAAACTATGAGGAATCTGTCGAGGTGTTCAAGGCAGCCATCGAGAAGTTTCCGTTCGACCACTTGTTGCACTATAACCTCGGCGTAACTCACTACAACAGCAAACACTACGACGAAGCTGCTGAGTGTTTCTTCAATACTCTCAAGATCAATCCCTATCACGGCGGTAGTCACCTCAATCTCGGAAGGCTGGCTGCGTTTCAGGGCGGAAAAGTGAGGGCCATGATGGCACTCGGTGTATACCTCGCGATTGCACCTGAAGATAATTCACGACTTGTCTTCCTGGAGAAATTTCTGAACAACGAAATACCGGAGGAAGGCACTTTCCCGTACAACGGCACAAAGGCGTACGATCGCCTCGACCAAATCATCAAAGCTAAAGTTGTTACCGACAAAAACTTCAAGCCTTTGGTTCCGGTGGAGGCCATCCTCACGCGACAGTACCAACTCTTCATCGACCAGATCGACATGATCGGTGACCCCGGCGATATCTGGGCACAACTTTATTTACAGTTGTACCGACAGATTCGCGATCAGAAGATGTTGGAGCCATTCCTGTATCACATCCTTAGCAGTACTTCAATAGCAAGTGTGTCCAGGTGGCAGAAGAAACACGAGAAGGAATTGAAATCCTTCTACTCGCTCGCAAATGCCAACATTGTTAAGCATCGTCTTCAACGTTCTGTTCCCGCGTCGTGGGGATTCCCTGATCCGGTGTCATGCTGGTACGACGGAGAGAGGCGACTCGTGGAGCTTGGCAATAAACAGGGTGATTTGCGTGTCGGCAAGTGGAGGTACTATGCGCCGAACCATGTCATGATCGCCGAGGGCGAATACAACGATAAAGGTGAGAAGAGAGGCATTTGGAAATATTACTACAGCGATGGTACCCTCAAGAGCGTCGAGAATGAGGACACTGGTGAGATACACGCGTACAATCGCCAGGGCGAACTTCGCTTCCATTATTTTATTAAGGATGGAAAGGCTCATGGAGAAGTAATGATCTTCGATCCCTGCGGTGGAATAAGAGAGAAACTCGCATATCACATGGGAAAACGCTCCGGACCCGGAACGTTGTACTACGCTGACGGAAGTAAGGAAGCAACCTATACTTTCAAGGACGATAACTTTGATGGGCAGTATATATCGTATTACCCCGACGGAACACTGAAATCGAGATCCATTTATCAGGATGGTAAACTTCATGGCCCGTTCGAAGAATATTATGCCAGTGGCGTATTGCAAACAAAGGGCAATTACGAGGACGGTGAAGCGACAGGTCCCTGGGAATACTTTCACATGAATGGAAAGCTGGAGAAGAAAGGAAGCTTCAAGGCCGGTCTCGCTCATGGCATATGGTCGTATTACGACACCCGCGGAAACATAACCGAAGAGCGACCGTTTGATGATGAGGGGCAGCTTCATGGTGAGAACAACTTCTACACCGACGGCCGTCTCTATGCTACGCAGTTTTATCGTCACGGTGTGATGACAGGTGTAGCTTATTTCGACAGTGACGGAGAAGAAATATCACGGTCTGGCGATCCATCCGGTACGTTTGCTGTGCGCGGTTATTACAGGGACGGCAAGTTACGTTTCGAGGGACACTACCGCGAGGGCAAACCGGACGGACTCTGGAAGTACTATTACCGCTCCGGTGGGCTGGAGAAAGAATACACGATCGTAAACGGCAGGACAGAAGGTAATTTCACCGAGTATTATTCAACGGGGCAGGTGAAGTATGAGCAGGATTTTCGCGAGGGCGAACCGCATGGATACTCGGTTGAATATTATAAGAATGGACAACCAAAAGAGGCCGGTTGGTACCAGTTTGGAGAGCGCGTGCAACAATGGCTTTCGTGGTATCGCGATGGCACGGTGAAGTCTGACGTGTACTACCGCGAAGGTAAGCTGGATGGCGAAGCCAGCCACTACAACGTGGACGGCACACTGAGTTTAAAGCACGTGTACCGGGAAGGAAGAGTGATTTCGTCTGTCAATTTTGATCCAGAGGGCAAGATATGGACCGAGGTGTCCAGGCCCGAAAAGGAGGGACGATATGTCCAGAAGTACCAAAACGGTGTGACGCATACGAGATGGACGCTGAACTGCGGATTTTACAATGACACCGTAGCGAGTTTCTATCCCGATGGTAAGCTTCATTATTCATATGAAGTCATGAATGGCTACTACCACGGTTCATTTGTAAGCAATTACCCTAACGGCAACCCCGAGGTTAAGGGGATGTATGAGTACGGATCACGGCACGGGACAGGGAGTGGGATATATAAAACCGTAAGGTTTTCCACGAG
>QGUY01000089.1 GCA_003242315.1 Bacteroidota bacterium
CCTATTGTTTTTTTTTTTGTGATGGTCGGTCGTGCCACGAATTCGTCACCTCTGCTTTTGTGGGGCGCGTCCGATGGGTATTAGAGGGCCACCCTGGTTGATTGCCACAGATGCATCCTCTTTCAGTGTCCGCTCAAGTTGTTCGACAAGATATTCGCAGGGATGAAGCTGATCACCAATCTTCTTCAGTGCCGGCGCAGAATGTTGCTGTAGCCGCGCCATAAGCGGTGCTACGCATTTTAGCGACCGCTTGAGTTGAATCATTTCCCGAGGATTTATCCTGCCAACTGCAACCTTCGAGATCAATCGCTCCAGGTCAGCGATCGGTTTGAGGTGTTCAGCAATTTCCTCGGCGAGTATAGTGTCATTGTAAAACTCGCTGACAATGCCGAGTCGTTCGTCGATCGCCGCCTTATCCTTAAGTGGGAGGATGAGCCACTTACGCAACTGCCGCGCTCCCATCGGTGTGATAGTGCGATCCAGGGTTTCGATAAGGGGCACACCACCCTCATGTTGCGGCTGTATGATTTCAAGATTCCGGATCGTAAACTTGTCCAGCCAGACGTATTTATCTTCGTCGATGCGGGAGATCGCGGAGATGTGGGTTGTATCCTTGTGTTCCGTCTCTTCGAGGTAATGCAAGACGGCTCCCGCGGCAATGATGGCCTCGCCAAGACTATCTATTCCGAAACCCTTCAGGCTTGTCGTGTTGAATTGCCGTATCAGTTTTTCATAGGCATAATCATATGAATACACCCAGTCATCGAGCGCAAACGTGCTGTGTTCTTCGGCGAACAGCGCCTCAAAACGTTCGCGTGAACCCTTGCTGAAAATAATTTCAGCGGGCGCAAAACCCTGGATCAGCTTGAGTACGTATTCCTCATTGCCTTGTGCAGCATAAAACTCACCCGTTGAGACATCCAAAAAGGAGACACCCATTTCGGTACGCCCGGCGAATATCGAAGCGAGGAAATTGTTTCTGCGCCGTTCGAGCACGCTATCATCAAAGGATAGTCCGGGTGTCACGAGTTCACTAACACCCCGTTTTACTATGCCCTTTACAAAACGCGGATCTTCCAACTGATCGCAAATCGCGACCCGGTGACCTGCGCGAACCAGGCGCGGGAGATAGGTGTCCAGTGCGTGGTGCGGGAAGCCTGCCAGTTCGATTTCAGACGCGGAACCATTACCGCGCTTGGTGAGCACGATGTCCAGTACCTTGCTGGCCGCGATAGCATCCTGTCCGAACGTCTCATAGAAGTCGCCCACGCGGAACAAAAGAAGCGCGCCGGGATACTTTGCCTTGATGGCATTGTATTGTTTCATCAGGGGCGTTTCGGCGGCTGATTTTGTTTGAGACATGACGGCCAAATATAACTGTGTAGCGTTGGATGTGCTAAATTGCCGGGAATAAACAAACCCCGGCACCCCCGAATATAACCGCCACAAACTCATGAAAAAACAAATCCCTCCCCTCAGGCACCTGATAGTTCTGTTATTACTTTCGCTCACCCTCCCTCAGTACGTTCACGCACAGAAGGATACCGACAACGGAATTTTCTGGGAAATTTCCGGCAACGGTCTCAAACGCCCTTCTTACCTCTTCGGCACCTACCATCTGCTTGGCGGCGCATATGTCAAGAAACTTCCAAAAGTTGAAGCGGCATTCGAAGCAGCCGATGGCGTCGTAGTGGAATCTGAAATGGATTCTTCAAAGCTCATGCAGATCATGTCGATAGCGATCATGAAGGATAAGAAGCTTTCGGACCTGATGAGCAAGGATGAATACGATCTGCTGGCCAGCGAAATCCAACGATCCATTGGTACACCTGTTGAACTCATGGCTCAGTTTAAACCTACCTTTATAATGGTGACGCTGACGGTGATGTATGCCAGGGCTGGATCGCTATCGCAACTGGAAGAAGCAAACGGCACCTCTCTGGATGCCTATTTTGCCGCCGAAGCTCGTAAGAAAAAGAAGAGCGTTTCGACCTTCGAAAGCATGGACGAGCAGATGCGTCTACTCGTAGACCATTATCCTGTGGAAGAACAGGCGCGCCAACTTGTGGAGTTCGTAAAGTCCAAAGATGAAATGGCCGCTGTCCAGGAAGAGCTGTTAACACTATACCTACGCCATGACGTAAAGGGTCTCTACGAGTTATACCAGAAGTACGAAAAGGAGTTTGGAGATACATCGTGGCTGCTTGACGACCGGAATGAAAATTGGATGAAGCAGTTGCCCGCGATGCTGGAAAAGGGCAACCTCTTTATTGCCGTCGGAGCATTGCACCTGCCGGGAAAAAAGGGACTGGTGGAGTTGCTACGACAACAAGGCTACAAGGTTAAAGTCCAACCGGTAAAATAGTAATCACTTAGAATTGGTATGAGGAAACTGACTATGGAGGAGTTGGGCAGACCCACCGTTTCCGAATACCGGGAACGGAGGAAGTTGCCTGTGGTGGTCCTCCTGGACAATGTTCGAAGCCTCCACAACGTTGGTTCGGCTTTCCGCACATGCGACGCGTTTGGGATGGAACGTCTCGTGCTGACAGGCATAACCGGCCAGCCGCCCCACCGCGAAATCCACAAAACCGCATTAGGAGCCACGGAGTCCGTAGCGTGGGAATATGAGGCAGATCCTGTGATTGCCGTGAAGAAGCTTAAGGATGCGGGCTACCGAATCGTCGTCGTGGAACAGACAACGGAAAGCGTGCCCCTTCATGCCTGCGAACTGAATTCCGAAACAAAATACTGCCTGGTTTTTGGCAACGAAGTGCGCGGGGTAGGGGAAGAGGTGATTGAGTATGCGGACATGGCGCTGGAGGTGCCACAGGCCGGCACAAAGCATTCCCTGAATATTTCGGTTTGTCTGGGTGTCGTTTGCTGGGAGTTTTTTAAAATGCATGTCCGTTAAACGGGATTAATTCGCACTTTTGCACAGAATTTTATCAACTCCGCCAGACGTGTCAGATCGGTATAATCGCCGGGGAGTCTCAGCATCAAAGGAAGATGTGCACAAGGCCATCGGCAAGCTGGACAAAGGATTGTTTCCCACCGCTTTCTGCAAGATTGTCGAGGATCGCCTGGGCGGTGATCCGGCATATTGCACCGTCATGCACGCGGATGGTGCCGGCACCAAGTCGTCTCTGGCTTACATATACTGGAGAGAGACGGGTGACCTTTCCGTGTGGAAGGGCATTGCGCAGGATGCCATCGTCATGAACATCGACGACCTGCTTTGTGTTGGCGCTACTTCCAATATCCTCTTGTCGTCTACTATCGGCCGCAACAAAACCCTGGTTCCAGGGGAGGTCATCAGTGCAATTATTGAAGGTACCGAAGAGTTCCTCGCCATGTTGCGTGACCACGGCCTCAATGTGTGGAGCACAGGGGGCGAGACAGCGGACCTCGGTGACCTGGTGCGAACCGTCGTTGTTGACAGTACCGTAGCGGCACGCATGAAGAGGGAAGATGTGATCGACAACGCGAACATTCGTGCCGGTGATGTGATTGTCGGTCTGGCCTCCTTCGGGAAAGCCGCTTATGAATCCGAATACAATGGCGGAATGGGCAGCAATGGACTCACTTCCGCGCGACACGACATCTTTCACCACGACTACGCGAAAGTCTATCCTGAATCATTCGATCCAGCGGTCCCCGAGGATCTCGTGTATTCCGGGCATTACAAAGTAACCGATATGATTCCCGAGGTGGGCGTTGACGCGGGTAAGCTTGTACTGTCCCCAACACGCACCTACGCTCCGGTTATGGTGCAAGTGCTCTCCCAATACCGCAAGCGCATTCATGGTATTATCCACTGCAGCGGCGGAGCACAGACAAAAGTGCTGCACTTCATCGACCGCTTGCATGTTATCAAAGACAATCTCTTCGACATTCCGCCGCTGTTTAGAATCATCCGCGAAGAAAGCGGAACGGAGTGGAGAGAGATGTACAAGGTCTTTAACATGGGCCATCGGATGGAGTTGTATCTCGAGGAGGATATTGCAGGGGCGGTGATCGACATAGCCCGCAGTCTAGGAGTGGACGCAAAAGTCATCGGACACGTTGAAGATGCTACCGAAGCGCGAGTAACAATTAAGAGCCCGTTCGGCGAATTTCAATATAATAAAGCATGATGCATAATCTCCTGTCGTACATCACATGGTCTGTTGATCCCGAAATCTTTACCATCCCGGGAGTCAACTGGCCCATCCGCTGGTATGGACTTATGTGGGCTATCGGACTTATCCTGAGCCAGCAGATCATGTATCATATTTTCAAAGTAGAACAGCGTCCCGTAAAACATGTAGACACACTCACGCTGTACATTATTCTGGCAACATTCCTTGGCGCACGCTTCGGTCATTTTCTTTTTTATGATCCTGAAGTATTCATCACAGATCCTCTTTCTATTATTCTTCCGCCGTATGCGGGCCTTGCCAGCCATGGCGCGGCCATCGGTATTCTCATAGGGTTGTATTTGTACTGCCGAAAGCTCAAGTACGACTACTTCTGGATGGTCGACAGGCTTGTGATTGTCGTTTGTATCACTGGCGCTTTTATTCGTCTGGGCAACCTGATGAATTCCGAGATCATTGGAATACCTACGACGGTGCCGTGGGCATTTGTATTCGAACTGGTTGACGACAAGCCGCGGCATCCCGCGCAGCTCTACGAAGCCATCTACTGCTTCCTGCTCTTTGGGTTATTGTACTACATCTGGAAAGAAAAACGTCACCAGGTAGGTACTGGCTTTATCTTCGGGGTGTTTCTCGTTGTGCTTTGGTCGCTTCGTTTCGTCGATGAATTCTTTAAGGAAGTTCAGGAACCTTTTGAAAGGGATTTACCATTGAACATGGGACAAATTTTGAGTATCCCGTTTGTCATCGCAGGATTGATCATACTGATCAAGACAAGAAAGAGACGACCGGATACGCAGTAAAAAAAGGGAGGAATCAGACTTACGAAGACTGGCTCCTCCCTTTGTTTGAGGGTGGTTCAAGGACTTATTTCAATTCGATAGCCCTCTTTCCCAATCCTTTGATTGCAGAACGATCGAAGTTGCGCAGGTACGTCTTCATTCTGCTTCCGGCATCGGGTATATGAATCTGAGACACGTTGGTATAATTCAGATTGTTCTTATCAAAAGTTTGAATGATTTTCGGAAGTTGCCCGGTTTCAGACTCCCAATCGTTAAGGTTCGCCAGCGTGTACGTGCCGTCAAATGCTACCGGACCCGAAGTGCCGTTCACCGTACCTCCGAAGTTAAAGAACAAGGTCTGGAACTGAAGATTATCGGAATCACCAGTCTTGTACACTGCACTCAAGCCGAATTTCGGAATGTTAAGGCCTCCAGGAATAAGTACGGCTTCCTGGGCATTGTTACCGATTGAGCCATCATACAGATCAAAAATCTCGTCATTATCATCATCTATCCAAAGGAACATGTCCATGTTCGCGGTCTTCCCGGTACCCGGATCCCACAGCAGGAATATCACCGTATCGTCTTCCTTTATTTTCAGTGTAAACTCGGTCTGCCCTGTCACTTTGGATGTTCCCTCGATCACGGACACCAAGGTAATGACAATGGTTTCAATCATGTCCTCCTCAACCGGATTCTCAAAATCGAAGTCGTCGCTCACTTCAAAGTCGTAATCCTCAACGAGCTTGATAGTAATTTTTGCCTGGGTGGTTCCAGGTCCTATCGAAATGTAATTCCCGGTAGGAATGAAGTAGTCACCGCCTTCAAAGGGATCGTATACGTCGGCTGTTCCGGACAGTTTGTAGAACAAATCAATCGGTTCATCTAAAGGCCTGTCAAGGACAACCGTTACATCTACTGTACCCGCACTTTCATTTACTGTTTGTTCAGCAAGGGCAAATGAGATGTTTGACCCGGGCTTTTCATCATCATCATTACAGGACGACACAACTATCAATCCCACCAGCATCAGTAAGCATGGGATTAACCTGGATTTCAAGGTACAGTTCATAAATCAGATTGTTCGTAAAGTTCCGGTTATTAAATTAATGAATCGGACTGATTATTTTCATCGACGATTGGAATAAATATCGAAACATGAGGAAATGGGGTGTATTTTTTATTTTTTTCGCGTTAGCGTGCGGGAAGGAAATGAATGATGAGAGTTCTATGATACCGGATCCCCATTCCTACGCCAACTCGGGACAATGCGTTGTTACCCATCTCGATTGGCGTGCCACTGTTGATTTTACAACAAAACAAATTTCTGCTACTGCAACCTGGACAATCCATCGCAAAGAGGGTAATGAAGTCGTCCTGGATGCGAAATCCCTTAAAATAGACAGCATCTTTCTCGACAATGGCAAGCCCGCAGTGTTCTCCCTTGAGGGGGACGATCCGATTCTGGGCCAGGCACTGCGCATCCGACTTGAACCCGAAACGAAAACGATTTCGATCCGCTACCGTACTACACCCGGCGCCGAGGCGCTGCAATGGCTCATGCCCGAACAGACCGCCGGTCGACAGCATCCTTTCCTGTTCACTCAGTCCCAAGCCATCCTTGCCCGCACATGGATTCCTTGTCAGGACTCGCCGGGCGTCCGCTTCACGTACACTGCCGAGGTGACGGTCCCATCCAATCTTCTCGCGCTGATGAGTGCGTCTAATCCCATCGAGAAAAACGAATCGGGAATCTATACTTTCGAAATGAAGCAACCGGTACCATCGTATCTGCTGGCACTCACTGTAGGTGACATCGCATTTCGTCCTGTCAGCGATCGTAGCGGTGTGTATGCTGAACCTGTAACTCTTGAAGCGGCCGCGTGGGAGTTCGCTGATCTCGAGAAGATGATCGCTGCTGCCGAAGAACTTTACGGACCCTATTTGTGGGAACGGTATGACGTCATTGTCCTCCCTCCCAGCTTTCCTTTCGGCGGAATGGAAAACCCCCGGCTCACTTTCGTAACACCTACGCTTTTGGCAGGAGATCGTTCGTTGACGTCAGTAATTGCTCATGAATTAGCACACAGTTGGTCCGGCAACCTCGTTACAAACAAAACGTGGAACGACTTCTGGCTCAACGAAGGCTTCACGGTATACTTCGAAACGCGCATCATGGAAAAACTGTACGGACGTGAACATTCTGAAATGCTCGCCGTACTTAACCTCCATGATCTCGAAACGGACATGCGGGAAATTTCTTCGGGTCCTCATCCTGATGATACGAAGCTAAAACTCGACCTGCAAGGTCGAAACCCTGACGACGCTGCGACAGATGTTGCCTATAACAAAGGTTACTTCCTTCTTCGAACTCTGGAAGAAAAATACGGACGTGAAAAGTTCGATGCATTCCTGAGGGATTACTTTTCAACGTACGCTTTCTCCGTCATGGACACGGAGACGTTCATTGACGTGTTCAAAACTTACTATCGCGAACACTTCAATATCAACGTCGAAGATGCCTTGTTTACGTCCTGGATTTATTCACGTGGACTTCCCGCGGATTTTACGCCGCCGTCATCAGACAGATTTGCGAAGGTCGAAGACGCTGCTCGAAACGCGCTTGAGGGTCAGGACATCACGGCAGCAACGAAAGGTTGGACAACGCAGGAGTGGCTGCATTTTCTCAACATGCTCCCGGACACGCTCACCCAGGCACAACTTCAAACTCTGGATCGCCTCGGTCGTTTTACCGAATCAGGCAATGCCGAAATCTTCAGTGCATGGAGCCTTATCGCCGTGCGTAATAACTATTCCCCTATTCGCGAACCCCTTCGACGTTTCCTCATCAACACAGGACGTCGCAAGTTCCTGACACCGATCTATACGGAGCTTGCAAAAACCCCCGAAGGCCGTGCATTTGCCGAGGAAGTGTATCGCGCCGCCCGCCCGAACTATCACTTTGTATCGACAAGCACGATCGACAAGGTGTTATCTTTTGATCCCCCGGGGCTATAAAGTCTCCGGTAGGGTATGGGCACGACCCTGATTCTGTTCTTTGAGCCAGTCCATCAACGGCGAGAAGTAATCCAGCAATGGTCGGGCGCTAACTTCAGTTCCAAGATTTTCCTGAAGGTGTTCACGCCAGTCGATCGTAGCGCCGGTTTCCATTAACCGTCGCAGGAAGTCTCCGGCTTCCCTGCTTCCCCAGTAGTTGGTTTCATGTACATCCTGTTTGAGGATGTTGCGTGCGATATGATCGTGAAACTGGAACAACAAGATCGCCGCTATCGCATAGTCGTAGTACTGCGCAGGGTCGTCGATGATGTGTGTCTTGGTACAGGCGTCACAATATTCTTCGCCACGATTGCCGGGCGACACAATGCCTTGATATTGTTTGGCCAATGCCCACCATGTTTCGTTGAATTTATCAGCCGGCAGATTCTCTGCGTACAACTTGTGTTCAAAGCGCGTCATCACACCTGCTGCCCATGGGATCAGCACGACGTGGTTCAACGCATCAGCCAGCAACTTCATCGTATCATCGGTAGTTGCATCAGCTGGTATAAGACCCTGCGATTGAAGCAAGGGCTTTTGCAACGAGGCCAGTCCAATCTGGCTGCCTATGGCCTCATGAAAAGCACGATTGGCACCTTCGCGAAGGACGTACGGTACTTCGGGACGCGTATAAGAAATGAAGTAATAAATGTGCCCCAGCTCATGCAGCGTTGTCTCCCACCACTCGGCGTTCGGTTCCACGCTCATTAGTGATCGGACATCGTCTTTGAGATCCATGTGCCATGCGGAAGCATGGTTATTCTTCTTGTAATCCGCGTCGGGCGGAAGCGGATACAAGCTTGACTTTTCGTAGAACGACTGAGGGAGCGCCGGGAAACCCAGGGACTTATAAAATTCCTCACCTGTACGGACGATCCATTCCGCCGACTTTGTTTGCAGGGCGGCATCGATGTTAAGTCCTTCCACCCTAACCATCGCAGCCCAGTCCTGACCCCACTGGTTAGGCAGCCAATCCGCGGGCAGATAATCAGGCACGGGTTGTTTGTATCGTTTTGCCAATTCGTAGCGTGCCCAGGTATGGAGTTCGCGGTAGAGTGGCCATACGTCGCGGATGAATCCTTCTGTCATTTCGAGCATTTCTTCGCTCGTCATTCCATATTCGGAAACCTGGTACGTGAAAAAGTCGGAAAAGCCAAGACCACGTACAGACTCATTGCGAAGGTCGCGCAGTTTCACGAGTCCTGGCTTAAGTTCCCTGCCTACCTCCTTGCTGGCTACCCAGGCCTTCGTTTTCCTGGCAAGGGATGCATCGGATGCCAGTATGTTGTTGATATCGTTCTTGGTGACGGACTTATTATCGATACGAAAGTCGAATCCATACAGGATTTTGGTTTGGTCGGCTTGCACGGTAATGAGTTCCCTCACCGCTTCGGCTGCCGTTGCAGGATTGGCTCCTGCAGCAAAAAGAATTGCATCAAATTGCTTTGCCTGAAGTGGCGTGAGCTGATCACGCATACCCAGGTATTTTCGGGCTGAATCGATGTTGGCCTGGCTGCCGCGGAAATCCGTGTACGCCTTGCGCGTGCGTTCATAAGCGCGTTGTGTCGCCGTGTCACCATCGACGATCCGGGTGTTGAGCACCCATTCCGCCTCAGCGGCAGCGGTATACAGTCTCTGATACTCGTCGTTGTACGCCGTAAGGTAAGCGTCGGCAGCGGCCTGAAGGGCAGCCCTGCGCTCCTCAGCAGAGGGCTTACATGCCGCCAGCGCGATAATTGCCAGCAAAAGGAGATTTTGAAAGGAGTTGGATCGCATAGGTTATAATGTTTAAGGCACGCGTAAATTAGTGAATCTGAAATATTTAATAACCAACACCCCCCATCATGTCTTTTTTCAAGAAACTCAAGTCCACTGCAACACTACTTAAAGAACTGGATCTGGATGCTATTGCCCGTCTGTCGCAAAAGGTCGATCTCAAGAAGATGGTCGGGCTCGTAAGCCAGATGAAGGAAGAAGATCTTCAAAAGCTGATGAAAGTGATGTCGGGCGGAACCCGTGAACACAAGGTTCCGGACATTGACGGAGATTTTTACGACCTGAGTCATTTGCTCTCCCCGGAAGAACGCGAGGTGCAACTTCGCGTCCGTGAGTTCATGAACACTACCATCCGGCCCATTGTAAACGAATACTGGTTAAGAGATGAATTTCCCCATCAGATTGTTCCTGAGATGGCGAAACTGAATGTGTGCGGTCTCACCTACCATGGATACGGCTGTCCGGGGAAGTCCGCCTTACTGGAGGGGTTTCTCGCTATGGAGATGGCGAGGGTGGATGCGTCCATCTCAACCTTCTTCGGTGTACAGAGCGGGCTCGCTATGGGCTCCATATATTATTGCGGATCAGAAGAACAAAAGCTCCAATGGCTTCCGCCGATGCAGAAACTCGAGGTTATTGGAGCCTTTGGATTAACCGAACCAGAGGTTGGTTCAGCGGTGGCTGGCGGTCTAACCACAACCTGCAAGCGCCAGGGCGACAAGTGGATACTGAATGGCCAGAAGAAGTGGATCGGCAACGCAACGTTTTCCGACCTCACGATCATCTGGGCGCGTGACGTCGACGATGGAAATGTGAAAGGGTTCATCGTGGAGAAACATTTCCCCGGCTTTCGTGCGGAAAAGATCAGAGGGAAGATGGCGCTGCGCATCGTACAAAACGCGCTCATCACGCTGACAGATTGCGAAGTGCCGGAAAGCCACCGGTTACAAAATGCCAATGGATTCAGGGATACCGCAAAGGTGTTGCGCATGACCCGCGCTGGGGTTGCCTGGCAGGCTGTGGGCTGCGCTCGCGGAGCCTACGAAAGTGCACTCAAGTATACTCATGAACGCCATCAGTTCGGACGTCCGATCGGCGGTTTCCAGATGGTGCAAGACCTTTTGGTCGAGATGCTTAGCAATCTTACTGCCATGCAGACCATGGTGTTCCGGCTGTCACAATTGCAGGATGAGGGCAAACTCACGGACGAGCACGCATCTCTGGCCAAGGTATTTTGCACGCTACGTACGCGCGATATCGTGAGCCATGCCCGAGAACTATTCGGGGGGAACGGCATACTGATAGAACACGACATCGCGCGATTCGTAGCCGACGCGGAAGCAATCTATTCTTATGAAGGCACTAAGGAAATCAACACGCTCATCGTGGGACGCGCCATTACGGGTCAGAGTGCATTCGTTTGAATTGTAAATGCCATCGAAAAATGTACCCCAGTTAAGCAAAGAGAATAGCAGAATCCAAAATTTTTGGGCGATGGAACAACCTCACCACGCCTGTGCGTGTCTATTAAGGCGGATATGGCATCACTCACGATACGCAGAATTCTTTTACTGATCCTCGGCATTGCCGTTGCGATTGCCACCGGTTTGTTTACCGGTGTGCTCGGCATGGTGATGTAGCACCCGTATTGCTTAAAACCTTATCCTAACCTCGTCTTTGTAGTCCACTGGTACCCGAATGGGCATCCCCCTGTAGTTGAGTTTCAGGGCCCCTTTATAATGAACTTCCATTTTTCGGCCGCCGAGCATGCCCAGCACAGTATCAAGGAAGCTCAAATCCTCCGCCGCCAGTGTCACCTCCAGCGGAACGGTGAATTCGGAACGTGCCGGAATTTCTGTTCTGAGGTCCTGGTCGATCTGTGCTGCCTTCTTACCATCTACGAAAATGTCGACAGCCAAACCACGAAGCTTCATCCGAATAGAATTAGGGTTGTAGAAGACTGCATTCGCTTTCAACATAGGCTTGCCACTTCCGTCGACCACCACATCGCGTATGTGTTTGAACTCGATGTCTTCTTTCGGAGCACAGGATATTGCGCAAAGACAAACGCCGATGATAAAATTTGTCAGCACAATCCCTGAAAACAGGGAGCTCCCCTTATGTGAGACGTGATTGTTCATAGATGTAGATTTACCTATCGAGCAAGCCCCGACAATCCTGAGTTTGTTACAATTACCAAGCCAGCAAGTTAGCGGGAAATTACCGGAATAACGGCGGATGTTGATCTTCCCAGGGTGTTGCTTCCTGGATTGCGCGGCCAAGGGCGATGAGCGCGGCCTCTCCCTGCAGCTTACCGAGCAGGCTGATGCTTACCGGACTGCCCTTCGCATCAAAGCCATGGGGAAGGACGAGGCAGGGGTGACCCGTAAGATTGGTCATGAGCAATTGGTCGCCTCCAAAGGATGGTGTAAGGATCACATCAAATTCCTTTGTTGATTCATGGTATTCACGAATGAGTAGTTCCCGAATGCGCAAGGCATTGACATACTCGACGGCTGGAATGAACCGTGCCGACCTGAAATAGTTGGGCCACGAGTTCTTGTCCTGGCGAACTAATAACGTATCCCGATTCGAACGCGTGAGGTCATCGAATGCGGCTGCGGCCTCGGCTGTGAGTATGAGTGTTAACGCATTTACAGGAATGTTGTCCGGTAGCTTGACTTCGACAGGTTCAATCCCGAGTTTCCGGATCACCTCCAGAATCGCCTCATTCTTTTCGCGGTTAATGGTATCCGCATCGAAGTAGCTCTTTACATACCCGACCTTAAGATTCTTCACAGACTGCCGTGCGTTGTAGTTGAAGGGCGCAGATACCACTGTTTTGTCCTTTCCATCCGGGCCGCGGATCGCATCGAACACAAGCGCGCAATCCAGGGCTGAGCGGCATATAGGTCCGAGCTTATCCATACTCCAGCTCAGCGCCATCGCGCCATGACGGCTGACGAGGCCATACGTGGGTCGTAGCCCCGTCGTGCCGCACCGCGTAGACGGAGAGACGATCGACCCCCATGTCTCACTACCGATCGCAAAGGCTACAAGTCCGGCGGCAGTAGCCGCCGCAGAACCTGCCGACGACCCGCTTGATCCCTGCTCCAGATTCCACGGATTACGAGTCTTGCCACCAAACCACACATCGCCCATGGCAAGCGAACCCATCGACAGCTTCGCAACGAGTACGGCTCCCGCCTCCTCAAGTTTCTCCACGACCGTTGCCGTCTCGTCGATATACTGCTGCAGATAGGGCATGGCGCCCCATGTCGTCCTCGTCCCCTTTACCGCCAACAAGTCCTTCACGCCGTATGGAATCCCATGCAACGGTCCTCGATACTTCCCTGCAGCGATCTCCGCGTCAACTTGCCGCGCGCGTTCCAGGGCCTGTGGGCGCAGCACGGTAACAATACATTTTAATGTATCGCCATACTTCTCCAGCCTGTCGAGATAGAGTTCTGTCAACTCAGTTGACGTGATCTTTCGTGTGCGTATGAGTTCGGCAAGTTGATATACGGGCATAAAGGGTAAGGCGCTGCGGTCTTTAGGGAGCGACACATTGGTTGGTAAACCCCAAACAATCGGTTCCTGAGCACTTTCCCCAACGAACCCGGGCGGGTAGGGATCAAATTTCAGCGAGGGACTTACGCTATTATCCAGGCCGAAACTGTGAATGGCTCTGATTTCTCCTAGCATCTCCTCCAGTTGGGACTGCATCGAATCGCGTTCAGCTTCCGTGAAGCTGAGATCGTAGTAGGGCTCTATGGTTAGTGTGGGAAAGGGATCCTGAGCGGCGACATGAATCGTCAACAACAAAACCAGGCACGCCGCAAAGATGAATGACTTCATGAGTTTAGGAAACCGGGAGCAAAGTTAGACAAATAACAATTTGGTAATCGTGTAACAATGATTTGCACACCTGTAACGCAAACCCTCAAAACCGCGAATTTTTGACGCTGCCCGCAATTTTGCAAAAAACCTGCGCCGCGGCACCGCCGTAACAATGCACCGTGTTCGACACCACCCCGTGTACCAGCGAACACGTGAAAAAATTTACCAATTCAAAACTATGACAATGTCCCTCTTAACAACCATCTTATAAAAATCAACCATTGCACACGAAAAGAAAATAATAAATA
>QGUY01000371.1 GCA_003242315.1 Bacteroidota bacterium
CACCTATACCAATACCATGACCGTTATAGAGATATTCGTAAATCAGAACGTGCAACGAGTCATCCTCCCGAACTTTGTTGGTGTATTTCAGACCCGTCTTTTCTGGCTTTAACAGCGTGAACAACGGCGCCTGGCGCTGGGCCTGAAGCGCACCGGATGATGCAGCAACCACCGCCAGAAAAACAGCAGGCAGAAAAGCACGTTTTGGGGTCACCGTGTTCGAAAACGATCAATTCGTGTGCGTAAACGAAAGTAGGGATTTCTTTGAAATAACTCCAGAATGCCCTACCTTAAAATTCCGTTTTTCGCAAGGCCCTTGCAATACCTCAACGCGGGTGTTTTTTCCTCACGCGACCCTTGCGAAGTTCAGGAACCAAACGAAAGAAAACTCTACATGATCAGGACTACGAAGACACTAGTTGCGCTGTGGATCGTGCTGTTGTGCGCACCTTTGTATGCTCAGGACACGATTCGATTTACGACAGGACTTGCTGTTGGAGGCGTGCACCGCTATGGACGCGAGGCTATCGTACAGGATCAACTCGCCTGGCAGCTGTTCACGGGGAAACTTCAGCAACCCTCCGCTGGCCAGACCTTGTATACGGATGATGAAAATCGTCCCCACCGCTGGGAGTCAGTAGAGGTGGACTCCTCCGGACGATTTCGCGGTGAAGCGTTGAGCAGCGGATATCTCTACCTCACTTACGAATCAGAAAAGGAACAGCCCGCCCTCCTTAACGTCATGGGGAACAGCATGATGTTCGTTAACGGAGAGCCCCGCAGCGGTGATATCTATCGCGACGGATGGATGTACGTGCCTGTCCTTCTCAAAAAAGGCACAAACCAAATCCTCGTTCGCTGCTCGCGCTTCGTACGATGGCAAGGCATCGAAGCACGGTTGGTCCTCCTTCAGCAGCCGGTAACAATTCACACTGGCGATCTCACCTTGCCGCACATCCTGGCCGGCAGCACGTCAGACTTGCTCTGGGGTGGCGTTGTTGTCAGCAACGCGACAAACAAAACGCTGCGCAACCTGACACTGACGAGCACATTGGAGGGAAAGTCTGCCGTAACGCGCCTTCCTGATATTCCGCCGTTGACGATTCGCAAAGTCGGTTTCAAATTTGACCCTTCAAACGCGGGCACCGTTGGCAAACACAACTGCCAGCTTCAACTCAAACAGGGTCAAAAGACCCTTTACCAGGAACAAGTGACTGTTGAGACGATGAACCCCTCGTCGCAGCACAGCTATACGTTCATCAGCGAAATCGATGGCAGCGTTCAGTACTTTGCTGTCACCCCTCAGACTGGTGGTCCGAAGGAAGGATCAGCACTCTTCCTTTCCGTTCACGGTGCGGGTGTCGAAGCTATCGGTCAGGCACGTGCTTACGATTCAAAAGATTGGGGCACACTCGTCGCACCAACAAACCGACGGCCGCGCGGCTTTAACTGGGAAGATTGGGGAAGACTGGATGCGCTCGAGGTGCTGAACCTCGCCGTAAAAAAATTCTCACCCAATCCCATGAGGATATACCTGACGGGCCACTCCATGGGTGGTCACGGAACGTGGTACCTTGGCGCAACCTATCCCGACAAATGGGCGGCCATCGCGCCTTGTGCAGGATATCCTACGCTGACGGGGTACGGCTCCGCTGACGGACAAATTCCGCAGAAAGGGAGAAATGAAATGGAAGAAATTCTTCTTCGCGCAAGCAATCCCAGCAACGTCATCGAGCTTGCGAAAAACTACAAATCGTTTGGCGTGTATATTTTTCACGGTGACAGCGACCGCGTCGTGTCGGTCGACTACGCGCGACAAATGCGAAAAGTACTGGCGGATTTTCATCCCGACTTTGCCTATTACGAATACCCGGGTGGGAGTCACTGGTTCGGAGACGAGAGCGTTGACTGGCCGCCTTTGTTCGAGTACTTCCGTCAGCACACAAACAAGCGAGACAGTGCCGTTGATGTGATTGATTTCACTACGGCCAATCCGGGGATATCATCAACATACCGCTGGGCAGCCATTGTACAACAGCAGCATCCGCTGGAATACAGCAAGATCCGTCTGAATCGAGACCGAAAGAACAACACAATAGAGGGTGAAACAGAAAATGTAGCGCTGCTCAAGTTGGACCTGACTGATCTCAAAGGCTCCGGCGATGTGAGAATCACCCTGGATGGCGACGCCCTGACAGTACCCGTTAATACGGACGAAGTCTATCTCCACAAAGAAACGCGTTGGGAAATAGGGAAGCAGCCCACCAAAACACAAAAAGGTCCGCATCGCTACGGCACATTCAAAGATGCATTCAATCACCGAATGGTATTTGTATACGGCACGAAGGGAAACACTGCGGAACGACAGTGGGCATATGCGAAAGCGCGTTACGATGCAGAGGTGTGGTACTACCGTGCCAATGGCGCCGTAGATGTAGTCGCCGATCGTGATTTCGATCCGAAAAACTATCCGAACCGCGGTGTGATCCTTTACGGAAATGCCGCTACGAACTCGGCCTGGAATAAACTTCTCTCCGATTGCCCGATTCAATTCACCCGGGGATCGGCAACCGTAGGAACAAGGAAATTTGAGGGCGAAGACATCGGAGGATTTTTCGTGTGGCCCCGGAAGGACAGCGACGTCGCATCCGTTGGCGTCGTGGCCGGCACAGGAATCTCAGGTATGCGTGCGACAGAGGCGAATCAATACTTCGCAGGGGGCAGCGGCTTCCCCGACTACTTCATCTTCTCGGCCGACATGCTGAAAGTTGGTGCCGAGGGTGTGAAGGCAGCTGGGTTTTTTGGCAACGACTGGAGTATTGCGGCAAAAGACGGCGTTGTGATGCGGTAGAACCATCTTCGTGATCCAAGCATACACTATCATTGCTCCTTCAATACCTCAGCGGGATTGGCCCTGGCAGCGGAGAATGATTGAAAGGCAACTGTGAAGGCCGCTATCGACAAGGCAACTGCTCCCGCCGTAATGAATACCCAGGCGTCCATTGGCGTCCGATACACAAAGTTGTCCAACCATCGGTCAATCATCAAATAGGCAAACGGGATCGCAATCACAATGCTTAACACAACGAGACGCGTAAACTCAGAAGAAAACAGGAATACCAATTGGCGAACACTTGCTCCATGCAATTTTCGTATGCCCAATTCTTTCTTTCGCTGATCGGCAGAAAACGCAGCCAGCCCGAACAATCCGAGACAGGCAATTAAAATGGCCAACCAATGGAAAATTTTTAAAACCGCCCCAATCTTTTCCTCTTCGCAAAATGAATTATA
>QGUY01000002.1 GCA_003242315.1 Bacteroidota bacterium
TCAAACGGACGGGGATTTTGAGTAACCCCGGTTACCAAGCGCTTAACCAAACCGGATGGTCCGGGTCTGTCGACTCTACAGGATGGCGAAAGGCTGTCATCTCACTCGACAATACACTTGCGCCATTGACGCCGGAACAACGTTCGCGGATGCGTTTCAGGATCGCGTTCTCCAGCCCGGTAGACTCAAGTTTCGCCGCCACCGAGGAAGGTTTCGCCTTCGACAACTTCAGGATAGGTCAGCGCAATCGCATTGTCCTGCTGGAAAGCTTCACGAACGCGGGTGGTCCGAACACCCCAGATGAACCCAACAAGACGGCCAACGCGGCAATCAACACCTTCGCTGAAGGTCTCGTTGGTGAACTCATAAAGGTTGAGTATCATCTCGGGCTTGGAGGTCCCGGCGACGATCCGTTGTACAAGGACAATCCCGTCGACGCAAATGCGCGTGCCGCTTTTTACGGCATTACCTATACTCCTTATGCGCTCATCGATGGAAAATACGGGCAGAGCCTGACGCAGTCGTTTAACAGCCAGAGCTTAAAGCCGGCGGAAGCCGTGATTGATACTATCATCACCAGCGGTTCGACCGGCGGACCTTATAACGTTGATGTGACGTTTACCGCCAATACGGATTTACCTCCCGGTACAGCCCTGCATGTGGTCATTGTCGAGAAGGTAATTACGGCATCAGGCCCCAATGGAGAGACTGCGTTCAAGTACGTCATGAAGAAAATGCTGCCGACGGCGCGCGGTACCCTCTTCAACGATGGGGTTCCCGCGGGAGAAGCCCGCACGGTTAGCGTGTCGTGCTATCCGCATGCATACGATCCTTCCAACCTTGCGGTAATTGCCTTCTTACAACACGAAGAGACGGGCGAAGTCTACCAGGCACGCCTGCTTGATACGCCGCAATATATTCCAACCGGTGTTATAACGGGTATCGAGCCTACGCTTGCAGACCGCGTTCGCATTTATCCGGTGCCAGCTAACGACGCACTCCATGTGAACTTACCCACGGCCATGCGTGAACCTGTAACATGCAGGTTGTTCGACGCGTTTGGCAGAGAGATTGCCGTTGATTCATATCCTGTCGGTGAAAGGACCCTCACGTTTGACACAGCGCGCTTTGCTAATGGCATGTACGTGTTGCAATTTGAGACACCCGGCGAACCGACAAGCCGGAAGAAGATCATGATTGTCCATTAGACATCGCTGCCTTCCCTCGGATGGTGATCTTGATAGCGATACATATCAGTGACCCTTTTGCGTACCTGGTACGCTATTTTGCGTTTTGGATTTCTTCAGTAATTTTGGCCACCCCAGCTACGCAGGCCTTTAATCCTGATCAGTCGGAGTTTATTGCAGTATGGACATATTTCTCTTAGCAGAAACCTGGCTTGCGTTAGTGACGCTCACATTCTTCGAGGTTGTCCTGGGCATCGACAACATCATCTTTATTTCCATTGTCTCTAACCGGTTGCCTGAAAACGTCCGCGCGCGCACGCGTAACATGGGCCTCATTCTGGCCATGGTGGTACGCATCCTTCTGTTGCTGGGGATAAGCTGGGTGGTTAGCTTTCAGCAGCCTCTATTTAGTGTTTTTGACACGGCGTTTAGCGGTCGGGATCTTGTACTCGCTTTCGGTGGGTTGTTTCTGATTGCAAAGAGTACGCGGGAGATTCACCAGGAAATGGAAGGCGAACTTCATGAGGGACCAGCGGTAACGAAAAAGATCAACATGAATTCCGTCATCGCACAGATCATTTTGCTTGACATTATTTTTTCGTTTGACTCAATACTCACTGCCGTTGGCCTCACCCAACACATCCCTATTATGGTGATTGCCATTGTCCTGTCCATCATCATCATGATCGCCTTTTCAGGGCGCATCAGCGATTTCATTCATAAGCATCCAACACTTGAAGTGCTCGCGCTTGGGTTTTTGATCCTCATCGGGTTCATGTTGTTCCTCGAAGGGCTTCACTATGAAATTCCGAAAGGGTATATTTACTTCGCCGTTGCATTCTCGCTAATGGTCGAGATGATCAACATGAGGATACGAAAAGCTAAGAGGAAAAAGCGCGCCGCATCAGATGCAACAAACGACGAATAACGACTCCCTGCGATATCCTATCGGTCGCTTTGTGCCGAAGGAATCCTACACATTTGACGAACTTCAGACGCTTATCAGCAAGATCGAGGCGCTGCCTGCACGCCTGCGAACGGTTGTCAATGCATTGACGCCTAAGGAACTGAATACTCCCTATCGGGAGGGCGGGTGGACCCTTCGACAGGTCATCCATCATTTGGCGGACAGCCACCTGAATGCGTATATACGATTGAAATGGTCCCTTACTGAATCCACCCCCACCATTAAAGCCTACGATGAAAAACTCTGGGCGGAAACACCTGAGACCAGGGAGGATCCTGAAGTCTCGTTGCGCATGATCGAGGCGCTTCACATCCGATGGGTGAAGCTGCTCAGGGCATTGCGTCCTGAAGATTTTGAAAAAGGCTACATTCATCCCGACACCGGGAAGTTTGTGAGCCTGGGCCGCCAGGTAGCATTATATGCCTGGCATGGTGACCACCACCTGGCCCACCTGAGGCTTGTCGCTCAACACGTTCCGGCACCTTGAGTTACAGCCGACCGTACATACTGTTTAATCGGCACCTTGAAACCATTTATCCTGCCCTGTTTCGGAGGGTCGATCCGGTGGTTGCTAGCCCGGAGCGAATAGACACGCCCGACGGCGACTTCCTGGACCTGTACTGGGCTAACCAGGGCGCTGAGAAACTTGTAATCCTTTGCCATGGCCTTGAGGGCAACGCCCGGCGTCCATACATGCAGGGTATGGCGCGTGCGTTTTTCCTCCATGGTTTTGACGTGCTTACCTGGGACTACCGCGGATGTGGCGAAGAGATGAATCGCACACTCAGGTTCTATCACAGTGGCGCCACAGACGACCTCCATCTTGTGATAAAACATGCAGCAGCAAAGGGATATCATCAAATCAACCTCATTGGGTTTAGTCTTGGCGGCAATATTACGCTCAAGTATCTCGGCGAACGTCACCCTGACGCAGTTCAAATTCACAGGGCCGTAGTCTTCTCTGTGCCAATGGAACTCGCTTCCAGCTGCAGACAGATTTCACGTCCTGAAAATCTGATCTACTCGTACCGATTTTTAAAAAGTCTCAAGGACAAAGTGCTCAGGAAATCGCGCCTGATGAAAGGGTTGGATACGAAGTATCTGCCGGCAATTCGCACACTCGTTCAGTTTGACGACCGTTACACGGCACCTTTGCACGGATTCGAAAATGCATCCGATTATTACCACAAATGCAGTTCCATACATTTCCTTGATGCGATTGAAACGCCAACGCTGATTGTCAACGCCCGGAACGATCCATTTCTCAGTGCGGAATGCTTTCCCCGCCTGGACAAACATCGTTTTATCGCATTTGAAGCACCTGTGCAGGGAGGACATGCAGGCTTTACACAATTCTCCAAAAATGGGCTATATTGGTCCGAGGAAAGAGCGGTACGATTCATTGCCGACCTTGCATAAATCATTAATCTGAACTTCCGGCAGCTATGGTGGAACGGTATAGCATAACCTGCGATGCTGACAGCGTTCGTGCTCGCTTTTCAGTTGACGTTCCTGGCTTTTACAAGCCACACTACAATGCCGCACCAACGCAGCTTCTTCCCGTAATCACAAATACAAGTCCGCAGGGTGTTTCCCTTTTTTACTGGGGCATACCTCCTTCATGGGCCAAGAATAAGACGGTAAGTGAAAAGGTGATCAACATGAAATCAGAGGCGTTGAAGGAAAAGCCGTCACTTCGGAAGGAGGTCTTGAAACGCCGATGCCTTATTCCTGCGGATGGATTTTATGCCTGGAAACGTTCGGGCAAGAAGACATTGATCCCCTATCGTATTGTTGCTGCCTCAGGAGCGCTGCTCTCTTTCGCCGGTGTCTGGGAAGACTATGAAGACAACGATGGTGGCGAACAAAGCACGTTCATTTTGCTGACGCGGCCATCGGATGATACGGTGCGATCAATCACCGAGCGAATGCCGGTTATTCTTTCCCGCGAAACGGAAAAAATCTGGCTGTCCTCAGATGCGGACGAAAGTATACTGCTCAGCGCAATGCACACGCCGTCAGGAGAGCCCCTCAGCGCTTACACGGTTTCACCGCGGATCAATACGGTCACGGAGGACGTGCCCTCGCTCATCGCCCCTGCTCCTCCTGCAGACCAATTCGGCAATCTTACACTGTTCGACTAGCCATCAGAAACCTTCATCACCCTGAACTTCCTCATCCGCTGGCTTGAGGTCAGTCGGGTCTTCGTCCTTCGGAACTTTTTGCTTGCGTTCTTTTCGTTCCCTGGGCTGATCCGATGCAGGACCGTCTGAGGTCTTGGCTTCCTTAGTGCGGTCTATCTTTTCGTTCTTAGCCTTCTTTTCTTTCTTCAGGAATGAGAAGACTCCTTTCTTCCTGGCCGGCTCCACTTCGGTTACAGTATCCTGAACAGGCTCGTTCTCGTTGTATTCGAAATCGAATTCTGAGCGTTCCTGTGGCGGCTCAACGAGCAATGTATCTGCAGGCAATTCTTTGTCGCGCTTCTTATCCTTTTTCTTGAACAAGTTTCTGAAGAATCCTCCCTTCTTCTGCTTCTCCTCGCGTTTGGCATCTTCCTCATCCCATTTGCTTTGCATCTGGGCGAGCCGCACGTCGGGTAGCACCAGCACGTCGCGGAGATACCACATGTAGTTGTCCTGATCGATATTAAAGCGAATGTCGTCTATTCTGTATGTGACGCTGTCTGGGTTATAGCGCAGCATCCTTACCTCCTTGTCGCGAGTAATGACATAGGTGCTGTCAGGGTCTGCCACTTCGAGTGTATCGGGCGCCTGAGGGACGTCTACGATGAACGTACTGTCGATAACCGACCGCGCGGCTTTATCAAGGTCAGCCAGGGAGACGTCGTCCTGTCCGATGGTGAGGGAGTCAGGCACGACCGGGAATACCGGCTTCATTTCGACCGTGGCGAGGCTGGCGAGTTTTTTCCGGTAAGGAACGCTTTCGGCTATGAGATACCGGTTTTTGCTGGCGGTAAGGATTTTCGGGGTAGAGTCTTCCTGAAAGTAGCTGAACTTCTTGCGAAGGGCGTCTTTGTCGTAAATGAATGCGCTTTGAAACGCAGGGCACACCATTCGCTGGGTACATGCGGAAAACAGCACGCTAAGTGTGGCCAAAATAAAAAATGCCCTTATCATAAGGCTTCAGCGTTCCAAAAATAGGCCAGTCGGCTCTTGCGGCCACCGGCTAAACCCGTTCTAATGTGCAAATCCACACACGTCCCACAGCCCGTCCCGTACAATGGATCTAAACCTTCAAAATTACGGATTCCGGCAGGGAAACCCAAAAATTCACAGAATAATACAGCCATCTAACCTGCTGATAATCAATTTATACTACCATTAAACGACGGGACCGTCATTTTAGTGGGCCGACCGCGGAAATAAGGCCGGAAATCGCAAATCACTAATCAAAATCACCAATCAAAAATCATCTCCCCTCCACTCTACCGTAGGAGCAACTTATATATCAGCCACATCACCCCCAGCAAGAACACCACAATGGAAATCTTATTGATGCCATGCATCATCCGGATGTTAAAGTTGGAGGGGCGGGCAGGGTCCTTTCGGCGGAAGAAGTAGCCCAGGACTTCATTGAGTTCGAAAAACTCCCGGAACTTGTTGCGCTTTTTCGGGTCGGAAGAGGATTGGTTTTCAGGTGTCATAAGCTAAGCATCCGGAAGGTGAACCGACTGGGGATCTATCCAGTTCCCGTCTTCACGTATAAGTTCAATAAGTTGGTCTACGGCCTGAGCAGCAGGGACATTGCGGCGCACAACATCCTTTCCTCTGTAAAGAGTAATTCGTCCTGGTCCGGAACCGACATATCCGTAGTCCGCATCTGCCATTTCACCCGGACCATTCACAATACATCCCATAATTCCAATCTTGATACCCTTCAGGTGATCGGTGCGTTTGCGAATCATTGCGGTAGTCTCCTGCAAATCAAATAATGTTCTTCCGCACGACGGGCATGAAATGTACTCCGTCTTCGACATGCGGTTGCGCGTTGCCTGCAAGATGCCAAATGCGGTTCGGTTGCAGCGATCGATCCATTCTGCAGGAACAATCCCCCCCTCAGGAGGATTAACACTCAGCATGATGCCGTCTCCAAAACCGTCGATATACAATCCTCCAGCGTCCGTAGCGGCGGCGATCATAAATGCATCCTCACCTGTAATGTCATACGAACGTCGTATGACAACGGGAACATCGATGGCTTCTTCAACAAGTTCAAAAAACATGCGCCGTATCGCCGCCATGGCGTGAGCATTTTGCGTGGACACCACCAGCACAGCTGTCGGGTCATTGCGCAACAGCACCTTTAGCGACTCGTTCAACGCACCGGCATCCAGCTGAACAAAGTTGAGCACCGGATCTTTCACCGATGTGTCAACATACTGTTCCCAGAAAAACAGGGGGTGCTTGTTCTGCCTGTCTTCAAGTGCCTGCCAGACGTCTGCATCCACGATTTCCCGCAGACCGTTGGGCAGCATAAACACAACCGGAGTACGGCCCGTGTAAATGAAGTCAGCGCCCTGATCACTCATGTGCCACTTGTCAGGCTCAGGCAGATAATAATGACCCACGGGTCGCAGGTCCTTATATGATTGGATTTGATAATGACTTAGATCTGCGATTACGCGCGGAACGTGATGTGGCCCTCCCAGGTTCACAGTTTCACGGGTCACACGACGATTGTATGTAAACGGGTCGACAGGAGACTCTCCGATGGGCTTTATCGGTTCATGATTTTCACGCCCGATATATCGATCCACCATGATCTTTCCTACCGGAGACTCTACTTCCGGTTCTTCGGTCAGCGAAACACGAACCGTATCACCCAGACCATCTTCAAGCAAAGTGCCGATACCTACCGCCGACTTAATGCGACCATCTTCACCATCTCCGGCTTCGGTAACACCAACGTGCAGTGGATACGGTCTGAATCCTTCGGCATCGAGACGGTTCACAAGCAAACGGTAAGCCTGTACCATCACCAGCGGATTGCTTGCCTTCATTGAGAGGACGACGTCGTAGTAGTTCAGATCCTCGCAGATACGCAGAAATTCCAGCGCGGACTCCACCATGCCAAGCGGGGTGTCGCCGTAGCGACTCATTATGCGGTCCGACAGCGAGCCGTGGTTTGTGCCAATGCGCATAGCCGTGCCGTATTCTTTGCATATCCTGACGAGAGGCGTGAACTTCTCCCTTATGCGATCAAGTTCGGCATTGTATTCACTATCGGTATACTCGATTACTTCAAAGCGTTTCTTGTCCGCATAATTACCCGGATTGATGCGCACCTTTTCAACAATTCGTGCCGCGAGTTCAGCAGCGTTCGGTGTGAAGTGTATGTCAGCCACCAGCGGCGTGTTGTAGCCGCGGGCTCTGAGTTCTTTGCGGATAGCCTCGAGGTTGCGCGCCTCCTTGACACTCGGTGCGGTGAGTCTCACATACTCGCATCCCGACTCGATCATGCGGATGGCCTGCTCGACGGACCCTTTGGTGTCCATAGTGTCGACGGTAGTCATCGACTGCACCCGTATCGGGTTGTCGCCCCCGAGCGGAACATCACCAATCTTCACCTCTATGGTCTTGCGCCTGCTGTATCGTACCAGATCGTTGCAATACTGCCGGACGGAAGCTACTTTCTGATTCACGGATTAGTATTTACGGCAAAATTAACGTATTGGAGAGATACTGCGTAATATATTGATTGTCAATATTTTATATGGTCGGATTGGCGATAAGTGCTCTGCGATTTTTGATTTGAGGGCGCCAAATCGCAAATCAAAAATCAAAAATCAACAATCACTATTCACTAATCTCTAATCCCTCAGGTCTCCAAGCTGCGGCCGTATCACCAAATCCTCCACCACCGTCGAAGGCGAGAGGTTGTGAGCAGTGAATACGGCCTCGGCGACGTCACGGGCTGGAATAAACCGATCCTCGGGATGTCCGGATCCCATCCAGCTGTCCGTCCATGTCGCTCCGGGCATCACTGATGTCACTTTGATTCCGAAAGGTTTTAGTTCCTCACGAAGGCATCGTGAGAAGCCAAGCAGCGCAAATTTGGAGATGGCGTATGAACCGCCGTTGGGATACGCCGTAAAGCTTGCGATGGAACACATGTTGAAGATATGACCGCTTCGCCGATGCTTCATGGTATCGACGATGCCGCGTGTCACGTGGTAAGCGCTGTAAAGGTTTGCGCCGATCATGGTTTCCAAATTGCCATCAGGTTCTGTGCTGAGGTCGCCGGGCACGAACAGTCCGGCATTGTTCACCAGCACGTCTATGGGCCGCTGGAATGACAACGCAAAGCGTGCGAACTCCTGAGCTTGGGTTTTATCCGACAAGTCAGCCGAATGAATGTGTACACTTACGCTGAATTCCTTTTCAAGGTCTGACTTCAGTGCTTCGAGGTCATGCATTTTTCTCGCGCATGCGACGATGTCGAATCCCGCCGACGCGAACTTTTGGGCGATGGCGCGCCCTATCCCCCGGCTGGCCCCGGTCACCGCTATGAGTTTGCTCATGAAATGGTTTTATTCCATTTTTGGGTATCTTTAGCAAGATAGTAATTGACCCGGAATCACTGAATTATGCTCATCAAATCCATCGGCCGCTACTTCATTTTTCTGGGTGCCCTCTTTACTAATCGCGAGAAGTTCAAAACGTACTATAAACTGGTCCTGGAAGAGTGCGTATTGATCGGGATCGGCTCAATTTTTCTTGTTGTGCTCGTCTCAACCTTTATGGGAGCCGTTACTACGGTTCAGACGGCATACAATATGGTGAGCCCGCTGATCCCAGACTACGTGATTGCTCAGGTGGTTCGTGAAATGACGGTGCTTGAACTGGCGCCTACGGTCATTGCCATCATTTACGCAGGTAAAGTCGGGTCGAGCATGGCCAGTGGACTGGGAACAATGCGGATTACGGAACAGATCGACGCATTGGAAGTGATGGGTATTAATTCAATTTCTTACCTCGTTCTGCCGAAAATCGTCGCCTCAATGTTGATGTACCCACTGCTTGTCATTGTCGCAGGTGTGTGCTCGCTTGTTGGAGGCTACCTGGTCGGCACGCTTGGCGACTACATCACACCCACCGACTACGTGTATGGCATTCGGTTTGTGTTCCAGGAATTTTCGGTCTTCTTCGCGTTGATCAAATCCGTAGTTTTTGCATTCCTGGTATCTTCAATTTCTTCCTATAAAGGATTCTATACGCGTGGTGGCGCGTTGGAAGTAGGTGTTGCAAGTACGGAAGCCGTAACATCAAGTGTTATCGCCATCCTCATCGCTGACTATTTGCTGGCACAACTACTCGTAGGCGGATAATGATCGAAATAAAGAACATATCGAAGTCATTTAACGGCAAGGAGGTGCTGAAAGACATTAGTGGTGTCTTTCACAAGGGTATCCCTAACCTTATTATCGGCGCCAGCGGTACGGGTAAGAGTGTGTTGCTGAAATGCATCGTAGGGCTCATCAAACCTGACCAAGGGAAAGTGTACTACGATGGAAGAAATTTTACAGACGCCGACATAAACCTGAAGACAGAAATCCGCCGCGAAATCGGAATGCTGTTTCAGGGTGGCGCGCTGTTCGACTCAAAGAACGTGGAGGAAAACGTGCGCTTCCCCCTCGACATCCTGACGACAATGACCGCGTCAGAAAAACTGGACCGCGTCAACTTCGCCCTTCACCGGGTAGGCCTGGAGAATGTCAACAAGAAGATGCCGTCCGAACTCAGCGGTGGGATGAAAAAGCGCGTCGGTATTGCACGCGCCATCGTGAACAACCCGCGATACCTTTTCTGCGATGAACCTAACTCAGGACTCGACCCTCAGACCGCCATCCGTATCGACGACCTCATCGGGGACCTCACCCAGGAATACAGCATGACGACGATCGTCGTTACCCATGACATGAACTCCGTGCTGGGTATCGGCGAAAACATTCTCTTCATCTACGAGGGCCGAAAACTCTGGGAAGGAAGCAATAAAGACATTATGCATTCCGGCGTAAAGGATTTCGACGATTTCGTTTTCGCCAACAAAGTGATGAGCAAAATCAGGGAAAAGTAATTCATAAGATCAGGGCCGTATCGCCGGCAATTCAACAAAAAATGTCGTCCCTTCGCCGGGTTTACTCGTGAAATATATGGAGCCGTTCATTTGTTCAATACCCTGACGGGAGATGGCCATTCCCAATCCAGATCCGGATCGTTTGGTGCTGAAATGAGGCACAAACACCCTGTCGGCGACTTCCGGTTCGATGCCTTTGCCGTTGTCCTGGAAGCTGATGCGCCAGTTGTCGCCCACCCTTTCGAGCGATATGTCTACCCGGATCGGTGTCCCAGGGCGCTCGGCCTGAAATGCGTTGAGAATGATGTTTGAAAAAATACGTCCCAGGAGCTGGGGGTCACCCAATACCTCCACCTCCCCCTGAGAATGCCTGAAAGTGATGGCGCCAGACTGACCGTGCAGGTCGACGATGCGCTTGAGAAGTCCCACAAGCTCCACGCGCTGAATATCGGGCACCGGCATTTTTGCAAAGGTGCTGAAGGATGAGGCAATTTCGTTGAGTGTGTCTACTTGCGCCATCAGCGAATCCAATGCTTTGGGAATCTTATCGCGCACATCACCACCGTTTTTCAGCTGTCGCTCCAGTTGCTGCAGTGTAAGCTTCATCGGCGTAAGCGGATTCTTGATCTCGTGTGCCACCTGCTGCGCAATTTCACGCCACGCCCGTTCGCGTTGCGATCGCTCCAGCTCCGCTTTACTTTCCTCCAGCTTGTACACCATGTTGTTGTATTCTCTAACCATCAGGCCAATCTCGTCGCGCGCATCCCACGTCAGCGGCTGGTTTGTCTTGGTAAGGCTCGTACGACTCAGCGAACGCGTGATAAAATGCAAGGGAAATGTGAGCCATTCCGAAACAACATACGATAACACGAGCAGGACGATAAACATCACTGCAAATACATTGAGAATGTTGGCCAGCGCGCGAATTTGAATTTTTTCCAGCGATGCCTGCGACTGGAAGAAGGGAACGCCCAGTATGCCGATCAATGTACCGGTTACGGGCGATTTCAATGAGACATAAGACACGTTGTATTGGAGACTCCCCACGCGCTCCGTGATGATCATCTGGTTCTCACCCTGTCGTATACGTCGCACAGCCTCCTCGTCCGAGTAAGGAGACGCGAGTCCGTTCGTGAAGATCGCAGGCTGACTGCTTGCCAAAAGATGACCCTCGGGATCATATACGTTAGCGTCAAGATTGAACATCCGCGCCAGGTCGGCGAGCTGGTTTTCAAAGTTCAAAGCGTCGCGTTCTTCCGGATCCGTGTACTGCGTCAGCATCACTTCGAGTTGTGTCCCAAAGGAACGCGACTTGCCCAGGTACTCAGAATTCAACTGCTCCTGACTTGCCTGGCTGGTCAATCGCAGCGTAGTAGCACTCACTACGAACAACGGAATAAAGAATGCCAGGTTAAGCATGAGCTGTATTCGGGCAGAGAAGAACAACGTGCTACCCCCTATCAACGTAATAAGTCCCTGTATCAATACGAACACCAGCAGTACAGAGAGGCCCAGCACGAGGAGGAACGAGAAGTTCGCGAGTATGAACTGCGGTGGCGCTACAGGCGATGAAACGACAGCCACGCGATTGTTGCCATCTTCCACGGCCACATGAACATAGTCTCCCAACACGATCCCACGCAGGTGGATATCAGGATCGCCCAGGTATTCGCGCCGGAACATGCGTTCATAGTTAAATGTGCCGGAACTGTACAGCAGGCCACGCCCATAAACCGCATAAGATATGTCGTGTACGCGGTAGTACTGCTGAAAACGGTTGTCGATAAGAAGCTCCGGATAAACGTTCTCCGGTATGATCTTCTTGAGCAGCAATTCAAGCACAACGTACCCGGCAGGGACACCGGATCGCACGATTTCGGAAACTACAAGGTAACGCTGCGTGATGTCGGAAGCGGGGTTGCTGGCGTAGTAAACGCCCTCGCGCGGTGATGTTCCGTCTGCATCGTAAGCACTGAGCAACTCCTGAAATGTAACCTGTGTTCGATTATTAATGGGGGTTCCACCGGGCCCGAAGAGGAGAATCTCGACGTCATACTTGTTAAAGTAGCTGGGCAAGAACACCTGCCGCACCTTTTGACGAATGGCTTCCTTACCGAGAAAGGGGCTGGCTATCCGCGATTGGATAAAGGCGTCTGAAGCAATCTTTCGCGCAGCATCCTGAAGAAGGTATTCAGCAAAGTAATCGCGATCGATCAGGTAATTGCTGGCAAACCTGAACTGGTTTTCAATTTTTTCCTTGCGCGTGAAGTCGTGGATTGTCACAGTGCTCGCAATGGCAAGTGTAACGATCACGATAAAAAGATACGTGAACGTCGCGTAGCTCACTCGTCGCAATCTCCTGTAAAATCCGGTCAGGTAAATCACAAGGAAGTATGCAACACCAATGACGAGTGTAGGACGGTATATCTGTCCTGACATCTCATTGATTATCGTAAACAAGACCGCACCGGCGATGAGATAGATCGCCACAACGTAGCGCGACGACGCGGAAATCAGCAGACGCATGCAGACATGCGCCACCATAAACGCACATACCCACGACAAAATGAGTGCCACCTGTGCGGTCACACGCAGGGCATCGAAGCGCAACGACTGAGCGATATCAAGTACGATGCCTGAGTTGTTGTAAACCGTCTGGATGACAATACTTGGAAAGAGAATGCTAAAGAAAAAAAGCAGTGCTGCAACCAGTGCCAGCGCAGGTCGGAGCATCGGTTGTGATAGTAGAAAACGTATCGAACGAAAGCGCGCGTAGTTGCGGAAGAGATAGTAACAAACCGAAAACAGTGCAATAGTATTCAGAAGGAGGTCTCCGAGCGATCGGTTGAGGTCCGATGAGGCGAAGTACTGCGGGTCAAAAAGATCGAACCGGATGAACATACCGGGAAAGTCGGCCTGCGTCATCCCATAGCGTATCAGCCAGGTCCCCGCCAGCAGCATGACAAATGCGAGGTCGGGCCGTGTTCTTCCAACGAGTTCTGTACGTCGCCACAAGACAAAGAACAGGCCTCCTATACCGACAGCAATGACAGCTATCGCCAACCCGCGGGTGTGTTCATTGGCTCCCGGTTCGTCGGGCAGTATGCTGATCCTGAAGTAGCAGTTGTCAGCAATGCACACAGGCGTGCCGATGGAAGCGCTGGGCTCGAGTATGCTGATATTGGCCCGGGGGAAAATGCGGCGGTTCCATTCAGGATTCAGGTAGTCATTGCGTATCGTGTATTGACGAGCAAGCGGAAGTTGTCCGACAAGATATGCACCATTGCTCAGCGTCCATCGGCGGATGATATAGTCAGCCCCGGAGACCTTGACGAGCCTTGTATCGGTCGTTTCCCGCATCAGTCGAAGCGGCGGAACGAGGACGTTATCCGACCACAGAAGAAGGCGTTCGCCGTGCACGAGATAAAAGTGGTGACGTTCTGAATCTACCAGCGTGGAGTCGCCCGCCTCAAGGCCTGCCGTAATGCGCTGTGCGGCAGCGTCCAGCGCGTCCAGTTCATCCTCCAGGTGTGAGGCTATCTGGGAGGCAACGGCCTGCGGAGCTGCGGGTCGCAGTGCGTACAAACCGATCCCGATACCCGCAAGCAGGACGAGAATAGAAAGGATAAGCAGTATGCCTGGCCTCACGATGGCGTTGCTGTTGGATTTCCCCCGTTGTCAAAGGTAACAAATAGTGGGCTCTTACTTCGATGCATCAAATTTGATGCCGCCGAACAGGTGCAGGTAGAGGATTCGGGAAGCCCTGTAATTGAGCGGCGCTAGAAGTATAGTAAGGGCTACGATAGCTGAGATGTATACCCACTCCGGTGGATCGCCAAGCAGATACAGGAGTATGCCGATCGTGACGATCAGCGCGACCGCGAAAGCATAGCTTACGTACATGGCTCCCTGGTAAAACCCGGGTTCAGGCTGCAACATTACGTCGCAGTGCGGACAACGCTCATTCATTACGTTGAACTTCGATAACCGGGAAATGGGATATGTAAAAATATCGCCCTGACGGCACCGCGGGCACTTACCCCGCAAGACTGCGCCGGATCGACTTGAGGCCGCCATGCTTACTTGATTTGTACCAAAAATATCCGATGATCGCAACGGCGAGGTAAGGCATAGCAAGAAGGTAGAGGATGCCCGTATTAACGCCTGCGGCTATTCCAGGATTGCCGTTACTGAAATTGTTCTCGAGTTGGGTGCGGCACATCGCGCATTGACCCCAGACCGAGCCTGCGCCGGTCACGAGTAAGAGCAAGGCCGTCACCAAGAATCGTCTCATCACATTGTGTTAAACAAGCCTGACGCCCTTTCGATTCCAGCAATGCGAACTAAATTTCTCACTTATAGAACGGGCTGATCATCAGGTATACGATGACCCCCGTTACGGCCACATAGAGCCATACAGGGAATGCAAATCTAGCCAAAGCCCGGTGCCTTTCAAAATCGCCTGACAGGGCTCGTGAGAATGCGAGGAGCACTAGCGGGACAACGCCAACCGACAGTATGATGTGGCTGATAAGGATGAAGTAGTACACGCTACGTATCCAGCCTGTACCCCCATAGGGCGTGGATTCGCTAGTCATGTGATAGATGACATACATGACCAGGAAACACGCTGAGAGGGCTATGCAGGTTTTCATCAGCCGGCGGTGAAGGATGACGCGCTTCGACTTGATAGCGAGCCAGGCTGCCACCAAAAGTCCGGCGGTAATACCATTTATCGTTGCATATATCGGCGGAAGAAATGATGTATCGTACCCTTCGATCTTCACCCGGAAAAGAACGGCAACGGCGATGGGGATGAGTACCGAAAGGACAATGATCAGTTTGCGGTGTGGATCGTTAGTAGGTGCCATCAGTATTTGCGCAGCATGATTTTCAGTTCAACACTAAGCCGGTCGGCATCCTTGAGATCGGCAAGTTCATATCTGCCGCGTATTGCTCCGACACGATCTACAGCGACGGCAGAAAAATTTCCGTCCAGGAAATAAATACATTCGCGAAGTCGCTCATTGCCTGTACTCGGGAGGCGGACGAAGGCTACCGGATCGTTTGCAAAGGTGTCTTCAACACGTCGGAAATTTCTTGCAGCTGATTCTGCGCCATCGGGAAAACTGATTACAACAAGCGCCGTCGATTCATCGAAAGGGAGCGTACTTCGCACTGAATCGGGTATACGATATGGAAGGGAATATTCGACACCGCAGTTGTTTTCAGGGACAGCGTCGGTAAAGAGGGGCTCAACGGCGAACTCGTTCTTGCCAAAGATTTTCAGGAACAGGAAGACTGCAATCGGAACGGCCAATGCCGCGATGAGGATGATCACCTTCCCTCCCTTCATGGCAATTAAAAAAAGAGGCTTAAGTTTTCACTCAAGCCTCGACGTTTCGATAATTCCATCTTAGAATCTCAACTCCCCGATGGCCATTCCTTCGTAAACAAATGCCACAAGCATCCAAACCACGAATATCATCGGGATGAGAATCGACCAGAACAGCACCTTCACTTCATAGCGCAAGTGCATGAACTCGCCGACAATGTATGCCGCTTTTACGATCGTAAGTCCAACGAAGATTGCCACCTTTAGCGGGCCGTGATTCATCGTGAAGGCAATGATAAACTCGACGGCCGTCACTGCGGCGAGGTACCCCGCCACCGTCCAAAGCCTCCTGATCTTCTCCTTGTTCGGCGGGATCACTTGTACGTTATCTTCAGCGTGTTCCATAGTCGCGTGATTTCTTATGCTTAAATATCTTTCCGATCATACCAGGTAAAAGAACGTAAATACGAACACCCAGACGAGGTCCACAAAGTGCCAGTACAAACCAACCTTTTCAACCATTTCATAGTGCCCGCGTCGCTGGTACACGCCCGTGACCGTGTTATAATACACCATAAAGTTCAGACACACACCGCTAAACACGTGGAAGCCGTGGAAGCCGGTTATGAAGAAGAAAAAGGCGGCAAAATCAGGTGGACCGTATTCATTATAGCTGAGCGATGCGCCAACGCCGGTCCCGTGAATGAAGTGGGTCCATTCCCATGCCTGGCAGCTAAGGAAGGTCAAGCCACCGAGGATCGTCCAGAGCATCCACTTTTCCACCGCAGCGCGGTCCATGCGGTGTCCCGCTTCAACGGCAAGCACCATGGTGACGCTACTCATGATGAGAATGAACGTCATTATGCCGACAAACACGAGCGGCGCCTCCAGGCCGTGGAAGAACGGCACGGCCTCAAACACCTTTTCAGGTATCGGCCAATACTCCTGTGAGAAGACAAAGTCTTCGGGAGAGCCGGCATATGCCGGGTGAGACGAACGCACCAGTCCGTAAGTGATCAGCAGCGCGGAAAAGGTGAATGCGTCGGACAGCAGGAAAAACCACATCATCAGTTTGCCATAGCTGGCTCCCATCGGGGATACCCCGCCGTCCCAAACTGATCTGCCGGGCGCCGGCACGTTCACACCAGTAGTACTTGCCATAGTTAGTTCTAACTCGTTAGTTAATTTTTATCATCCAGCGTTGCCCTGTCCGCCATTCCCGCTACCGGTTGAACAGCATAAACAGGAACAAATATAGCCAAAGCGCATCCAAAAAGTGCCAGTACGTGAGGCACATTTCCATCCTCGTAAGGTTTTTGGAATGTATTTCATAACGGAATGCGGCCGCCAGCACAATCAGCAGAAAAATGATCCCGCTCACAATGTGCAGTCCGTGCAAACCGGAAATCACGTACACAAACGATCCCGAAACAGCGCTGGGCCGGTCGCCCACGAGGTAAACATTTGCCACCACCATCTGCTCCCATGCAAACCACTGGCCGACAAGAAATCCAACACCCAGAATTGTCGTGATACCCACAGCCAGCTTCACTGTCGCCAGGTCATCGCGTTTCGCGGAAATGTACCCCCAATGCAGTGTCACACTGCTCAGGAGGATGATGCCGGTATTTACCCAAAACAGCGACGGCAAATCGAACACCATCCAATTCCCCTCCGCCTGACGGACAATGTAAGCACTCGTCAGCGCGGCAAACACCATCATCACGCTGGCCATGAACAGCCAAAGCGCGAACTTCTTCGGATGCATCGAAAGCGGCTTCTTCGCTTCTTCCACAATCTTCATATCGATCTCCATGAGAATCCTCTTTCTACACCTTATCCAACAAATAAGCAATCTGCACCACCGGCAGATAGACAAACGATCCGAACATGATCCGCAGCGCTGACTTGTGATTTACATCTCTCATCAGTGAAAAGGTCTGCGCGAAAAACAAAACCCCGCATACTGTTGCCACAACCGCTGAGTATATGCCGGTGATACCAAACGTAGCCGGAAGCAAACCCAGCGGGATGAGGAACATTGTATAGATCATGATCTGAATCGCCGTATTCAGATCTTTTCTTCCGCCTGACGGGAGCAACTTGAACCCCGCTTTCTTGTAATCATCATCCGCAACCCAGGCGATAGCCCAGAAATGCGGAAACTGCCAGATGAATTGGATTCCGAAAATGATCCACGCTTCGTACGATATTGAACCCGTCGCCGCGGTCCATCCCAACAGCGGCGGCAGAGCACCCGGTATCGCTCCAACAAACACTGCGATCGGTCCTACGCGTTTCAATGGTGTGTAAACGAAACTATACAACACCATCGACAGCAGCGACAGGCATACCGTGAGCAGGTTTGTGTACAGCATCAGCAACGTGATACCCGCGGTCAAACACAAACCTGCAAGGATCCACGCCTCCTGAACGCTTACGCGGCTTGTGGGAAGAGGCCTGCGCATGGTACGCCGCATCACTTTGTCGAGATCCCGTTCAAAGATTTGATTGAGGGTTATCGAAGCGCCGGATACCAAAAATCCTCCTGTGAACACGCACAAAAGTGCAAGCAAATTCACTTCACGCGAAGCGAGAACGAAACCAAAGGCGCACGAGAACGCGACGAGCAGGGAAAGGCGTACTTTCAGCAGCTCGGAAAAAGCGCGTAGCCGGGCAGTTACCGGCAGCGTATTTCCCAATTGACCTGCTATCATGCTCATCGTTTCAGTATTCCTTCCTTAGTAAACTTATTCGTTTCCATCAGCAGCAGCACCAGCATTCCGAACATTACCGATGCCAGCACCAGGTGCAGCGGCTGCAAAGCTGCGGGCACACTCCAGTACGCCATACCAGCCCCGCTCAACACTGTAGCGAGGGCCAGCAAGCCCAGGGTTGCAGCGAAGGTGCGATTCGCTTGCGTCAACCATAGGCGCACAACCAAAGCGCCCATCAGGATCACCACCACCCATGAAAACGAGCGGTGAATGATGAAGTCTGCCCCCAGGTTAGCGATCCATTCGCTTCGATCCAGCCGCACTGCCAGCTGATCGACGACCTCTCTCACCTTAGTGCCCATCAGTACCTGGATGATCAGCACGCTCAGACAAGCAAGTACCAATCCTTTCGCGATCGGCGCCGACAAGATCGAACCCATCTCGCGGCTCTTGCTCACCAGGTACACCAGCAACCCGATGATGACCAGCGCCAGGAACATGTGCAGCGTGATGGTCCAGGGTGTCAGGTTCGACGATACTACCACGGAACCGATCCATCCCTGAAAGCCCACCAGCAGCAGCGTACTCACGGCTACGACTGTCATGCGTGGTTGCGTGCTCCTGAACCGCCAGGAAGCGACGGCCACGGCAAAGATCAAAATGCCGATTGTCGCCCCGGTCAGCCGGTTGAAGTATTCAATCCACGTTTTCGTGGCGTTGAATTCGGTCTCTTCCCGAACAGCCTCGTCGGTGATGAGACGCTGCGCGGTTTCCTCGAAGCCCAGGGCAGAGAGGTAACGCGCATACTTCAAATTCTTCTTGTGGCGGTATTCGGAATAGTACGACTTATAGTCATCAGGAAGCTCGGATACGTCCGTGGGCGGGACCCATCGCCCAAAACATTTGGGCCAATCGGGACACCCCATCCCGGAACCGGTAGTCCTCACAATTCCTCCTACCGCAATCAATACATATACGGCGATCAGTGTTGTCAGCGACAATCTGTAGAATGATCGCCTGATTTTACTCATACCATTTGCTATGTCCCCATAGCGTTTCAGTGTGCGGGTCGATGACCCTCTTGCACGTGCCCGGATGCCTGATCCGTCTCCAGCTTGATCAGCTCATTTTCATGCGGCAGGTTCGACTCAGGTGTTTCCGAGTAAGGTATGTGCTGCGGAATGTAGTCTTCCTTCGCTCCCGGCTTGCTGTAGTCGTACGGCCAGCGGTATACCGCAGGTATTTCGCCCGGCCAGTTTCCGTGCTGCGGGAATCGCGGCGTCGTCCATTCGAGGGTATTGGACTTCCACGGGTTGGGAGGCGCAAGCCTGCCGCGGAAAATGCTGTAGACAAAATTGAACAGGAAAATGAACTGGGCGCTGAGCGTCAGAATCGCCGCGATACTTACAAGTTGATTGAGATCAGAGAATCCGCTAAATGCGTCGAAGTTCGTAAACGAGTAATACCTTCTGGGGAAACCGGCGATACCAATGTAGTGCATAGGGAAGAACACCAGGTAAACCCCTACGAAGGTTACCCAGAAGTGGATGTAACCAAGTCTCCGGTCCATCATCCGCCCGAACATTTTCGGGAACCAGTGATAAATACCCGCCAGCATTCCGAAGAACGACGCGCTTCCCATCACCAGGTGGAAGTGTGCCACAACAAAGTAAGTGTCGTGCAACTGGATATCGATCGCCGAGTTTCCAAGGAATATCCCGGTGATACCACCTGTAAGGAAGAACGACACCATACCGATGGAGAACAACATCGCCGGTGTGAACCTGATGTTACCCTGCCAAAGCGTGGTGACGTAGTTGAATATCTTAACAGCCGACGGAACTGCAATAATCAGCGTCAACAGCATGAAGATCGATCCCAGGAACGGGTTCATCCCCGTCACGAACATGTGGTGCGCCCAAACCACGAAGGACAGTATTGCGATGAACAGCATCGATCCCACCATCGCCTTATAGCCGAAGATGGGCTTGCGGCTGTTCGTAGCAATGATTTCCGAAGTAATCCCCAGGGCGGGAAGCAACACGATGTACACTTCAGGGTGACCGAGGAACCAGAACAAGTGCTGGAAGAGGATCGGGCTACCTCCTACGTTGGGTAGCGCTTCACCTCCTATGTAAATGTCTGACAGGTAGAAACTCGTACCGAAGCTGCGGTCGAATATCAGCAGCAACGCTGCCGCAAACAGCACGGGGAACGAGAGCAAACCTATGATAGCCGTGAAGAAGAACGCCCAGATTGTAAGCGGGAGCCTCGAGAAGGACATTCCACGGGTACGAAGGTTTATCACTGTTGTGATGTAGTTAATCCCACCCAGCAACGTGCTCACAATGAAGAGCGCCATGGCAATGAGCCAGAGCGTCATTCCGAGTCCAGACCCCTGTATCGCCTGAGGCAAAGCACTCAATGGCGGATAGATCGTCCACCCTCCGGCGGCAGGTCCGGTGCTGAGGAACAGCGACGAGAACATCACAACGCTGGAGGCGAAGAAGAACCAGTAAGAGAGCATGTTCATGAAGCCCGAGGCCATGTCACGCGCTCCGATCTGGAGGGGAATCAGGAAGTTGCTGAACGTACCACTCAATCCCGCCGTCAACACGAAGAATACCATGATCGTACCGTGCATGGTGACGAGGGCGAGATAGAATTCGGGGTCAAGTTTGCCGTCTTCAGTGATCCAGCCTCCCAAAACCGGGCGAAGCCAGCTCACGTCCATATCAGGGAAGCCGAGTTGCAAGCGGAAGATCACCGACAGGATACCGCCAAGGAGGGCCCACAGCATACCTGTGATGAGGTACTGCTTTGCAATTACTTTATGGTCTTCGCTGAAGATGTATTTTGTCCAGAAATTGCCGGCGTGATGCTCGTCATGCCCATGTTCGTCGTGGGAATGAACGTGCTGCGCTGCGTGAATATCTGTAGTTGCCATGTCTTGAATTTCTTAATGTGAGCCCATTGTTGTCGTTGCCGCCGCGGGCAGTTCCATTACCGATTCCGCCGGTATTCCGGCCTTGATAATTGCGGTTTCGCGCAATTCCACCGGGACTTTGCTCAGATAGTCGGGGTTCAGCTTAAGCCACGGTTGCTGCTTGGCCTTCCACGCCTCGTAATCTGCAACTTCCTCTACAACAACCGGAAGCCGCATGGAGAAGTGTCCTCTCCCGCAGATCTCAGCACACGCCAGTTCATAGTTGAAATTGGGATCACCCAGTTCCTTCCTCATCTCTTCCGTTGTCTTGGTGGGGATGAATTTGAACTGTGTAGGCATGCCGGGCACTGCGTCCATCTTCACCCTAAAGTGAGGCAGATAAACACTGTGCAATACGTCTTTGGCGCGGATCATCAGAAGCACCTCCTTGCCTTTTGGCAAATGCAGTTCCAGCGCCTTGAAGTCGTCAAACGAGTTCTTGTCAGAAAGATCGAGACCAAACTCATTTATGCCGTCGATCTTTCGAAAATCGTACTTGCCGAGTTTGCCATCGGTAACACCGGGATAGCGGACAGACCACGCGAACTGCTGGCCAATGATCTCGATCACTTCAGCTTGCTCGCTGGCCGGGGAAGTGATTCGGTTCCATGCGCGAAGCCCGGTAAAGATGAGAACCGCAAGTACGATGGCAGGTATGATCGTCCAGGCCAACTCAAGGTGGTGATTGTCAGGGTAGAATTTTGCCTTCCGGCCTTTCCTGTATTGAAACTTGTAGGTGAAGACAAACATCACAATGCTGATGATGGTGAAGGCCACCACCGTCACTCCCATCGTAATCCAGAAAAGCGTATCCGTCCACGCGCCGTGCTCAGAAGCAACCGGCGGGCTGTAGCTGTCAAAGTGGGTGAAGGAATACCAGAAAAAGAGGCCGAGGCCGACCACCATAAACACGAGGAACAAAAAGGCATTTACGCTGTTGCCCGAGGTAACCTCTTCCTCATCCTCATCCCTGCTGGTGTCCTTTGCCAGACTTACAAGGCTGGTCAGCCTGAATATCAGGTAAAGAATTCCCAGCAGCAGCAGGACACCCAGACCAATAATAAGAGTTATCATGTCTATTCCCGGTTTTTAGATATGGTGATGCAGACTTTCTTCCAGCATGGGATGATTCCTTCCGATGAGCGGCATCCTGGCAAGCGTGTTGAACATAACCAGGAAAAAGGCAGCCAGGAAAATCAGTGTGGCGCCAATTTCAAGGAATCCAACACCTCCCTGCTCCTGCATGACCGCCGGCGTCACCATGTTGTAAAAATCGAACCAGTGTCCGATCAGTACAATGGGACACACCAGTTTCAGCGTTGACAAGTGGCGTTTACTGTCCCTCGTCATGAACAACAGAAACGGAAGAACAAAGTTCAGAATCAGGTTTGCATAAAAGATCCAGGCGTAAGGGCTGGTGCGCATCCTTTCAATGAAGTACACCGTCTCCTCCGGAATGTTAGCATAGTAGATCAGCAGGAACTGACCAAACCAGATGTACGTCCAGAATATGGAGAATGCGAACACGAATTTGCCGAGATCGTGCAAGTGATTGGCATTCACAATCTTCAGGTAGCCAGCACTCTTCAGGTTCGCGACGATCAGCGTAATAAACGCCAGTCCCGTCACCCACCAGCTTGAAAAGACATACCATCCGAACATGGTGCTGAACCAGTGCGTATCAATGCTCATGATCCAGTCCCAGGCGGCTACCGAAGAGCTGACCGCAAAGAACACCAGGAACCACGCCGACAGCGAACGGTTGCGGAACCAGTAAGAAGTCGAGGGATCAAGGTCTTCAGCGAGCATGTTCTTGCGAATCTGGATGAGGAACCAATACCAGAGGCCGAAGAACAGCACCATGCGCAGTATGTAAAAGAGCGGAAAGCTTCCCGCTGCCAGGGGCCAGAAGAAGTACGGGGCCTTTCCATTGATGATCTCATCGAATCCTGCGCCGTTTTCAACATAAAGGTCAGCGTGTGTCCAGTGGAACACATCGTGGCGCACGAGGAACCAGAGTATGAGCGTGAGGATGCCCGCGATGGGCAGCCACTGTGCCATTGCCAGTGGAACACGAAGAATACCCGCCGACCAGCCCGCCTGCGCGGCATATTGCACTGCCACAAAGAACAGCCCGATGATGGCCAGGCCAACAAAGTACATGTTGTTGGTCCACAGCGCCGCCCAGGTCCGCTTCAGCCATGCGCTGCTGCCGTGATGCTCACCGCCGTCTTCCGCGTGCGGAGCCGAGGCGTGATCCTGCAACGAGGCAACCATCTCCTTCGAAACGGAAAGCGCTGCGTGCCCTCCCGCATCCTCGTGGTGGCCTCCGCCTGTCATCGCGAGTACCAGTCCAAGAATAAAGAGGACGATCCCGGCACCCAGAAGGTAGTACACCTTCTTCTTGAGTTGCGGCGTGAATTGGTATCGTTCGTCTTCTACGGTTATGTGCGCCATTTCTCTAGTTATTTCTTTCCCGGCTATTGCGCCGGCGTCATTTCAATGTCTTGACAAACTTTGCAATCTTCCAGCGGTCTTCCGGACTCACCTGAGATCCGTGTGCCCACATGAGACCTTTGCCGTGCGTGATCACATGGAAGATGTGACCCTCCGAAATTCCCTTCAGGGCATCGCTCGTCAGGTTCGCCACACCAGCATACTTGTCAGCAACAGGGCCATCGCCTTTACCTTGCGGGCCGTGGCAGTGGTTGCAATACTTCATGTAAAGCGCTTTCCCCTGAGCAACAATTGCCGCGGTGGAATCCAGCGGGTTGACCAAACGATCAGCAAACTCAATGCTGTCCTTCGGAATCCGGTAAGGCAGATGTCCGCGCTTCACTGTGTTTGGAGGTGGCACCCTCATGTTCATGGCGTGAGGGTTGAATGGGTTCGAATTGTAGAACTCCGCGTGGCCATCGGAATAGTCTATTGAGGTTAGCCACCAGCCGGCATCCTTATCGGTTATCTGCGTCAGCGGGTCGTATGGCACCGAGTGATACATGTTCGGCGCATACTCCAGTCCGGGATTGTCGCCACCGGCCTTGCAGCCAGCCAACGCAATGGCCAACGATGCTCCGACGGTCAAACTTCTGATCACGCGCATAATTCTCTTAATCTTCAAAGTTCTTTTCATTGACCTCCTCAGCACCAGCCTCACGAAGCAGCCGTGCCAGGTCGTCCTTACTCTTCCCCCTGTTGACGGCCAGGTCGATAGCGATCACGTGCTTGTCGTCTGTGCTGCGCACATCGAACTGGCGGGGCCATTTGTAGGGCTTCATGTCACTGACTATGAGAAACGTTGCCACCATCCCGAGGGCGGACAGCAATACGGTCAACTCGAATGTCACCGGAATAAAAGGCGGAAGCGAAGCGAAGTTCTTTCCACCGATAATCATCGGCCAGTCGTATCCGAGCATCCAAATCTGCATCACAAGTGCCAGCGTCGTTCCTGTTAATCCGAACAGGAAGGCCGCTATCGGCAAACGCGTTCTCCGGTATCCCAATGCTTCATCAAGACCGTGTACCGGAAAGGGAGTGAAGACCTCGTGAATGCGGACGCCACTTCCACGCACTTTCTTCACTGCGTCCATCAGTACGTCTTCGTCGTTGAAGACTCCAAGAATAAAGTGTTTGTCTGCGTTCATGGTCATTTGTCTGTCGTTACAGGAACCCCTTTCTCAGCGGTTTCCGCATGCGTCACCCGTTCGGAGTTAGCCTTGAGTATGCTCTTCACTTCAGCCATGTTGATCACCGGGAAGAACTTGGCGAACAGCAGGAATGCAGTGAAGAAGAATCCGATGGTGAGAATAAATTCACCCACATCGTACAACGTAGGATGGAACATCGTCCAGCTCGAAGGCACGTAATCGCGGTGCAGTGACGTCACGATGATTACGAATCGCTCGAACCACATACCGATATTCACAATGATCGAGAGTATGAACGTAGCAGCGATGCTTGTCCGGATTTTCTTTATCCAGAAGAGCTGCGGCGAAATCACGTTACAAGTCATCATCGACCAGTACGCCCAGGCGTATGGTCCCTGGATACGGTTGTAGAACGCATACCCTTCATAAGGAACCTGGGAATACCACGAGATGAACAACTCGGTGATATAGGCGATACCGACAATCGAACCTGTGATGATGATAATGATGTTCATCAGTTCGATGTGCCAGATGGTAATGTAGTCTTCAAGCTTGAACACTTTCCGTGTTACCAGCAACAGCGTGAGTACCATTGCGAACCCGCTGAAGATAGCACCGGAAACGAAGTACGGAGGGAAGATCGTTGTGTGCCAGCCCGGGATGACCGACGTTGCGAAGTCGAACGACACGATCGTGTGAACCGAAAGCACCAGCGGTGTCGAAAGACCCGCCAGGATAAGCGCTACCGATTCATACCGCATCCACGTTTTTGCGCCACCGCTCCATCCGAAGCTCAACGCATTGTAAATGGCTGCACGGGTCTTGGCACCTTGCCGAACCGCGCGGTCGCGGATCGTCGCGAAATCGGGAATGAGCCCCATGTACCAGAACACCAGTGAAACGGTGAAGTACGTCGAGATCGCGAACACGTCCCACAACAGTGGAGAATTGAAGTTCACCCAAAGAGAACCAAACGCGTTCGGGAGGGGAAGCGCCCAGTAAAATCCAACCCAGAGGCGACCCATGTGCAACGCCGGGAACGACGCGGCACAGATCACGGCAAAGATTGTCATAGCTTCCGCCGCGCGGTTGATCGACATTCTCCACTTCTGGCGGAACAACAGGAGAATCGCGGAAATCAGCGTTCCTGCGTGACCGATACCGACCCACCAGACGAAGTTTGTGATATCCCACGCCCAGCCGACTGTCTTGTTCAGACCCCACACGCCGACACCATGCCAAAGCAGCATGCACATGCAGTACACACCAAACGCAAGCAAAGCAAGGGACACCGCCATCGCCGCATACCACAGTTTAGCGGGTTTGTTCTCCACATGTCTGCTGATATCATGCGAAACGTCTGCTATGGTCTTACCCCCGGTTACCAGCGGATCGCGTACTGATGAAGGCTGATGCATATCTTGCGCTATTCTTTAATTCTTTATGTGAGAAATTCTGTTCATGCCGCTCATGTCAGGCCGGGCTCACATCCTTGTTCCTGATCTTGGTGAGGTACCAAATATTCGGCTTCACACCAATTTCCTCGAGTACATTGTATGCCCTCGGGTTGTCGGCAATCTTGTCTATGCGATACGGCCGCTCAGGATCCGCAGGACGAATCTTCAGCAGCTTCGAAATCTGTGATTCCGGATCATTGATATCGCCAAAGACAATGGCGCCCGTCGAACATGCCACCTGGCAAGCCGTCTTGATGTCGCCATCCTTAACGCGTCTTCTTTCCTTCTTCGCTTCGAGTTTGCCAAGCTGAATGCGCTGTACACAGAAAGTGCACTTCTCCATGACACCGCGCGACCGAACCGTAACATCAGGATTCAGTACCATCTTGCCCAGCATGGTGTTCATGGCAGGGTTGACATCCTCGAACTGACGATTGTCATGATACTTGAACCAGTTGAACCGGCGTACTTTGTACGGGCAGTTGTTCGCGCAATACCGTGTACCGATGCAACGGTTGTAGGTCATCTGGTTCAAACCTTCCGAGCTGTGTGTTGTAGCAGCAACGGGACATACCGTTTCGCAGGGAGCATTGTTGCAATGCTGACAGAGCATCGGCTGGAACACCACTTCCGGATTCTCTGCAGCGTCTTCAAGACCGCGCCAATCCTCTACATCCGCATCACTGCTGTAGTAGCGGTCGATGCGCAGCCAGTGCATCTCACGACGGTTGATAACTTCTTCGCGACCTACAAGGGAAATGTTGTTTTCAACGTTACATGCCACTACGCAAGCGCCACAACCGATACATGTGTTCAGGTCGATGGCCATCGCCCAGTGGTGGTCGCGATATTCGTGACCTTTCCACATGGAGAGTTCGCCCGGTTTCACTTTGTGGGTAGGCGACTTCCATGTCGATATCTGCGGATTGAAATCTGTCTTTACAAACTGCGGATCCTTGCTGAATGTCTCCAATGTGTACTCGCGGATAACCGACTTGCGCGCCATGTACGTATCGTGCGTCTGGGTCTGCGCAAGCTGGTAGCGTTCGTTGGTAAATTCGAGCTTAACATTGACCACGTTATAGCTGAGAGATCCATTCACCAGCGACAGCAGCGGATACACATTCACGCCGCGGTTGTCCGCCACCTTGCCAGCCTTTGTCCGTCCGTATCCCAGCGGAATACCGATCGTACCAGGTGCCTGGCCAGGCTGTACGAGCACGGGCAACTTCACAACCTTGCCATTGGCGTTGATGGAAGCGTAGATCGTCTTGCTCTCCGGCGTTTCAAGTCCGTTAGCATCTTTCGGCGACACGGTCACGTAGTGATCCCACACCACCTTGGTGATTGGATCAGGAAGCTCCTGCAACAGCGGGTTGTTCGCTTGTGATCCATTTCCGACAGTGCCGTTCTCGTAGATCACGAGCTCCATCGGTGTCTCGGTGTAGTTCTGTCCTATCGAACGTGCCGCGGCTGCGACGTCGCCCGAGAAGGTGACTGTAGAAGGTTCAACAGGCAGTTCATAGACACCATCGTGAACACATTTGTCCCAAAACGCCTGGAATCCTCCCGCTTGTCCTTTATAGAACCATTCTCTCCAGTTCCTCTTTACGTACTCGAAGTAATCCGGTGATTCCACACCCGCCCAGGTGAGGAAGCTTTCCTGCGCAGCGCGAGAGCGGAATATCGGCGTGATGGCCGGCTGCCCTACGCTGAAGTGATTTCGCTTCGGTTCAGCATCATTCCACGCTTCGAGGTAGTGATGATCCGGCGCTTTGTATGTAGTGACTGTTGCCGTTTCATCTTCCTTGTAAGACGTCGATACTGAAAGTGCCACGCCTTTGAGTCCAGCCTGAAGCTGCTCTCCCATCGGGTGGTCGTATACCGGGTTACAGTTATAGAAGATGACACCGGCAATGCGTCCGGAATGAAGTTCGTCAATGAATTTCACCATGGCCACATCGTCTCCCTGACGATAGTTGACCGGCAGGTGCGTCAGGATCGTCGTGCCATAGCTGCCCAGCATGCTATTGATGCCGTTCACTACAACCTGGATAGCCTTATCGTTGGACCCTGCTACGACGAGCGCGTTGCCACGTGCTGCCCAAAGATCGTCGGCCGCCTTTTGCAGGTGCGGTACGTCCACACCGCCGGGCAATGTGGGCTGACCAGCTTTGGCAGCGATAAGGTTGTACAGTTGAATAGCAACAGCGCCTTCCTGCGATGGCTTGATCATCGTGCGATAATCAGCGTTCGCACCAGTGAGCGAAAGAATACTTTCGAACTGGTAGTGACGTGACATCGTCTTCTTGTCCTCCCCTACCGCGCGTGTGCGGGCGTATTGACGGGAGAATTCTATTGGCGACAGCCAGGTCGAGAGGAAGTCGGCGGCAATGCTGACGATCACATTCGCCTTGCTGAAATCGTACGAGGGAATAATTGCGGCCCCGATTGATTCTTCGTTGGCCTTGAGCATTCCATAGAAAGAATGCTGATCGTACATGACGTGCTGAGTCGTGGGATACGCCGCGCGGAATTGTTCGATGACGCGACGCGTGCTCGGGCTCAGCACAGAATGGCTTATAATACGAATTTGCCCGCCCGAAGCGTTGATCTCACGAAGTTTAGCAATCACTTCGCGGTCGAGGTCCTCCCAGGTAATGCGAGCGCTTCCCTTCTTGGGTCCCCTTAGCCGTGCGTTATCGTACAGCGAGAGTACTGAAGCTTCTACTTGTGCGCTGGTACCGCCACCTGTTACTCCGGAGAACGTGTTGCCTTCAATCTTTATAGGGCGGCCTTCACGGGTCTTGACTACGATGCTGCAATAGTCGCCACCGTTGATGTATGTGGATGCGTAATAGTTTGCAATTCCGGGATCGACATCTTCCGGCTTTACCACATACGGAATCGCGTGACGTACGGGGGCTTCACACGCGGCGAGAGCAGCGGCGCTCAGGCCGAAGCCCATCATCCGAAGAAAATCCCGCCTGGAATGGCCCGGATCTTCCTCCGGCGCGGGCGCGAATTCATTCTGCGCATGCTTCACAAAGGATGCATCGTTCCGCAGTTGTTCAAGACCCTTCCAGTAAACCTTTTTTGTCTCTTTCATATGGTGACTATATATCCGCCCCGTGCCAGGCGTTCAAACTCATTAATAATGGCATTTGCTGCATTCCAATCCACCGTTATCCATTACCGTCATGTTGGACTTCGATTGTTTGCTGTGAAGTTCAACCAGACGATCATAGTAGGCATTGCCCTTGGTGTTGAGTTCTGTTTGTCGGTGACAATCGATGCACCAACCCATGGTAAGGAGGGAATGCTGGCGAACGACATCCATAGTTTCAATCGGACCGTGGCAAGTCTGGCATTCAATGCCTCCAACATTCACGTGCTGCGCGTGGTTGAAATAGGCCAGGTCAGGGAGATTGTGAACGCGTACCCACTCTATCGGAGTGTTGGTCTCATATGCCTTAACAATCTTGGCGATCTCGGCCTCGCCTGTGAGGGTCCCCTGCTTGATCTGGTTGTGGCAGTTCATACAGATGTTGGCCGAAGGGATATTGGCATTCTTGCTCGTCATCACACCGGTATGACAGTAGTTACAATCAATCTGATACTGACCAGCGTGAATCTTGTGTGAAAATGCGATGGGTTGAGCGGGTGCGTAGCCTTGCTGAATACCAACGGAATACAAGCCGTTGATGACGGCCTTGAAGCCCAGAGCGGCTACAACAAATACCACGATGAAGATGAAGCCCCGACTTCTCAGGATAGTGCCCAGCGTGAAGGGCGCGTGCACCAACTCACGTTGTTCCGGGGTAAGGTCCTTCTGGTCCAAAAAGCGCTTTACCGCGGATATGAGGAATACCAATATAATAAGGAGCAACACCAGGATAATCACCATCCCGATGAGGATGAGGTTCAGATAAGCCGCAGGAACACCCTCTCCTGCCGAAGAAACGGGCTGGCCTTCAGCAGGGGCCTCGGCTGTCGCAGGACCCTTTGCAGCTTCTGCCTGTACGTATGCGAGAATATTGAGAATGTCCTCGTCCGAGAAGGTCGAGAACGCTGTCATCATGGTAGGCTTGTACTGATCGAAAAGCGCAGTCGCGTATTCGTCGCCACTCGCGATGACGGCAGGAGGATTCTTTACAAAAGAAATGATCCAATCCACTGAAGGTGCTCGCTCGGTGACACCAGCAAGCGCGGGACCTATAAGTTTTTCGTGTACGCGGTGACACGACCGGCAATTATTATTGAACAGTGCTTCACCAGCAGAAATAGCGGCCGGTTCACTGGGGATTTCCTGACCATTTGATACGAAAGAAGCAACTAAAAAAAATAAAATGAGGGGAAGGGTTCTGGCCGGGAGAGATTGCTGGTCTGTCATGTGTGGCTGAGTGTCCGTTTTTGCGACATAGTGGCCACAAATCTACTATCCGAAGCCATTTTTTCAAATTTATTTAACTGTACGTGAAACATTTTTATGACGCGATTTGCGCTTATTTCTTACGTCATCTTTAAGCCGACTTATGCACACCTTTTCGCCCCAAAACCCAAAAACTGACCCGAGTCAATTTAGAAAGGATTTAAATTGCTGTCCTTTTTCAACAACACCAAGACCAAACAACGCGAAGTCGTAGCGAACAGGATCATCAGGATCAAACTGTTTCAGGCGGTTTGTCAACTCGAGGGCCGTTTGCCAATCGGTCTGTTTTCGTTTTATCAAGCCGAGTTTACGCGCCACCCGATCGACGTGCACATCGCAGGGACAAATGAGGTCCGCCGGTGAGATGCTCCGCCACAGTCCGAAATCGACACCACGATCATCATGGCGCACCATCCAGCGGAGGTACATGTTAAGCCGCTTGCAGGTCGACTTCTTTGCAGGCGTAGAAATGTGCTTGCGTGTGCGCGACGGACACCCTTCCAGGGAAAAGAACATGCTGTGAAACCGCTCAAGACCGGCTTCTATCGTCTGGCCTTGAAATACTGTCTCAAGTGTATCATGCCGGCTGTAATACCAATGGAGAAATGAAACAAAATACAGGAGATCCGTGTCGTTGAACGTCCGATGTCGAAATCCTATAAGCCGCTGGAGATCTGATTCACTATGGTGCCTGATAAAAGCATAGGGCGCACGATCCATACGATCCATTAATTCCCTGCACTTTTTTATAATAGTGCCTCGTTGACCCCACGCCAAAACTGCGGCGAACAATCCGGCTATTTCTATATCCTGCTTCTGCGAAAATTCGTGAGGAATAGAGACGGGGTCGTTTTCGATGAACTGTGGACCATTAAACCGGTCAGCCAGCTCATCGAGATAGGCCTTCAACGCCTTCGCCTTCATTTTTGTATTTTGCTTCGGCATGCGACAAAGTAAGGAGGCGCAATCACACCAGCAAACCTAAGCACCACCATGAAGCTCGCCCGAAGAATCCTCGTGATCACTCTGTGTGTCATCATTCTGTACGGCATCGGCTACGGCTGGCGTGCTGCACCGATATTAACTGCTTACGGCGCCAAAATCATGTGCTCGTGCGCTTTTGTTGGCGGCCGCGACGCGCGCAGCATCCATGATTATGAACTCAAACGCTTCCCTGTATCGCTCGGTACCTATCGTCTGCACCTCGACGACTCTTCGGCTACAGGAAGCATCCTGGGACTTGCGCGCAACAAAGCCATCTACCGAAAAGGCCTGGGCTGTACACTGGTGAATGAAATTTCAGAAGACGAATTACGAAACCAGCGCATTCGCGTCGCCAAGAGTCCCCCAATCAACGCCGATACCATTCCCTGGCCGCTGGGTGACAAGATCCCCGAAACGCTACCCGAAGGGGTAGACATGAAACGACTGGAGCGGGCAGTCAGCGCAGCCTTCGCTTCCACGGGAACGAAAGACCTGCGCAATACGCGTGCAATACTGGTCGTGTACCGCGGGCAGCTTATCGCCGAACGATATGCCGATGGATTCGATCGTCATTCCCGACACCTCGGGTGGTCAATGACCAAGAGCATCATGAATGCGCTGGTCGGCATTCTTGTCAAACAAGGAAAGCTTCAGTTGGAAGATCCTGCGCCCGTCCCATTCTGGCAGGAGGACGACCGAAAAGCGATCACGCTTAACCACCTCATGCAAGCCTCCAGTGGTCTTCAGTGGGTAGAAGATTATGGCGGACCCAGCGATGCGACGTCAATGCTGTTTAGGAAAAAAGATGCGGGGTTGTTTGCTGCCCATCACCCGCTTGAGTTTACGCCAGGTACAGTTTTCGAGTACTCGAGCGGTACCACGAACATCATTGCGTGGATCATACGGCAAACAGTAGGTGACGAAGACTACTATCAATTTCCGGTGAGAGAACTCTTCAACCGCATTGGCGCGCACAGCATGATTCTGGAAGTTGACGCGGGCGGAACGTTTGTGGGCTCTTCGTTTTCGTATGCCACGGCACGCGATTGGGCAAGGTTTGGCTTATTGTATTTGAACGATGGGGTCGTTGCAGGAGAACGCATCTTGCCCGAGGGATGGGTGCGCTATTCGACGACTCCGGCTCCCGCTTCCGGAGGAGTGTACGGCGCGCAATTCTGGTTGAACGCCGGCCCTCCGGGTAATCCCCGCGCACGTACGATGCCAAACGTACCTGAGGATACGTACTCAGCAGATGGTTTTGCAGGACAGAATGTATTTATTATTCCGTCGCGGGACCTCGTTGTCGTAAAACTCAGTGAATCACGGGGTGATTACCTTGATGATAACCATTTCCTGGCAGACATCATTGCCGCGTTGCCGTAGTCTACTTCGGAGATGCCGAGGCGTTGTTTGACGGCGCTGACAGTTCGCTATCACGCATAGTGGTGAAGACGATGCGCGTTGCCCCTTCATCGTGTCGTGTCCAGGCAGCGACGATGAGACCGTTATGCACGTCTATGCCTATCCGATCACCCGAAGGCACGGAAGGATCCGGAGTAAACGGCCGATCAGAAATTTTGACGTTGTTAAATGTGGCTCCCTGGTCGCGTGACACCGCCAGGTATACATCTGTTTGATTGTCGTCGTAATTGCGTCGATCGTAGTATAAGATGTACAAGTTACCATTCGAGGCATCGCTGGCTGCTGCCGGCATGTACTGGTGTTTGCCTTTGGCATCGTCGTTAACACGAGCGGCCGGTGTCCAGTTGTCACCATAATTAACAGAGCGCGCAAACCAGATGTCGGTGTCGTCAGCGCCGTTGCGCTGGTCAGCCCAGAAAAGATTCAGCATGCCGGCATAGCGCCCGGAGGTTTGATTCATGAGCAGGATAGGCAGTCCCGCTGTGCCCGCCACACCCGGAATGACGAGGTTGGTTCCGCCCGGCTGCTTTTCCACTTCAATGTCGTTTGAAAGCCACATTCGGCCTTTATCAAAAGAGCGGTCGGCGTAGATTTTTTGTTCGTGCGACCAGGTGCTGACCCGGTAGCCCTCCCGGGAGATTACGACTCCAGCGGCTTTGGGCGTCGCGTTTCCGTCACGGCAATCGCCTTCACGGCTAAGGGCTATGGGTGTCGACCACTTCTTCCCCTCCTTTGATTCAGCGATCATGATCCTGCTGTGGTGGGATGCGTCATCGCTACCATAGGCATCGTGCTGTGTCCATACCATCAAAAATTCGGATTTCGAGTCCATGGTAATGGATGGATTTCGGATGTCTCCTGTGGCGGTCATCACGCCCGCAAGGCTCCAGGTAGCTCCGAAGTCTTTAGAAGTCTGACAGGCAATTCGGTCGGTACGTCCCCCGGCCTCGCCGGACAGGTGAAAAAGGTACAGGTCACCCTTCCGGTCCGACACCACGATGTTGCCGCCGTGGTTCGCAACCTCCGGGCTAAGCTTACAGGTTTCCCAGGTAGTTCCGCCGTCAGAAGACCGATAGACATTTCGCGAGGCGGCGACGATGATGATTTTCGGATTTTTCCGGTTAATGACGACGCTGGGTTCGTACTCGGAAACGCCCTCCGGTGTGAGCACAATATTATTATACTGCGCCGTGGCGGGTCCCGGGACCAGGACACAGGCGACGACGAGCATCAGTCCAGGTAACAAACAGCGCAACAGTTCAATTTTCATACGGTAAACTGCGTTGACGATCACCTTCCCGACATTATTATATTTATATTATAGTGTGACGGCGACTGCGCCACCGGGAGCCAGTAACCTAATAATAGGGCAAAATAACCAGAATTTCGTGGAACTCGTCCCCATAGCGCCTTGTACGGCATGCCGGGGAATGAAAATTTGTTACATTTAGCCATTGAACCTGCCTACCCTGTATTGACGCCCCATCATGGGCTACCCGATTCGTTAGGTTTAATGTTTTGTGCGATGCAAAAAAAAGATCAAGACCCGAGTATGGTCACTCTATTCGTCAGGCACTGCCTGCTCTTTCGGTCGAAAGAAAAGCTGTTTCGATTCTTTGGAATTTTCGTTTGGGTGGATCTGTTCGTCCTCCTATATGCCCTTACACAGCTTGTTTCGTCATTTTGACGAAACAATTGGCGCGATTACCCAATGTGTGGAATAAAGGGACAACCCCGCGCGGTTGCGGAAACGTAGCATAATTCCGTTTAACTTCCATTTTTGGCATTTTATCGACGCAATATGCCATTCGTCGACTATTCATGCCTATAACTCCGACCGGCGCATCCGTTTTGACGTACCGTGTCAAACAATTAACTGAAACCAATCATGGTAAAGAAATTCTTATTTGGGCTTTCCCTCGCCGTTTTGGCCTGGGGATGCGATAGCGGCGAGAAAGAACGTCTCCGTTCGCAGGTTGATTCCTTGCGTTTGGAGCTTGAGACGAGCCAGCAAATGGCGCAGTCGTTACAGGAAGTTGGCGCGCTGATCGACTCGATTGACGCGAGCCGTAACTTGCTGCGCACCGATGTTGTAGAAGGGACCAACTATACCAACTACGCGGAACGTCTGAAGAATATAAACGAGCACATCCGCCAAACTGAAAGCCGGATTGCCGAGTTGGAAGAATCCCTCAAGAACTCCAAGGGCGCTGCTTCCAACTATGCCGCAAGCATCAAGAGGCTTCGTGCGGACCTCGAAGCGAGGACGCAACAAGTGGCTGCACTTGAGCAGGAAGTTGAAAAGATGCGCGCTGAAAACGCAACGCTGGCTAAAACCGTCAACGAAAAAGATTCTGTTCTTGTCGTGAAGGACGACCTGATCCAGATGAAGGAACAGGATATCGCAGCACTGGAAACGCGCGTTGAAGAAATCAACACCGCTTCCCGTATGAGTCAGGCGGATCTCTACTTCGCTCAGGCTCAGGCGCTGGAAACCGCGGCATCGCGCACCAAGTTCGCACCGCGCAAGAAGAAAGAAACTCAGCGTGAAGCACTCGAGTTGTACAAGTTGTCGCTCTCCCTGGGTAAAGAAGAAGCCCAGGCCCGCATCGACGAACTCGTGAAAGACCTTTCCTAATAATATAAGTCTTACCTGTAGCAAAGCCAGGCCCCGTTCCAGGGGCTTGGTTTTTTTGTGCCCAACTGAAAATGCGTTACATTGATGAGGGAAAGTGTGGAGGGGGAAGGGGTCTGGTAAGTTGGTGACCGGTCGTCGGTAATCAGTAGTCGGCAAACCGGTAGTAGATATACATCCCAGGTAATTGGGACATGTTGAGATGCACGGCCGTGCGTCTACCCAGTTACGCAACTATTATAACGCTGCACCGATTGCCGATGACCTTTTCTCACCACATATTACTTACATTACTTTCACTCACTTTCCAACCAGTACATCACATATAGATCACAACAAATGCTTCCACAAGCAAAAATTCTTCGGGTATTTCAGTTGATTGCGTTGCTGAAGGGCGGTGGAAGGACGGTGGGACAGCTCGCCAGCCACCTGGAGACTACAGAGCGAACCATATATCGCTACTTCAAGCTGCTGGAGGAAATCGGGTTTATTATCGATCAGGATTTTAACGGCCGCTATTTTGTTCATCGCGAAGAAGGAGAAAACCCTGACGACCAGTTTACGCTGGAAGAGGTGAGTATATTGCGCCAGCTCATCCAGAGCGGTGCGGCCGGTCATCCCCTGCAGGAGGACCTCCTGCGCAAGCTCGCGTTCCACTCGGAGGCGCGCGACCTGCCGGAACAGTTCTTGAAACTGCGTGTGGCTAAGCTCTTCCGCAGGATCAACGAAGCCATCGAAAACAAACGACAGGTGGTACTCAAGCATTACCACTCTGCCAACAGCCAGGAAATCACGGACCGGCTGGTGGAGCCATTCCGCTTTGGCGAAGGATTTCAATCCGTGCAGGCCCTCGACACCAAAGACAAGCAGTGCAAATATTTTAAGCTGGAACGTATCGGCGATGTCGTGGTACTCGACAAACCCTACAAATACGAGAAACTGCACGAGCGTACGAACACAGATGTATTTGGTATGAGCGGCCGTCGTGAAACATGGGTCACACTCAGACTCAGCCTTCGCGCCTACGTACTCATGCGTGAAGAATTCCCGCTCACAATGCCATACCTTGAAAAAGATGAATCAAGCGAAACCCGCACATACATCTTCAATGGCCCCACACTTAATTTCAAAGGTGTCGGACGCTTCGTTATGGGACTTGCGGATGAGATCACCATCATCGGTCCCGCAGAATTCAAGGCGTACATTAAGGAAAAGCTGAAACAGCAGACACTCTTGAAATGACAAGATAACCACCTATGTGCCCTATCTGGATCCCCATGTATCCTATATAGTTCAGGAATATTCAATTATCTTTTTGAACCACTTGGAACACATAGATCACACAGGGCAGATAGTAGGCACATGAAGTACGTCATGCGATTCAAGCAATTCTCCATCCGACATGATCGCGTGGCGATGAAGGTCGGGATGGACGGCGTGTTGCTTGGCGCATGGACTTCAGTAGATGATGTCAGTACAATACTCGATGTAGGCACTGGCTCGGGTGTTATTGCGCTCATGCTCGCCCAACGTACGAACGCATCAGTCCACATCGACGCCGTCGAAGTCTCTGACGACGCCCTTCAGGCAGCGGAAAACTTCAACGCCTCCCCCTGGAAACACAGGCTGCGTATTTATCACACTTCTGTACAGGCATTGGAGCCTGATAAACTCTATGATCTCCTGGTCACCAATCCCCCCTTTTACGTCGACGCGCTAAGACCACCGGACCCGGGGCGCGAAAGAGCGCGTCACGACCGGTTGTTGGGTCACGAAGACATTCTCGAAGCGGCCAACCGCCTCCTGAGCCAGCGGGGCCGGCTCAGCATCATCCTCCCCCTGGCCGAATCAAGACAATTCGAAACCCTCGCCGCACGCCATGGCTTCTATTGTTCAAAGGTGTGCGAGGTACAGTCAAAACCAGCCAAACCCCCTATCCGCCGCCTGATGGAGTTTGCAAGGACCCCCTACCCGCCCCAGCGCTCGTCTCTTTGCCTCCTGGACAACAACAGCCAACCTTCCACCGAATACCGTTCGCTTGTAGCCGATTTTTATCTTAATTTCTAAGGCCATCAAGAAAACCTTGTTTAAACACGCATTTTCATTACTTTAGGGGGAGTAAAATCCAAACAACCTCATATGAAAAAAATGAAATTCTTACTGATTGCGCTGCTCGCTTCGGGCACAGCCTTCGCTCAAACTACCTGGACTATCGACAAGGCTCACTCTAAGATCGGTTTCAACGTCCTTCACATGGCGATATCAGAAGTAGAAGGTGAGTTCACTGATTTCGATGCCAAGGTTGTCAGCAAATCGGACGACTTCCACGATGCCGATGTTGAGTTTACAGCAAAGGTCGCTTCCATTGACACCGAAAACGAACGTCGTGACAATCACCTCAAGTCTGACGACTTCTTCAACGCCGAAAAATTCCCCGAAATCAAATTCAAGGGTAAGCTTGTAAAGGAAGGCAACGCTTACAAACTGAAGGGCGACTTCACCATGCGCGACGTCACCAAACCCGTAACATTTGACGTTGTCTATGGTGGAACCATCGACACAGGTCGCGGCATGAAGGCTGGCTTCAAAGTAACCGGCACCATCAACCGCAAAGACTACAATCTGAAATGGGACAACCGCCTTGCAGGTGGAGAACTCGTTGTGTCTGATGATGTCGACATCGTCTGCAAAATAGAAATGAACAAAGCCTAAAGGCTAGGAAAATACTAAAGCCCCCGGAATATTCCGGGGGCTTTTACGCTTCATGAAGATCGAAGACGAAATCAAACAGAAAGCCTTCCACAGCGTCCACCATAAGGCGGTGGTGAACCTCATCTATACTTCTAACTGGCTGCTCGGCGCCCAACAAAAATTTCTTTCCCTTTTCGGTATCACGACACAGCAGTTCAACATCCTCCGCATCCTGCGTGGCCAGCATCCCAATGGCGTTTCTGCTACTACGATCAAATCGCGCATGCTCGACAGGAACTCCGACGTCTCGCGACTGCTCAACCGGCTCGTCAAAAAGGAGTTGATCGTCAAGAAATCATGTCCGTCGGACAAACGCGCGACCGACATCTTCATCACTGAGCGCGGACTCCAGGTCCTCGACGAAATCAACAAGGAACGCCACAGAATCGACAACGTGCTTTGCCTTACTGATGCTGAAGCAGAGCTGCTAAGTGATTTGCTGGATAAGGCACGAGGAGGAAAGGATTTTTGATTTGTGATTTGTGATTTTCGATTTGAGGTGGACCCAGCGGTCAAGCACAAATCACAAATCAAAAATCAAAAATCACTAATCACAAATCGTCCAGTTCCTCCCTCACAAAATCCATCAACTCTCTTATGTACTCCCTGCTAAAATCAAAGCGTATCCCCGCGGCGGCGTATACCTCGGGAATACTTTTCATGTACCCCAGTGCAAGCGCCCTGCGATAGCCTGCAAGTCCCTCTTCCCTGTTGCGGCGGAAGTTGCGCCATACGGCGATCGCTCCGAGTTGCGCCATGCCGTATTCAATGTAATAGAAAGGCACCTCGTAAAGGTGGAGTTGCTTTTGCCAGAGGTAGTCGCGTTCCTTTTCCAGTCCGCTCCAGTCGGTAACGCGGTCTGAAAATCTCCCGAAGATCTCATTCCAGGCAGCACGGCGTTCCTCCAGCGAGTGCGTCGGATGCTCATATATCCAATGCTGAAACTGGTCGATCGTTGCCACCCAGGGAAGCGTTTCAATGATGTCTTCAAGGTGCTCGCGACGGGCGCGTTTCAATTCAGCCTCATCTTCGAAGAAGACATCCCAATGATCCATTGACAACAGTTCCATCGACATCGAGGCAAGTTCAGCCACCTCTGAAGGGGTCGACTTGAAATCGTTCAGTTCAAGTTCTCGTGTAAGGAAATTGTGTATCGCATGTCCACCCTCGTGCATGATGGTAACCATGTCACGCAACGTAGAGGTGGCATTCATGAAGATGAAGGGAACCCCAATTTCCGCGAGGGGATAATTGTACCCGCCTGGCGCCTTTCCCTTTCTGGACTCAAGGTCGAGGTGACCCATTTGTCGCATGATGGCCAGGCAATCTCCTAAATAAGGATCGAGACGCCTGAACACTTCGATCGTCTTCTCGGTAAGTTCCTCGCCACTCCCAAAGGGTTTAAGTGGCGGACGAAGCTCGGGGTCGACGGCTTTGTCCCACGGACGCAGGCTATCGACTTTGAGCGACTCCTTTCTTGCTTTCGCGAAATCGTCAAGTATGGGCAGCGTTTCGGTCTCGATAGCCTTGTGAAAATCGAAGCAATCCTGCACCGTGTAATCAAAACGACCGAGCGCCTTGAACATGTAATCGCGGAAGTTCTTAAACCCGGCGTTGATCGCAACCTGGTGACGCAACTCCACAAGGCGGGTAAAGGAGTCATTCAATGCGTCCTTATCGGCAAGTCGACGGGCCGCGATCTTCCGAAACACTTCTTCGCGCACCTTGCGGTCGGTCGACATCAGCAGGACACCGGCCTGCTGCAACGTCAACTCCTTGCCGTCCACCTCAACCGTCATCGCACCGGAGATCTGTCCGTACTTTTGCGTCTCCGTGTTGATTGCCGTAAACAACGGGACGTTTTCCTCCCGGAAGATTTCGATCTCCTTCCTGAGGTTGCGAATCATGATATCATATCCCGGTAATTGGGCAACCTCCGACAGGAATGGAGATTCAGCCGCTTTGCGATTAAGTTTATCCGACACCGGGGCAATCTTCGGCTGAATGTTTTCGATGAAATCCTGGTAATGGGTTCGATACTCCTGGTTCTCAGTGTAACATGTCATACGGATGTATCGCCACGCCAGGTCCTCGGAGATTACGGATTCCAGCTCACTCCTGTCGCGAAACCATTTTTTCAGGTCCTCCGCTGAGGATAGTTCACGTTCGAGGAGGGCATCAAAATATGGTTTCAGATCTTCCCAGACCGTTACCTTGAAATCTTCGGGGAGAAACTTGCGCTGAGGGCGCGTGATCTTCTCTGCTGTTTCCATTGCGCTGCGTTTTCGGTTCTAGTCGCAGCTCAAAAATAACCCGAAAGACCAACGTTTCTGAAAAAAAGCCGAATTATTGACCTTCAACGAAGGATTGTTTCACATGGTCGACAAAGTCGTTCCACTCGGCGGGAGACGGCTGGCCGTACCGAAACAAATCTATAAGATGATCGGCAAGCTGCGGCCTGAAGTTAAAGGCACGGATGGTCCTGTCAAGCATCGATTTTTCACGCTCGTTTACGGAACCGTCGAGGTAAGCAAGCACCATCAGGTCGTGGAGCAACCCCATTCGGTTACCAAGTCCGTCAGGAACGAACATCGATGCATCCTCCTCCTTGCTGTCCAGCAGTGCGTCTACCCTCGATGCTTCGACAGCACGTGAGGTTGCGATCTTGCGGATCACACGACGGGCCTTGTCGTTCAACGGGCCATCCACACCGGCCATCCGGACCAGCGTTCGCATGTGGCCAAGTTCGTGATCAGGCAATGGTTTCATACCGCTGCAAAAAATTCTTTCACGCCTTTATCCAACAAATTCCCTTCCATCAGTATCCCGGCTGCTATACCAGCCGATGAACCGACACAAAACCGCGATTTCCGGCAGATTTCGCCATACTTTGTCTCGGAATCCGTTCCGTTCATTTTTCAAAATGGGACGCAACGTCCAATTTTTCGTCCGGAATCGATGCCGTCTGCAATACGCTATTTGCTATCTTGATTGCCCCTAAAACCCTTTTTTCATGAAACTTTCCCTTAAGCCTTCGATTGCTTTATTGTACTCCGCACTCGTACTGTGTGGATGTGGTCGCGGAAGCAGCGATGGAGAGGCTACTTCTGCAGCTGACTCCGCAGCGTCCCTCGGAACCATTGAACGCCTGGACCCGTCTCTTAATGCGATCATCGCCGAAGACGCGGACATCCAGGTTATCGCAGAAGGTCATGCGTGGACGGAGGGGCCGCTGTGGGTACCCGCGCACAACATGTTGCTGTTTTCAGACATCCCCCCGAACAAGGTCTTCAAGTGGACGGAAGCCGGAGGCGTGGAAGAGTATCTTCATCCTTCGGGCTATACATCCCCAGAGCCATCGGGGCGTGCCGAGCCAGGTTCGAACGGACTCATCCTCGACAAAGATGGTCGCCTCGTGTTGTGTCAGCATGGCGATCGGCAAATTGCCGTAATGGATGCTCCTCTCGATCAACCTGCTCCAAAGTTTATTGCTTTGGTTTCTGGTTATGAAGGAAAGAAATTGAACAGCCCCAACGACGCGATCTTCGACCGTGCCGGCAACCTTTGGTTTACGGATCCGCCTTACGGGCTTCCCAAAATCGATGACCCTACGAAGGAACTTCCATTCCAGGGTGTCTTTCGCGCGACGCCCGGTGGCGAAGTCCGGTTGCTGACGGATTCCATTACTCGGCCCAATGGCATTGCTTTAACACCGGATGAAAAAACGCTCGTCGTGGCTAATTCCGATCCAGAAAAGGCCGTGTGGTATCAATACGATGTCACCGCTGATGGCACCATCTCAAATGGTCGCATTCTTTATAACGCAACTGAAGAGGCAAAAACGGCGCCTGGTCTTCCGGATGGTCTCAAATTCGACAGCCAGGGTAACTTGTTTGCGACAGGTCCGGGTGGCGTGTGGATCTTTAATCCGCAAGGAGAACTCATTGGAAAGATCAGGCTAAATGGCCCGGCTTCGAACTGTGCGTTCACACCGAACGACAAGGTTTTGTTTATCACGAATGATGACCGCGTACTTCGCGTGCGCCTGCGTGATTAAGAGTTCCATGGGAAGAAGGCCACACCGCTGCGGATGTGGTGTGGCTTTCTTTTTGCGGGTATCGCGACCAATGCATGTCAAACTTGAACGCGTCGCAGAAAAATATCCAGGTACAGAAATGGGTCGCGGCACTGTCCGTCTTCCTTTTGCTGGTCAAGCTTTACGCGTGGTATCGCACGGGTTCAGTAGCGATTCTGGGCGACGCGCTTGAAACGATCATCAATGTTGTAGCGGGATTCCTGGGTTTGTACTCTCTCACGCTGTCTGCAAAGCCACGCGATGAGGATCACCCATACGGCCACGGCAAGATCGAATACATCTCGGCAGGTATTGAAGGCACGCTGATATTCATTGCCGGAATCTCGATCATCTATGAATCAATTCGATCGCTGCTTGTCGATTCTGAGATCACCCGACTGGGCACGGGTCTGGCGCTCGTCTCTGTTAGCGCAGTTCTCAACTACATTGCCGGAACGGTGTGCATCAGGATTGGCAAGAAGAACAGGTCGCTTGCGCTGGTGGCAAGCGGCAAGCATCTTCACTCGGATGCGGTAACCACTGTCGGCATAGTTGTGGGTCTTTTTTTCGTTTACCTGACCGACTACCAATGGATCGACGGCGTAATAGCGATTCTGTTCAGTATATGGTTGCTGTACACAGGTGTTGTAATCGTTCGTCGTTCCATCGCGGGGATTATGGATGAACGCGACCTTACATTGCTGCAGGAAGTTGTCAAGACGGCGAATGCCAACCGCAGAGCTTCGTGGGTAGACCTGCACAACGTACGATTCATCAAGTATGGACGCGTACTGCACCTGGATGCACACCTCACCGTGCCATGGTATCTCAATATCCGCGAGGCGCATGACGAAGTGGAAGCGTTTCACCGCCTGATGCGTGCCCGTTTCGACATGCCACTGGAGTTCTTTATCCACGTCGACGCCTGCATGGAGTTTTCGTGTCCGATATGTATCAAATCAGATTGTCCCGTCCGCAGACATCCGTTTGAAAAGCGTATAACGTGGACGTTGGACAATATTACAGAAGACAGCAAGCACCGTGTGGAAAAAGGCTGAACCGAATATTAACCAATTTCTATGATCACGTCATCCGTAAGAGGATGACCTACACAGGTTAGGACGTAACCTTCGGCGCGTTCTGATGCGGAGAGTCCTTCTTCTTCATCAAGGCGGACCTTTCCGGAGATCGCTTTTCCACGGCAGGCAGTACAAAGTCCGCTCTGACAAGAATACGGAAGATCGATGCCGGCGTCGAGCGCGGTCTCAAGGATAGCTTTGTGAGGGGGCACCATGATCTTGTATTCCTCGCCGTCGAACCTGATCGTCACTTCGCGCTCTACAAGTTCTTCCTCCTCACCTTCCTTCCTGGCGGGTTTGTCGATCGTACCCTGAACGAAACTTTCCTTTCGGATTTGTTCCTGAGGTATTGAGTACGCGCCCAGCAGGGATTCGACGTTCTTCATCATCCCTTCGGGACCGCACATGAGGTAAAGCGTGTTGCGCACGCCCCAATCAGGAATCCTGTCAAACAATTTCCTGAGCATGTCGGGATTGAGGAGCCCCGAATATCCTTGCCAGTTCATGGGCGCGGTGTCGAGGATATGGATCACATGAAGGCGACCCTGATATTGCTTCTCCCAACGATCAAGCTCATCCTTAAAGATGACGCTATCGATGTCGCGGTTGCAGTAGATCAATGACACAATACTCTCGGGTTCCTGGGTGAGCACGCCCTTCGTGAGCGACATCAGCGGTGTAATCCCAGAACCACCCGCAAACATTACGACGTGGCGACGGTTTGTTGGTGCGTAGTCGAGCGTAAAATTCCCCACGGCTGCCATTACCTTCAGCTTATCACCCACCTTGAGATTATCGGCCAGCCAGTTCGACATCAAGCCGCCCTCAACACGCTTGACAGTAACGGCAGGGAATTCATCGGTATAGGGCGAAGTGCAGAGGGAATAAGCCCTCCTGACTTCCTTACCCTGAATGGGTACGATGAGTGTAAGGAATTGTCCGGGTTTGTAGACAAGCGGTCCCGAAGGAGGCGTATCGAACACAATTGTGATCGTATCACGGGTTTCGTTGATAATTGACTTTACCGTGAGTTCCAGGTATTGCGGGCCGGTATGTGTTGCCTCCTTTGCAGGCTGCTGTGGTTTTGACTTTTTGAAGAAATTAAATGCCATGGCAGAACGTACCTTTATAACACAGGGCACAAGCGTTGTGTTGCCCAAAAGGTCGCACAAAAGTACAACCTTTCAATTTTCCGGCCATACCGTAATTTCCTTAATTTAGCGCCGTAAATTCCTCGAACTGTGCCGCTGACACCTCTTACTGCGATTTCGCCGATTGACGGTCGATACTTCCGGTCGGTCCAGACTTTGTCGCAATACTTTTCGGAATATGGACTGATCCGCTACCGGATTCAAATCGAGATCGAATATCTCATCGCACTTTCGGCAATCATTCCTGAGATGATGGATTTCCCCGTCCATAAGCTTAATGACCTCAGACGTATTTACAAGGAATTTTCGGAGGCCGACGCTGAAGAAGTAAAGCAAATCGAGGCGGAAACCAATCACGACGTCAAGGCGGTGGAGTATTTCATCAAAAAACGCTTTGACGATCCCTTGCTCGAGCCTTTTCGGGAATACATTCACTTCGGGCTTACCTCGCAGGACATCAATAATACGGCTATTCCCCTGCTCATCAGCGACTTCATGAGCCGTGAGTATCAGCCGCAGCTGACGAGCCTGATCAGCCGGATCAGTCAGATGTCGAAGCAGTGGCAGGACGTGCCCATGCTTGCCTACACCCACGGGCAACCCGCCTCTCCTACCCGAATGGGCAAGGAGCTCATGGTCTTCGTGTCGCGTCTCGAAAAGCAAATGAAACTGCTGAAGACTATTCCCTTTTCAGCAAAGTTCGGGGGTGCCACCGGCAACTTTAATGCGCATCACGTCGCGTATCCTGAAATCGACTGGAATAAGTTTGCGGACGAGTTTTGCAAGCATCTGGGATTGAGCCGCAGCATTCCGACAACACAAATCGAACACTACGACAACCTCGCCGCACTGTTCGACAACCTCAAACGGATCAACACGATCTTCATCGACTTCAGCCGGGACATCTGGCAATATATCTCGATGAACTATTTCAGGATGAAGATTGCCGACAACGAGGTAGGTTCTTCTGCGATGCCCCACAAGGTGAATCCCATCGACTTCGAAAACGCAGAAGGGAACCTCGGATTCGCCAACGCTATCTTTGATTTCATGTCATCCAAGTTGCCGGTGTCAAGGCTGCAGCGTGACCTGACAGACTCAACCGTGCTGCGAAACATTGGCGTTCCTCTCGCGCATAGTATTATCGCATTCAAATCGCTTGAGCGCGGCATCCGCAAGCTTGAAATCAATGAAGAAAAAATCCGCGAAGACCTTGACGATAACTGGGCGGTTATCGCGGAAGCCATCCAAACCATCCTGAGAAAGGAAGGCTTCACTAATCCCTACGAAACGCTTAAGGCGTTGACGCGAACCAACGAAAAGATCACCCGCGAGACCATTCACAACTTCATCGATTCGCTGGATATCAAACCCGGATTGAAGACGCGGTTAAAACAGATCACGCCTTTCAATTACACGGGAGTTTAACCCCTTCAATCAAGTTCATCGGGAACGTATAGCGGCGTGCCCGTAGCGAAGTCATACAACGTTAATCGCCTGAGATCGTAATACGCCTGCCAGAACGATTGGAGCGCCAGGATATAGCTCCGTTTTGCATCGTCCTTTTCCGTCAGCGCAATATTCAGATTGGTAATATCGATTCTCCCGATGAGGTATCGATTTTGTGCAACATTGTAACGCTCGGCAGCAACTTCGTCGGCCTTCTTCGTAATCTCAATTTGCAGCCGCAACATTTCAAACTGGCGTACCTGGGTGAGAATTTCCTGTTCGAAGTTTACTTCATCCTGTGCAATGACGTAGTCTGTATATTCCTTGTTGGCAACGGCAGTACGTAACCTTGCTTTATTGCGTCCCCAATCCAGCACCGGCACGTTGAATCCAATGTTGAAGCGTTGCTGTCGTAACGGATCGTGATAGACGTCGGAAAGCGCGGAACCGGAGTTGTTGAGACCATACGACGCTGTCAGCGTCGCATCGAAGCGGTCGCCCTTTGCACTTGCCACCTGGCTTTCGGCTTCCAGCCGTCGTCGCTCAAACGCGATGAAGTCGGCGCGATTGGTCCGTGCCCGATCCAAAGCCTCATCAAGGGATATATCGAATTGAGGAATTTCTTCGGGAAGCACCAGCTCAAACTGTTCCGCATCATTCAGCCCGACAAACGAGCGAAGCCTTAGTCGGTTCGTTTCCAAATCAAGTTTTGCTTGCGCAACATCCTGGCGTGAGCGCAGCAGTTGGAGCTCGACCTGCAGCAGTTTGTCCTGGGACGTCGTACCGATATTATATCGACCCTGTTCAATCTTGTAGATGGTGTCGTTGTTAGCGAGGTTGAACTCAGCGATCTGGAGGTTGATCTGTGATGTCATGACGGCAAAGAACCGTGAGACAGCTTCCCGTGAAATGAACTCCATTTCCTCCACGTACTCACGGCGCGACTCTTCATAGCGTAACGGTTCGATCATTCTGTCCCAACGAAGGCGGTTGAAAGAAAATAGCGGTTGATCCAGTCGAATGTTCATGGGAACACCGCTCCAGTTCACGACGTCCCGTTCTATGTCGTCGACAACAAATACCGAGGTGTTCATGGAGATCACTCCTCCCGTCCACGGTATCGGCTGTTGGAGACCAAGCGTCAGCGCCGAGTTGGTTTGCTGGCGGGAGCGGAATTCAATTGATCCGTCGGGCTGCGTTACCGGCGTGAAGTCCTGACTGTAATTCGGGAAGTTACCGCTAAGGCGCAGCTGAGGGTTGTAATTGGACTTGTAGTAGCGATACGTCCAGTACAGGTTTTCCTTCCGCGTCTCCACCTGCTTGGATCGCGGCGATTGTGCCCGAGCGAGGGATACAACATCATCCAGGGTCAGCCGGCGCACCTGCGCGTGGCCATCGTGCCACGCGGATAAAAAAATTCCGGCGACAACAAGAAAACAAGCCTTGCTATTCATAGCGTAGTGAGGTAATGGGATCCTGGCTGGCGGCCTTTCGTGCTGGTGCGATTCCAAAAATGAGCCCCACAGTGGCCGCTACACCAAAGGATACAACTATTGACATAAAACTGATAACGGTAGGTATTTCTGCGACAGTAGAGATCAGGTAGGCCAGTCCGACGCCGAGAAAGACTCCGATAAGACCTCCGGATACACTGATCATCATAGCTTCAAAAAGAAACTGTTGCGTGATATCAGACTTCTTGGCGCCAATGGAAAGTCGGAGCCCGATCTCCTTGATGCGTTCGAGTACAGAGGCCAGCATAATATTCATAATGCCGATGCCGCCGACAAGGAGCGAAATGCCGGCGATCGCACCCAGCACGTAATTGAAAATATCGTTGGTGCGTTGCTGCTGCTTTAGGAGTAACTCCGGAATTTCAATCTCATAATCAACAACGCCATAGTGTCGTCGCTCCAGCAAACGCGAAAGTATTTCTGCCGTTGTTTGAAGATACGGTGTCTCAGCCACCTGGATTACCAGTCGGTCAAGCTGGTGGTAGTTGGTCGGCGTTGTGGGCTCTTCCGTTTCAGGTTCCTGCACCACTACCTGCCCACGACTATACTGCCCGCGGCTGGTGGTGCTCGACAGCTGTGAACGCGTGACAAGGTCGCGGTTCTCGTACCGAATTAACATCGTCTGCAGGGGAGTGTATACATCCATGTTGTAGTCGCGAATGCCGAGCTTGGCGATGCTGGCCTGAGAGACGAGGCGCTCACGCATGACACCAACGATGGTAAGCCAATGGGGACCTACTTTAATAGCCTTACCCAACGGATCTTCCGTTGGAAAAAATTTGCTCTTGATGGAATTTCCAATGATGCAGACAGGTGAACCGTTTATGAGTTCATCCTCAAGAAACATTCGGCCTTCTGCCAGGGTGAAATCAAAAATCTCAAAGTAGACGGGATCAACGCCCACGAGTTTGGCCGAGCGTCGAACGCCGCCTTTGATGATGAATGTCTCCAGGAGAATCTCAGGGCTGATCTTGCTGATGACCGGAATGTTTGCGCGAATACTGTTCACATCACGCAGGGTTAGACCCGGTGAAAATTTTCTTTTCTCCTTCGATGCCGTTTCTTCGATCTTTTCCTCTCGCTGTTCAACAATGGGTTTGACAACGATATTGTTTACCCCTACGAGACGAATTTGTTCCAGGATTTCCTGTTGCGCACCGTTCCCGATGGCAAGCATAGCAATAACAGCGGCTACGCCGAAGATGATACCCAACGCCGTCAGCAGCGACCGCATTTTGTTGGATAACACAGCGTCGACTGCGATATAGAGGTTTGCCAGCAACCGTTCCTTCATGGGTTCCTTGTCGAATCAGACCTGGCTACACCGGCGCGTGCTCCATCCGGGCGGCGAAATCTGCCTCGTCTTTCGTCCGGAGCTGGCTGTCCTCCCCCATCGAGTAATCGGGGAACTTGTATGTCGGGCGTTTCTTCAGCAGGCTTTCGCCTCTTTCCGTTCATTTCGGGAAGCAGGTCGATAGGTTCATCCTCCATACCGGACGGGACAGAGAGATAAACGCGGTCACCTTCGGAAAGTCCTGCCAGTATCACTGCGTCATTAGCATTCGTTAAACCCACCATCACTTCTTTCTTGCGGGTGTCAAGCCCCTGACGCAGGTATACGTAAGTGATGGAGTCGAATTGGTTATGGAGACATTCAAGAGGGACAAACAGGGCGTCTTCAAGCATCGCCGTAACGATCTTGTTGGATGTGGTCATTGCAGGTCGCAGGCTTGGATCCGTTCCGTTGATGGCAATATCCACCTGAAACACCTTGGCATCACTGTTGGGCCTTTGCTCGCCCACGTTGGCTACGCGCGTGACTACGCCTGTCAGTTTCTTTTCGGGGTAGGCGTCAAGACCGATTTCCACGGGTTGACCGACTTTCACCTTTCGAACATCAACTTCATTTACAAATGTCTTCGACATCATCTGGCTGAGATCAGGCAACGTCGCGACAGTCGGATCCCAGGTGTTAATCTGTGAGCCTGCCTTAATGGGCTTGTTGTCCCAGCCTTTCGTGTAGATCACCATACCATCTTCCGGAGCGAGTATGGTGAAGGCGGATGCCAGGCGCTGGATGGCCTCAAACTCCCTTTGAGCTTTGCGCAGCTCGGTGGACTGTTCGCGCATGCGTTCGGCATTCTGGCGTTTCTTGATCTTATAGTTTTCGAGTGCCTGAGCGTACTCTCGTTCTGCTCGCGCGAGATTGATCTCTGCCTGCTTGATCGTGGCGGGCGGTTCGTACTGCGATTGCTCGAGGACGATTCGTTTTTCCTCTACGGCATATTTTAAGTTGATGAGTTCATCGCGTGCTTGTCGTAATTGAAGCGTCGTGTCGAGTTCCATTTGCACGAACTCCGCTTGCTCACGCTCAAGGGCCAGCTGTTTCTCGTCGAAACGATTCTGAAATTCCGAGCGGTCGAGGGATGCAACCCAGTCGCCCTTCTTAACGATTGTTCCCTCATCGACAATAGCCTGTATCGTCACGTTGAAGATTCTGAAGTCGCGAAGGGCTGCCGGCCCCTGTATCTTGACGGAGTTCTTGGCTTCGAGTTCACCCGTCGTCTCGATCTCTACTTTGAATGGTCCTTTCCTTACAATCGTGAGGATTTCGACGCTGGCGTTCTTGGCTCCTCCCCTGACTAAAAAATACGCAGCCAACGCTGCAGCTGCGATCGCCAACAAAATGATAATGTTTCTCTTGCCCATGACGCCTTAGTTTTGCACACACGCACACCCAACCTGATGTGGGTGTTCCTGGTCGGGTAATCAATGGAATGAAGGGGATTTGAGAAGACTACAAAGAAATTCCACTAACCCTCTGCAAAGGTAGGCAAATCCTGGGCCAACGTGAAGCCATTGGAATAAGCTTAACCCCCGCGGTGTAAGCAAATACCACATCCGCGGGGAAGCAGGACTTGTAATTGTCAAATCAGCGACCGGGGACTATTTGTCCGGATGGCGCCCCGATATCATTGATCGGGGCCGCGTTTAGAGACAATTTTTGAGAGGGCGGTTTGGCGATCGGTTTTTCCTTCGTTGTAGGCCTTAAGGTCCGATCCCAGAATGGAGAGTTCCAGTGTCGATGGTATCTTGCATTGATAGCACTGGGTCAATGCCACGTTAAACACAAGTTGCTCCTGATCTCCGAGGCTTTTCAGTGTGCGTCCATACTCCAGGATATTTTCCTTAAGCTCTGATTCAAACTTTGGATAGAGTTCCTTCACCTTCGCATCCCGCTCTTGCTGGTTGACGTCTTTCAGGCCGACGGTGGGCATATCGTAGGTGCTGTTGAATGTACGGTTGGCGGAGAACACGCGCATGTAGTACACAACACCAAAATTTTTCATGCGCTCATAGGGAATTGTGCCGTCGACAAAAAACGTTTTCGAGAGGTCGGGACGGTACAGCCTGCTGAAGATAGTTGAGAGAAGTTCCAGATCCGGCTCCACTTCGCCGGTGACTTCAGCGGTAGTAACCTTAATGCGCTTGACGAACTCGTCGCGGTTGATGCGCGCATTGCGCAGTGCGTTGATGTCATCCGTGCTTGCCTCGACCGATAATAGCATCCGGCTCGGAGCGGATACAAGCGAACCTACCCATGCGCGGGGTTGGTCACCGCGATTTGTAATCACGACTTTTTCTCCGGAAGGCAGTTGGCTCAGGAGCGACCCATAGTCAGCCAGGAAGTCGCGCGCTGCTTCAATGATGCGTTCATTGGAAAGGTCGCGAAGGCTGTCGAGGTTGAGCTGCTGGCGATCCTTGAGCTTCCACTCGTCCCCTTCCCCTTGTGCGGCAGGTAGCTGCCGGCGAACCACACCGCCGCTCACACTCTGAACGTCGTAGCTACGGGCGGGGAACACCAGCGCGATGGGAGTGGTATAGTCGGCGGGCAGCGTAAAGGTAACACCGACACCTGCCTGGTATGATGCAGTGATGCTGAGAGGAAAGAACATCCGATTCCCTTCCATCTTTTGTTGAATAAGGGTGACCAGCACATTTTCTGCAACGCGGAGATCGCGATTCATCCTTTCCTGGTCGACCCCTTGCGCCAGGGACCCCTGTGCAACGAGGATCATGAAAGCGACAATGAGTTTACGTGACATGGAATTCGTGTCTTAAAAGTTAGTTCCTGATAACCGGTACTGATGCGTTGGAAATAAGGCTGGCAAGAATTTGTTCTGTTTCCTGCCGGTACATGTCAGTATTTTGTTGCAAGTCGTTCAACCGCGCCTGGAGGATCATCAGATCATCCTCGCGCTGTTGCTGAAGATATTTCGCAAAGTCGACCAACAACTGTTCGAGTTGCTGCTTCTGCTCTTCGGAGGTCATTTTGTAATGATCTTTGATCATGCGCAGGTTTTCGGCCTGCAAGGTCGATACGTAGGCGCTGATTTGTTTTTCGGACGCCGACGCAGCCTTCATTACGAGTTGGTCGATTCGCGACGAGCTTTCTTTGAGGGTTTCACGCATGGTATTTGCGAAAGCTTCCTGCGACTTTCTCCACTCCGACTGCAACGCGGCATTGTTGTCCGCCAGCCTGGCGTCGATAATGTCGTGCACGTCTGCTACGCCCAGGGATGGTGTGGCATCAGGTGCTGATGAACGAGGCTGCCCAAAGGTGAGCCTGATTTCGTTTTCCGACGCCGATATCTGCACGCCGGTCAGTTTGCCCGCGACCATCAGGATCACGAGTGAC
>QGUY01000372.1 GCA_003242315.1 Bacteroidota bacterium
GGAAACACCATGCGTTAAGGAGGAAACAGGGAACTTGGGTGCTCACGTACGGCGTCTTAATCGACTGCATCAGTTTGATAAGGTGGAGATTGTTCACATCACGCGCCCTGAAAATTCGTACAAAGAACACGAAGAGATGGTTGCGCATGCCGAGTCCCTGTTGGACGCTCTTGAACTACCCTACCGACGCTTGTTGCTCTGTGGTGGTGACATGGGTTTCAATGCAGCGAAGTGCTATGACCTTGAAGTGTTTGCCGCTGCTCAGAAGCGCTGGCTTGAGGTAAGCTCCGTCAGCAACTTCGAGACGTTCCAGGCGAATCGTCTGAAACTGCGTTACAAAGACGGCAAGGGCAAAACCCAACTGTTGCACACACTCAATGGCAGTGCCCTCGCCCTGCCCCGCGTCGTCGCTGCTCTTCTGGAGAACAACCAGGGCCCCAGCGGCATCCGCATTCCTGCAGCGCTTGTTCCCTATACTGGGTTTGACGTAATAGAAAGAAACGGCTGACATGTCCTTCACAATTCGCGCCGGCCGCAAGGAGGATCTTCCCCGTGTGCTTGAGCTTGTACGCGAACTGGCATTGTACGAGCGCGCGCCTCATGAGGTGACCAACACCGTTGCCATGATGGAGGAGGACGGGTTCGGTCCGAACCCGGTGTACGGGATGTATGTGGCCGTACTCAATGAAATCATCGTTGGAATATCAGTGTATTACTATCGATACTCTACATGGAAAGGTAAGCGATTGTACCTCGAAGATATCATTGTCACTGAGGCGGAACGTGGTAAGGGTATTGGTAAGGCGTTGTTCGACCGAACGCTTGAGCACGCGCTGGAATCTGGTTGCACGGGCATGACGTGGCAGGTACTCGACTGGAACGAACCAGCCATCAATTTCTACAAGAAGTACGGTGCAAAGTTTGATGCATCCTGGGTGAACTGCAACCTGGAGCGCGACGACATCCGCGCGGTGCTGAAGTTGTAAGACTAGATTTCCTCCAACAGGGTCATGAACGCGACATGCTTGTCGCGAAACCGATCACGGTGCGCATTGATAATGCTCGGCCCGTATTCTTCCAGAAATTTTTGCACGTTGTCGATGGATGTGGCAATGTACTGGACGCTGTACGAGGTGGTGTCATCTTCATTGTCGTGAAGCACACGATACATCCTCGCCTGTGTGAACAGCCCCGTAGCCATTACATCCGGTATGTATGTCGTGCGCATGTAATCCAGCCACTCGCGCTCAGATGCTTTGTCAATTCCGATGGTGACGTTGTACAAATACATGTGTTTATGTGTTTTACGTGTTTAGGTGTTTACGTTAGGGGTATCCACTTTAGTGCAAAATGGTTATAATTCCTCCTGTTCTCAAGGAGTGTTGTAGGTCTTTAATAACCAACGTGAACACTAAGCACGTATGCACCTAAACACGTTTGGCCCACTCTTCAAGATACCGGAATTCCGGAGTTAGTTCTCCGTTTCTTACAATCGTCGCTCTTTCAATAATGCGATCGGGATCATCGCCGAGGAGGGCGGGCATGATCTCGCGGATCAGCGTATCACCGAAATCCTCAGAAGCGCTACGCGGCAATTCGCAGGGGAGGTTGTCGACGGCCATAACAGTGATGTTCCGTTCATCGCTAAACGGAGCTACTGCCTGATGCGTTCTGGGGTTGTAGTCGAATACAGGATTCTCGATGTCGGTTGCGCGCACCGTGGCAGGGATCGATCCGTTGATGTCGCAGCTGATGTCTGCGATGACTTTGATGGAAAAGTCGGGATGTTGCATGTCTTCACGCGTGAAGAGCCTTGGTGCCGCCGGGTTCCAATAGGCTCCGGCTATCAAGAGGTCGGCCTGATGCGCAAAAGGGAGGAAGTTGCTCCGGTACCGCTCTGGGTGGCTATGGAATTCACTGCGGTCAAATGGCCGCGAATCTTTATGAACATAATAGTCCGCACTTGTGAGCTGAACATAAACCGGCGTGTCGAAGCGTTTCTCCAGGAACTCATCCACTTCAACCCTACGAATGCCGACGGCGTCAAGGATTTCAACAGAGCCCTTGCCTACGCGTCCCGTACCCGTTAATACAATTTTTAATGGCGGCAAATCAACCTTCTTGAGTTCAGTTAGCAGGTCAGCGAGATCGAAACACTCGTACGCGCGTCGCAACCGGTAACGTTGCGAACGGATACCGTAAGTCCAAAAGCAGTTGTAGGTACCCACTATGCCAGCATGTCGACCGAATCCAATCAGACGCTCACCACGGGGCGTCCGCAACATCTCGTAGTCAATGAGCGTGATGTTGCGTTCAAGGATTGTTTTGAGCAACACCTGGTTGTGCGGTTGCTTCTTCAGCGTATGAGAAAAGATAATGTAGGTCTTACCTTCAAGAAGTGCGGGTACAGGTACTTCCTTGATTCCGATAAGGATGTCGGAATTGCTCACATCTTCTATAATTTCTATTCCTGCTTTGCGGTACTCGTCATCAGTAAAGCATCGATGTGGCGACGGCTGGCATACAACTTCCACATGGCTATACCTTTGCATAATCTCCGCAGCCTGACGCGGCGTCAACGGTGTTCTTCGCTCAGGAGGAACTTTCCCTTCTCTCAAAACGGCGAGCCGGAATTTGTTCATGAAATCCTATGCAACGGGGAGTGACTCACTGTACTATTTTAGTCCGCGTTCCTATTTCTTCTTGGTCTTCTTGGGTTTGCGTATTTCTTCGTAATCGGGCCGTTCCTGCAATTTTTTGTCCTCAACTTTCTCGTTGAGGAATTCATTGATTTTTTCAATGTTCATGTTCGACTTAATCTCCCCGAACTGATCGACGGAGATTTCGAATCCCTCGAGTTCCTTGTGGACTCTCGGTTTGGATTCCTTTTTGGGTTTTGATGATTTCTTTGCCATGTCGTCTATGCCACTTTTACTTTCAGCGTTTTCAGTGCGGAAGATATCCGGGATTGTACCTCCTCCGTTCCGATGATTTCCATAATCATCATCAGGTCCGGACCTCCGGCGGCTCCTGTTATTGCCAGCCGCAACGCCTGCATGATCTTCCCGGGATTCACGCCTTGCTCCGCGGCTACCGCCTCCCAGGTCGCCTTGATGGCGGACGCGTGTGCCAGCTTCTCTTTACCCAGCGCTTCCGAGAATGCCGAGATCACCTTCACCGCGTCTTCATTCCATTTCTTTGATGCGACCTTTTCGTCGTATGATTCAGGGGGCCTGAAGAAATATTTCCCCTGTTCCCATAT
>QGUY01000373.1 GCA_003242315.1 Bacteroidota bacterium
TTGTTTAAAGGACCGGGCAGGCAATCTTTGCCAATTTCCGCGTAGAAGTCGTGCGTTGCCCCCAACCCCTCAGTGAACCCACCGATGCTGAACTTGATATGCTAGATACACTTCCGGATGCATCCGAATCCAGCAGGCTATCCTGTCAAATACGTGTTGGGGAAAATTTGGATGGAGCAGTTTTCAGAGTCAACCTGACAAATGAATGAGGCGCACGGCCGTGCGTCTCTACCCGACGATCCCACCTACACCGATCACCGGATCACCGATTACCCCTTACTACCACCACTGCCTACTGCCTACTGTGCCTACTCTCCAGGATACCAATTCCTAAGTCGCACTTCAATCTTTTTTCCGCCTTTCTCCACCAACTGTCGGAATCCCTCAACATCCGCCAATCCCCCCTGGCCTCTATAGTGATAGGGATACACGATCGCCGGCTGAAACTCCAGTACCGCGCTTGCAGCCTGGTTGATGTCCATGGTGTAGGGAAGATTCATACATACGAACGCGACGTCGATATTTTTCAATTGTCGCATTTCAGGGATGTCTTCGGTGTCACCGGAAATGTATATCCGCTTTCCTCCGATTTCCAGCACATATCCGTTACCCCGGCCTTTTTTATGTCGTGAGCTTTCGTCATCCGGCAAGTTGTACATCGGGATGGCCTTGATGGTGATTTCGCCAAGGCGCGTTTCCTCCCCGTTGGCGAGAATTATCAACCGGTCTTTGTACGATCCGGGTAGCTGATCGGCAACAGCACGGGGCACCACCAGCTTCGCAGACTTGGTATTCAAGCCGTCCAACGTCTCTACATTCATGTGATCACCATGGATGTCAGTGATCAGGATGAGGTTGGGATCACCGAGCCCGGCAAAAGCGTCTGCGCCTCCGTAGGGGTCAACGTAAATGGTTTGTCCGTTCCACTTCAGGACAAGAGATCCATGGAATACGGGCTGGATTGTGAGCTTGCCTTTTTTTGTGTCTATTTCATCAGGTGTCGGGCGCTGTCCGAAGGCTACAATACCTGCAAAACTGAGCGCGAAAACAGTGAGGGTTATTTTCATATTGAGCGGGGATTATGCTAATTGTAGTAGAAAGGCAACATCCTGAATGGATCCTAAATCTGGCCGTTACCGAACTAAAGTAGAACGTACTTTTCTCTTTATCAAGGATTCTTTTTTGTACCGTCGTCATGAAGTTTGAATACGGAAGCGATCACCTTACTGCCGGACGGGCGGTGGCGCTGTGCGAAGGCCGAATGCGTGGCGTTATTACCCCGGCCGTGCGCGAAAGAGTGCAGCGAAGTGAGCGGGCTATTGCTGACATTGTTGCGGAAGGACGCGTAGTGTACGGCGTAAATACCGGCTTCGGTTCCCTATGCACTACCATCATATCTGCGGAAGACACCCGCAAACTCCAGTATAACATTCTGCGAAGCCATAGCGTCGGAGTGGGCGATCCCGTACCCGTCTACATTGCCAAGCTCATGCTGATTATCAAGGTGCACGCATTGTGTCTCGGTTACTCTGGCATCCGCCTCGAAACACTGGAACGCATTCTATGGCATATCGAAAATGATATTATTCCTGTTGTGCCTTCTCAGGGTTCCGTTGGCGCTTCCGGTGACCTGGCGCCGCTTGCGCATCTGTTTCTCCCTCTGATAGGTCAGGGCAAAGTCATGGTGAAGGGAAATGTGGTTGATACCGGCATCTTTCTGCAGGAATCGGGTATGAATCCTCTTCAACTTGGTCCCAAGGAGGGCCTTGCTCTGATCAATGGAACGCAATTCATTGCTGCCTATGCTGTGAAGGTAATCGAACGCCTGCATGGGTGCCTTGCGCATGCCGACATCATCGGCGCTATGATGATCGAAGGACTGTTGGGATCCGTAAGGCCGTTTGAGGAACGTCTGCATCAGCTTAGACCTTACAAAGGCAACATCCACGTTGCCCACAGGATACGTTGTCTTCTCAACAACTCCGAGATCCTACGATCACATGCCAACTGTGGACGTGTCCAGGATCCTTATTCGTTACGCTGCATACCGCAAGTCCATGGTGCCTCCCGGAATGCCTGGCTGCACATGAAGGAGTTATTGGAAACCGAATTGAATTCGGTTACCGATAATCCTATTGTCTTCGACAAAGACAACACAGTCAGCGGTGGAAATTTTCATGGACAACCGCTTGCGTTGGCACTCGACTACACCGCGCTTGCTGCGGCTGAACTCGGCAACATCTCAGACCGACGCATCTATCTTGCACTGGAAGGCAACACCGAAGGACTTCCCGTGCTGCTCATGAAGGACACGGGTATCAACTCAGGCTTTATGCTTCCGCAGTATACGACGGCCGCCCTGGTCAGCGAGAACAAGAGTCTTGTTTACCCGGCAAGCGCCGACAGCATTCCAACGTCACTGGGTCAGGAAGATCATGTGAGCATGGGCTCGATCAGCGCGCGCAAAGCGCTGCAGGTCATCAGCAACCTTGAGAAGATCCTTGCTATCGAGTTGCTCTGCGCGGCGCAGTGTTTCGACTTCCGCAGACCATTGAAGTCGGGTGCTATCCTGGAAGCATGTCATACCGTCATCCGAACCCACATCGATCATGCGGAGGAAGACAGGATATTCGCCCATGACATTGAAAAGGCATTGACGTTAATTGAACACCGTGAGTTGCTGGATGTAGTAAATGCTTATGCCGACGAAGGAAATGATATAAGGAGTCCCTATGACGAACTTTTCGAAGTTTATTGAACAGTACGCTTCGCATCCAAACTATCGTGCGCCGCGTGGTGCGCAGCTTCATGCGAAATCATGGCAAACTGAGGCACCGCTGCGGATGTTCCTTAACAATCTGGACCGCGAAGTTGCCGAAGATCCGGCGAACCTGGTCGTCTACGGAGGCACTGGTCAGGCCGCGCGAAATCCTGAGGCAGCTCTGAAGATCATCGAAAGCCTTTTGTCCCTGGATGACGACCAAAGCCTCCTGATTCAGTCGGGCAAACCTGTTGGCATCATTCCAACACATAACAAGGCCCCGCGCGTTCTCATTGCGAACAGCAATCTTGTACCCCATTGGGCAACGTGGGAGCATTTTAACGCGCTGAAGGAAAAAGGTCTTATGATGTTCGGGCAAATGACAGCCGGCAGCTGGATTTACATTGGGAGCCAGGGAATTCTTCAAGGCACGTACGAGACGTTTATGTCGTGCGCCGCATGCCATTTTAATGGCGACCTGAAGGGTAGACT
>QGUY01000090.1 GCA_003242315.1 Bacteroidota bacterium
GTTAAAATTCACATTCCTTCCTGTGCGAACGACCGCCTGGTATTTTACAACCAGTTCGTAATCAAACAATTCCCGGACTATGTAAAGTACATCATGATGGTGATGAAAACGCTCAACATGGATCAGCAGACAAGCCAGGTCGTGCTGTGGGGTTACCTCGGTAAGAACTCGCCGCACTATCACGAGTTTTACAAGTACATTAACAACGTCATGTTCGGCGCACGTCCGCGCTTCCTGCAGTTCGGATACCCGTTTGATGAAATTCAGGATCATCAATACCTGGATCTGTACGGGATGCACCTCCTCGAATAGCGAGCATCGCTATGAAAAAAATTGCGCTCTTCCCCGGCTCGTTCGATCCTTTTACGAAAGGTCATGAAGACATAGTTCTTCGCGGACTTAAATTGTTCGATGAAATCATCATCGCACTGGGTCACAATACCAAGAAAACCTCCCGATACTTTGAGTTGAACTACATGGTTGAGAAGATCCGCTCAACCTTTGCTGCCTATCCGGCAATTCGTGTAGAGCCGTTCCAGGAACTCACGGCCGAGTTCGCCCGGAAACACGGGGCACGATATATTTTGAGGGGACTGAGAAATACAACGGACTTCGAATACGAAAACAGTATATCACAGGTAAACCGTTACCTCAATAATGACCTGGAGACAGTGTTCCTGATTACTTCTCCCGAATACGCAGCCATTAACTCATCCATCATCCGGGAAGTACATCAGTATGGGGGCGACGTGTCGAAATTTTTGCCCTATAAACTCTGAGGCGGAATCTTCAGCTCGAACAGCGCATAGTACTGCTGAAAGACGTAGCTGATAGACTCATAGGAGTGATCCAGCGCATGGTATACCTCCTTCTTCCGCATCCAACGCACTTCTTCAATGTCTTCATCAGCGTTCGGTTTCATTCGGCTGTCATCCACCACATCCATCGCGTACCAACGGGTCTTTTTTAGCATCGGCCGCCGGTTCATGGTGTACGTGTGCCAGGTAGTGCAAATTTTGCGGTCGAGCTTAACGGTAACATTGCATTCCTCCTCCACCTCGCGAATGGCGGTGTCCTTGTAGCGTTCCCCATTTTCCTTTTTTCCTTTGGGAAGATCCCATTTCTTGAGGCGATAAATCATGAGGAATTTTTCCTTCTTTCGTACCAACCCTCCGGCTGCCTTGATCACCTTGAACTTCTTTTTGAAGTACGCCCTGACCTTGTCGTATTCCGGTATGGACAGGTACAGCGACAGCAGGGCTGTCGGAACATTGGAGTTCAGATAATCAAGGATGATATCAAGGTCCTTCTCCCAGACGTTGCGAATGTGAACATGATTGATCAGCGATGCACGGGAGATCGGGCCGGCGGCGGCGTCAATGCTAACGTTAACATGTCCCGGGTCCGGTTCCTCATTGCCCTTCAACAACCGGACGGGGATATCGTTGATGAAAACAATCATGAAAAATCTGGTTAAGCGCCACCATGTTCGCAAAAGAATAAATAATTTCCTCGCGGGCAAGCATCGCGCGCGTTTTTTGGGTGCGCCCTTTCAAAAAGCTGGAAACGTTTCGCCAAAACCCTATATTTCGCCCATGCCGATCATTAAAGTTCAGGAGCGGACGGCAGCTCGTATCGCCTCCCTCCTTCTACAGATAGAAGCCATAAAACTTAACGTTGAAAGACCATTCACCTGGGCCTCCGGTTGGAAGTCGCCCATCTATTGCGATAATCGATTGTCGCTCTCCTATCCCGACATCCGTCGCGAGATCAAGGAAGGATTGGTTTCAGCCATCCGTGAAAATTACTTCACAGCTGAGGTCATCGCCGGCGTAGCAACAGCCGGCATTCCCCAGGCTGCCCTGGTGGCCGAGGCCATGAATCTTCCGATGATCTACGTGCGATCCAAACCCAAGGATCACGGAATGGAAAATCTCGTTGAAGGACGCATCGTTAAAGGTCACCGTGCCGTCGTCGTGGAAGACCTGGTCTCAACGGGAAGCAGTTCCCTGAGAGCCGTCCAGGCACTGCGCGAACGCGGCATCCAGGTAATCGGTATGGTCTCCGTCTTCAACTACGGTTTTGATGTGGCCAGCAAAAATTTCTACGAAGCCGACACGTCGCTAATCTGTCTCTCAGACTACAGCCACCTGTTGCGCTACGCGATTGATCAGAAGTACATCACCCAGGAACAACTGGTGTCGCTGAAAGCATGGCGGGTGGATCCGGCGAACTGGAGGAGGTGACGTGTTTACGTGTTTAGGTGTTTACGTGTTTACGTTAGGGCAGTGTGTTAGGAATCTGAGGCGTAGTAGTAGCATCGTGCGTGTGCTCACAACGCTGTAGCATAAAGGTTGCCCAACGGCAGGCTGCCAACTACTGTCAACTGTGCTACTGCGTACTACTGCCAACTGCCTACTTCTTCTCGAGCCATGACGCCGTAATCTCATTGAGCGTCTTCACCTTCTCCTTTAGGTCGCCCGCAATACGGTCCCGGATGCGGTTCATGTTGGTGAGCAGTTCATCGGCTTCGTCGGGCAGGGCAAGTTCAAAGAATTCCCGGATGCGGCGGGCGATGGTGGGCGACTTGCCGTTGGTTGAAATCCCGATCCGGAGATTTCCTTTGGTGACTATTGAACCCAGGTAGAAGTCGCACAGGTCGGGCGTGTCTGCCACGTTGATCAGGATGCCTCTCTTACGGGTTTCTTTTCGAATCCTCTCGTGTAAAGCGCGATCGCTCGTGGCGAGTATAACGACGTCTGCACCGACAAGGTCCGTGCGACGGAACTTTCTCGGCAAGAGCCGAACCCGGGGATGCGATTCCGCGAGTTCACGCACAGGCTCTGAAATGAAAGGAGCGACCACGGTAATGCGTGCCTCCGGACTGTTCTTTAAGATCGCGGTGAGTTTTTCGAGTCCAACATTGCCTGCACCGACAAGCAACGTGTGCAACTCCTCCAGCTTGAGAAAAACCGGGAATAGACGATTCTGTTCCATGAAGATTAATGGGCAGCAGACCGAAGCAAATCCCCAAGGTCGGCCTCTTTTGCGAAACGGACAACGTCGCCGACTACAATAACGGCTGGCGAGCCAATTCCCGCGCGTGCCACTTCGTCGGCAATTGTGGAGACAGTACCTACCACTGAGCGCTGGTCGGGAAGCGTACCATTCTGAATAACGGCAACGGGTGTGGAAGACTTACCATACGCCTCAAAGGTCCGCATAATCTCAGCGATCTTCGACAATCCCATGAGGATGACAATTGTGGCCGACGATTGTGCGGCAAGTTGCAGGTCCTCGGACACGCCACCAGACTTCGTCGTGCCGGTCACAACCCAGAAACTGTCGCTCACGCCGCGGCTCGTAAGCGGAATGTTGACAGCACCGGGAACAGCAAACGCGCTGCTGACACCGGGGATGACCTGTACTTCAATGCCACGGGCAAGGGCAAATTCAATTTCTTCCTGCGCGCGCCCAAACACAAACGGATCACCGCCTTTAAGTCGTACCACGTGGCCGTACCGATAAGCGAAGTCAACCATCAGGGTATTGATCTCATCCTGACGAAATGAATGCGCGCCGGCACGCTTACCTACGGACCAGGCCGGTATGTCAGGTGGAATGAGTGCGAGGAGCGCGTCGGAAACCAGCGCGTCGTAGAGCACGACGTCAGCCGATTGCAACGCACGGAGACCTTTAATCGTCAGCAACTCGGGATCGCCGGGTCCTGCACCGATCAAGGTGATCCTGGGCGCACCATGTCCGGCTTCCTGGTTCATTTGACTTCAACGCTTACCCGCTGATTCTCGCGGAATGCAAGCACATCCTTGAGAAACTTATGCGAGTCGTTCATGTATTGCAGGGCAAAGGCCTCAGATGGTTCGTTGCGATTGATGCGCAGCACGAAATCGCGGAAGTTGCCCACATCGGGGAAGGCGCCTGACTCACAAAAGTTTTTCTGGAACTCGTCGAGAACCTGTATTTGTGTGCTGACGCGAATATCGTTCGTTAGCAGCAACGCCTTGGCCGTGTTGATGAAGGCTCCATAACTGTGATAAATGGAGTCGGCATAGTATCCAAGGTCGAGGGCCTCTGCTGCCCAACCAATCTTCTCTTCGCTTTCATACAGCAGGGTGGCAACCAGGTCTATGATTACACCAGCACATTCACCAGTTGCCGTGTGAAGAATAAAATTGTGGTCTTCATCCCAGTCGATATACTCTTCCGGGGTGATGTTTGTGAGATCACCAAGCGGCTTCAGCAACTCGTAGAAGTATTTGCGACCACCGATGCGCTGGTAGTAGTTATGATAATATTCTCCCTCGAGGGCATTGGCTTCGTAGTCGTCAAGAAGAAGGCGCATCGCAGCCACGCCACGCTTGCTGGGAATCTTGATGATTTTCTCGGCAACGATACCCTGCCCATCGGAAAGCCGTGCTCCACCGAGCAGCACCACGAGCGCTGGCAGAACGCCACCCTTCTTATCCTTTACCGAACTCCCGTGGAAGCCAATACTCGCGATAGTATGCTGACCGCATGAGTTAGGGCATCCGCTGATCTTGATCTTTATGTCGTTGTTGAAGATGAGATCCGGGTATTCTTCCTTGATCATCTTCTCAAGCGCTGCGGCGATACCGTAGCTGCTGGAGATTCCGAGGTTACAGGTGTCTGAGCCCGGGCAAGCCGTAATATCTGCTACACTGTCGAAACCAGGTTCAGCCAACGCGAGCTTGTCGAGAGCAGCGAAAAGATGGGGCAACGCCTTCTCACGAACAAACCGGATGAGATACCCCTGGTTGACCGTGACACGAAGTTCATTCGCCGCATACTTGTCGACTATGTCGGCAAACTTTCTCGCGTGATCGGAAGAAAGATTTCCAAGAGGCACCTTAACGTACACGCCAAAGTATCCCTCCTGCTTTTGAGCGAAGACGTTCGTCTTTCTCCACTTTTCAAATTTTTCCTCGTCAATGACCGGTCGTGCTACGCCATTCAGCTCCTGTGCCATCACAGGCGGTGGCAGAATGTCGCGATTGATCTTGTATGAATGCACGCTCAACGCCTTTTTTTCTTCCTCCAGCAATTCCATAAAGCGTTCGACGCCCAAATTTTCAAGGAGGAATTTGAAGCGTGCCTTCATGCGTCGGGTTCTCTCGCCGTAGCGGTCGAATACCCTGAGCACACCTTCGATGAAAGGAATGATCTTGTCTTCATGAAGGAAGTCGTAAACGGGCACAGCGAGGTACGGGTTGGCACCCAGTCCTCCACCGATATACACCTTAAAGCCGCGCTCATTGTCACGTATCTTGGGAATGAGTCCTACGTCGTGAATGAACGCAAAGGCTGTATCGTCTTCGCTTGAGCTGAACGATATCTTGAACTTCCTACCCATATCCTGGCAAATCGGATTGCGCAGGAAGTATTTGAAAGTCTCATAGGCGTAAGGAGACACATCGAAGGGCTCCTTAGGATCCACGCCTGCCGTCGCCGATGCGGTTACGTTGCGCACGGTGTTACCGCATGCCTCGCGAATGGTGACGCCGTCTTCTTCAAGCTTCGTCCAGAGTTCCGGCGTGCGGTCAAGACTCACGTGGTGGATCTGAATATCCTGACGGGTTGTTGCGTGCAGATTGCCGCTCGCATATTCGTCAGAGATATCAGCAATGCGTCGCAGCTGTTGCGTCGTTACGCGTCCGAAAGGAAGCTTGATGCGCACCATTTGCACGCCCGGCTGACGCTGACCATAAATACCTCTTGACAGACGGAGACTCCTGAATTTATCGTCGTCGATCTTACCCTCGCGGTACAAACGGATCTGACGCTCCAGGCGGATGATATCCTCCTGGACTACAGGGTTATTGATATCTTCAAGTTCCGTTCGAAAGCTTTGCATAACTACCCCCTATCTTTTTACCTAGGATGCGGTCACCCAATCTATACTTAGTCTACCGTAAAAGTAGAGTAAATTCAATTCCACTCCAACTTTTACGAGTCTTTTCGACAAATGTATTGCACGATCGGACGTCCTAACATTTGTTTGCCCGCGGTCGAGCATTATTAATACGCTACAAATCAAAAAGATGACCGGGGGGGTCGCAAAATGGTTATTTTCGAATTTTTGATAAGAGAACGATCATGAACCTGTTCCCACGCATCCTTTGCCTTATTTCTGCGGCTGCCTTGGCCTGCGGCGGAAATCGCACAACCGAAGAGACGCCAGACGGATCGTATCAACGAGACCTGGAATTTCTCAGTGCAAACGTCCCCGACATTATTGAACTCACTGACGAATCCGGCAATGCGCGCATCGCAGTGAGCGCCAGGTACCAGGGACGCGTAATGACAAGCACTGCGCGCGGCTTGTCGGGCGACAGCTACGGTTGGATTAACTACGACCTCATCCGTTCCGGAGAAATACTTGATCAATTCAACCCCGTTGGCGGAGAGGAACGATTCTGGATCGGGCCAGAAGGGGGACAGTTTTCATTTTACTTCAGCAAGGGTAGCTCCTTTGAAATTTCAAACTGGCAGGTTCCCTATTTTGTCGATACAGTCTCTTACATCCAGTCGCAATTAGCACCTGGTCATCTGCGATTTGCGCAGCGCGCCACTGTAACGAACTATTCCGGCTTCGACTTCGACGTTGCTGTGCGACGGGACATCATTATGGTCGGAAAGGACAGTGCAATGCGGAAGACAGGCATTCAAATCGGCGACGCCGCCTTTGTTGCCTATGAAACGGTTAACCAAGTCATGAATGTGGGCGATCGTCCCTGGAAACAAGAAGAAGGATTAATGTCGATCTGGTTGCTGTCGATGCTGCGTCCGGGTGATCACACCGTCGCGCTCGTTCCATTCAAGCCAGTGGACGGCGTCGACACTCTGATAACGACAAACTACTTCGGCGAGGTGCCGGCCGATAGACTTGTGCGTCGCGACAGCGTCCTGATCCTCAAATGTGATGGAAAATACCGAAGCAAAATTGGCATATCACCAAAGGCCGCGAAGCCGTTTGCGGCGAGCTACGACTACGAAAAGAACATTCTGTCAATCATCTTTTTCCCTGTCGATGAAGACGGACTATATGTCAACTCGAAATGGGAACTTCAGGATAACCCGTATGCGGGTGATGTAGTGAATGCCTATAACGATGGTCCGCTGGCAGACGGCGGACAACTCGGTCCTTTTTATGAACTCGAATCATCATCCGCGGCACGTGAACTCAAACCTGGCGAACTAATGGAACACAGGCAGCTGACCATACATCTTCAGGGTGAGTTTGACGCGATGAATGAAATCGCGCGATCGCTGCTGGGCGTCGATCTGAATGAAACGAAGCTGCCATGAAGTCCAGTTTACTTGAAAGACTTGCTGGCAGACGCGTTCGGCTGCAGGAGGACGCCGAAATCCTGAGGACATGCTGAAGCATCAGGGATTCAGCATGACCTTTTCCGATGGCTATCTGTTGTATTACTACGGGCGGACTAATGTCGTAAAGGAACCCTACCTTCGAAAGGTATTGCGCGCGGTTAGAGACCACAACGAATGAAATTGTCCATAATCATAGTAAATCATCGTGGCTGGAAGGCGTTGAAGCGTTGCCTGGAGTCGCTGCAAAAACTTCGCGAGCTGCCCTTCGCCTGGGAGGTGATTGTGGTCGACAATGATTCAGGTGGAGATGAACTTCAACAATTCAGGGAGCAATATCCGGAATTCAGTTTTTTTGAGAATAGCGGCAATAATGGTTTTGCCAACGGGTGCAATTTCGGCGCGAAAAATTCTTCAGGCGAATTCGTCCTTTTCCTTAATCCCGATACCATCGTCGACGCTGAAGCGATCCAGTGCCTGGTGCACACAGCGGAGCAACACCCGGAGTTCACTATCCTTTCATGCAGCCAGGTAACAGACACCGGCAAAGACGATCGACCCTTTGGTCTCTTCCTTCGTCCGGCAACGCTGACGAGTTTCATGCGAATGCTGTACAAGCTTTTACATAAGCCTCCCGTACCGGTCGCTGTTGAACCCGATGCCAGTGTGATTTACCCTGACTGGGTGTCCGGCTCCGTCATTCTGATGCACCGCAGCCGGTATCAGGATTTTCAATGGGACGAGGATTACTGGATGTACTTTGAAGACATGGACCTGTGCAGGCGTGTGAGAAGCCAGGGTGGCCAAATCGCGTTGCTCAAGAACATTCAGATCATACACAATCACGGCGGCGCGTCACGCATCAATCCCCGTGTCAAGGCCCTCACGAAATCGGAAGTGATGATTTCGCGCCACATATATATTCAAAAGCACTTCCGCGGCGTGGCGCGATTCCTCATGCACAGTTATTTTGTGTTCAACAACCTGTTTGTCGGACCCTTCATCACCGCCATACTTGGCGCGCTATTGTTTTTCAGGCCTTCTTTCGCGACCTATTTCAGGTTGTATTTCAACATCGTCAGGTATTATGCCGGGGCATTAGCCGGGAGAACCTGGGTAAGTCGCAGATCGGTGAATTACAAGAAGAACGCGCGCGGGATTTTCGAAACTGCAAATGCGGAAGCCGCCTGAGTTTACCGCTTGATAAGGTTATAATTCTTGAAACCGCCGATCAACCGACCCCCGAGAAAGTTCTGTTCAATGAAAGTCAACACGCGATCCTTGATGGTCTCGTGCTTGTGCTTCTTCCGTGTCGGATCGGGCTTACCTTCGTACTGAAGTTTGTCCTTCCAGTTGAACTTGGCAATCCACTCTTTCATCGTCGCCGGGTGCGAGTCCTTGTATTCCTTCAAACGGTTCAGAGGACCATAGTCGAAATAATCAACCTGTTTTGAATATCCCTTTACCTCATCCGAAGAAAGGTTGTACGCCACCCTCACATTAAGGTTCTTTTTTCCCATGATTTCTGGCGGACGGACAAATCCATAGTGAAATATCTCGGCGTCGATCTGAACGACATTAACTTTGAATGTACCTTCTTTCTTCTGGTAATCGCCGTCAAAGTTAGGAATGTGTCTGAAGGATTGTGCATCGCGCCAACTGTGGATGTCGGGGAGGTTGCGTATCACACGGATCTCCTTGGGGTACCAGTCGTGCGAAACATGGTAGTGCCAGTAGTCACCATAAAAATGCTTGTACCGGAAAAGCAGCCCGTTGACTTCGCGATCGTGCAGATATTTTTTGCAGCTGTCCACAACGACAGGAAGATACTTTTCATGGATTACTTCGTCGCATTGCAGGTAGAACAGCCAATCGCCCGTGCATGCAGCTTTTGCGATATCCGTTTGATGGGCGTACTCTGTTCCCTTCGGATATTTTTCGAGGTCCCATACGGTGTCGATAAGTCTTATTTTGGGAGAGCCTATACTTTCGATCTCTTCACGCGTGCGATCGTCCGGGTCGCAGTCGCCAATGGCGACTACAAACTCATCGACAATGGGGAGAATAGATTCGATTGAAGGTCGTACGGGATAGTATAGTTTTGTCGCGTTCCTTACAAAGGTAAATCCACTAATCTTCATGGGGAAAACTGAGGTGGTAAATGTAGGAAGTACAACACTGGCTTTCAAGTCACGGATTTACGGTGTACCTTGTTATAAAATGCCCCGTTTCACAAACCCTTCCCTTTAACCCAAAATCCCCCAGGATATGATCGCCCTCCGCTACTCCACCTTCATCCTTTGCTTGGTACTTGTGGGAACCTATGTCGCACAGGGACAAGCCTATGTTAAACTCAGCGGAGGATACGGATTTCCTCTGGCAAGCGAACATCTTGGGACCAGCGGTCGCCAGGAACTGACTACTTCGCTGGATCCGGAACTTGGCTTTGAGGTACCGCGTCTCTTCACGGAAAGCGAAAACGTGCACGGATCTTACGGATCCGGTGTGTTAATCAACGCGTCCTTTGGATACATGTTCACGGATCAAATTGGCGTCGAGGGTATGGTCAGTTATTTCATTGGTCGTGAGTACCACGTCCAAAACAGCGGATTAAGCAAGCGCCTTGATGCAGTATTGTATGATTCGCGATTTACGATGTCGATGCAAGGCAAAGGTTTCTTTTTCGCGCCGATGGCCAAGCTCGCCGCCAACAGCGGAAAGATCCAACCCTACCTTATGATCGGACCGGTTTTCGGAAAATTATACTTTGATCGCAGCCAGCGTGTAACCACATACGACGTAGGACTAACCTCAACTCAGTATGCCGCAGTTGAGTACCGGGGGGGACTGGCCAAAGGAGCGCGAGGCATTGCCGGTGCGGAAATAACGATAAAATCTTCCCTCCACTTTTTTGCGGAAGCTTTAATAACCGGGATGAATTATTATCCTTCGGAAGCAGAAGTGACGCGATGGGAAGCCAATGGTTCGAATCTCCTGGGCACTTTAACCACACGGGAGCGCATTGTAAAATTTGTAGACAAAGTAACGACCGACACCGACCTTCCAAGTGAATCAGAATCGAGTCCCGGCAAGCAGTCCAGATTCAGCCTGCCGTTGAGCTCGATTGCGGCGAACGTTGGGCTTAAGTTGAATTTGGGAAATTGATCTGTTGGTGTGTTAACGTTGTCCGGACAGCCACGCTCAGCAGGCTGCGCGCTCTTCAAATTCTGCCAGGGAATGTTTTTGACCAGGCATGATTTTGATGTAGGCGAATCCCGGAAATCACGCTCGTGATTTCCTTAACAAATGTGAAATATTCACTAGTTTTCACATTTGCTAAGTAAATAATCAAAATAAAATCTGGCACATCCGACATTCTTTACTGCATACGGCGAACCACTGAATACTGCTTATCGCGTACTACTGCCGACGGTCAACTGCCAAATGAAAAAGCCCGGATACTACAGGATGCGTAGAATTGACACTTTTGGGAATTTCCTTATGCGATCGCACCATATTATTCGGCAAGTAATTTCTTTTTAACCCACTACCTATGGATTGGAGAACTCTACAATCATTTGGGTGGGCTCGGATGGTATTGCTTACAGTTTTCTTTGTCGGAAGTGCGATCATTTCATCTGCACAAAGTCAAACGATCACTGGAAAAGTAACCTCGTCGGAAGACAATCTGGGCCTGCCAGGAGCGAACGTACTTATTAAAGGTACGTCGCGCGGTACAGTAACAGATGCTGATGGAAACTACAGCATAGAGGTCACGAGCGGCGACGCAACACTGGTGTTTAGTTCGATCGGCTATGCGACGACCGAAGTGCCGGTAAGTGGCCGCACCGTTATCAATGTAGTCCTGGTTCAGGACATCACTGAGCTCAGTGAAATTGTGGTTGTAGGGTATGGCTCAGTGAAGAAGAGTGACGTGACCGGCGCATTATCCCGGGTGACAGCAGATGTCATCCAGGAAAGACCAACCCAGAACCTCTTTCAGGCCCTTCAGGGAAAGGCATCTGGCGTCCACATTTCTTCAAATTTCAAGCCCGGCGAGTTGCCCATTGTTCGGGTTCGCGGAAATCGTTCGCTGGAGGCGTCAAACGAGCCCTTGTATGTTATCGACGGTATTCCACTCATCTCAGGAACCATCAACGACATCAGCCCGAACGACATCGCATCTATCGAAGTGTTGAAAGACGCATCGGCCACCGCGATTTATGGATCGAGAGGTGCAAACGGCGTTGTGCTGATCACCACAAAAAAAGGCACCACGAATCAAACAAACATCACGTACAACGGCTCTGTTTCGCTGGATTCGTATAAGTCGCTCACGGACTGGATGAACGGTGGTCAGTACATCGACCGTTGGAGATTGAGCTTAATGAATGGCGGCCTTTATGGCACGGCGCAATTCACCGACTTCAACACACCCGTTATTCCCGGGTATCCCGATCCTGACGAAGACATTTCCCGGATGGGACTTGCGCAGGATCCGGTTGCTATGGAATCCGTACTTATGGGATATGAGTGGGAAGATGAAATCGGCGGTACAGTCCGGATGCGACCTAGCACCGCAGAAGAAAAAGCAATGGGTTGGCCTGACCAAGTTCCCGTTTACAACTCCGCCAATATCAGGAGCTACGACTGGATCAAAGATGCTACACGTCAAGGCATTACGAACAACCATCAAATCGCTATTTCGTCGGGCAGTGAAACCTCCAACCTGTACCTATCGCTCAACTACTTCGACCAACTTGGTGTTCAGAAGGATCAGGACTTTGAAAGATTCACCGCCACCATTAACGGCGAACTCAGGCCAACGGATTGGCTTTTGGCAGGAGCATCGCTGATAGCATCGCACTCCGTTCAAAACTATGGGTTCTTAGGTCCGAATACATCCAATACTGGATCGAAAGATCTTTATTCGCGAGCCACCGAGCAGTTCCCATATGCACTGCCAAAGGACCAAAACGGGAACTGGATCAGAAATCCGGGTGGCAATTTGTCGCTCTGGAATCCGCTGATCGACATCGACCAGGCTGCCAACGAACGCAGAGCATCGTCCATCATGGCCAGCTTATTTTCAGAGATTAAGTTGACACCGTGGTTACGGTACAGGGTGAACGTAGGCAGTCAGATTCGCAACTACCGCGTTGGCTCATGGACTGGTCCTGAAGCAACGAGTCACCTGACCAATCGCCCGAACACCGCTGGTTACAGTAACGAAGAGCGCTTCTCCTGGGTGTTGGAAAACCTCTTGTTTATCGACAAGACTTTTGCAGAGGTTCACAAGGTAGGTATCACGCTGCTGCAGTCCGCCCAGAAATTCAGACAAGAAAGCATTAATGCCAGAGTTTCCAGCACTATCATCGATATCAACTATTGGTACGATCTGGCATCCAATCTCAACGGAACGCCTGATGGTTACGGCACGGCTTTCACCGAGAACACCCTCATGTCGTGGATGGGCCGGATCAATTATTCATTTATGGACAGGTACCTGCTTACTGCCAGTGGCAGGTATGACGGGGCTTCCGTGCTCGCTCCGGGCCATAAATGGCATTTCTTCCCATCATTTGCAGTCGCATGGAAGATGCACGAAGAAGACTTCCTATCCGGTATCTCATGGTTGAATGAATTAAAGCCGAGGGTAGGATATGGCGTAACGGGCAATTCCTCTGTTGCACCCTATACTACATCTGGTCCTTTGAGTCGCAACCCTTATGTGTTTGGATCAAACGCGGCCATTAGCTACTTGCCACAATTGGTCCGGAATCCGTTGCTGGCATGGGAAAGAACGGCTCAGCTCAACATTGGTGTCGACTTTTCTATCCTTCGCAACAGGATATCGGGGTCGCTCGAATACTATGAAGCCAATACCAGTGACCTTATCATGCCAAAGGCCCTGCCGGCTGTGTCAGGTTACGTCTCAAAGCTCGAGAATGTTGGTAAAACCCGAAACCGTGGATTTGAGATTACCCTCTCAACCGTGAACATTGAGAAAAGTGATTTCAGCTGGACTACCGATCTGAACTGGGCAACTAACAAAGAAGAAATTGTCGAACTCCTGAACGGCAAGCAGGATATGTTAGCCCAACGTTGGTTTATAGGCCACCCATTGCAAGTGTATTATCAATACGAGAACGATGGGATCTGGCAAAATACGGCCGCTGATCTTGAAGAGATGTCAAAATTCAATGCCAATGGCCATCGCTTTTATCCGGGGACCATTAAGGTTGTCGACCAGAATGGCGACTACAGGATAACGGCTGATGACATGTTCTTAAAAAAAATTTGACCTTC
>QGUY01000374.1 GCA_003242315.1 Bacteroidota bacterium
TGATACATGGCCATTGCGCCGCCATCGGCGTCTTCTGGCGTGTTCCAGAACCCTGCGACCCCAATGGAGCTCACAGGTGCCAGATCCAGATCGTCACTGCAGGAGAGAGGTGCCAGGACGCACATCCCTATGAGTATGATATATGAAATGAAATGCTTTTTCATGTCGATTCAGATTTGCCAGTTCACATAAGGTTTCATCAGAACGTTGCGGTTGCTGAAATGGTGAGCATACGTGGCAACGGATAACGTCCGCGGTCTGTTCCACCTTCTTCAGGCGCAAGGCCGGTGTACGGTGTGAAGTAGTGCAGGTTGCTGCCCGTCACATTCAGCCGGAGGTCACGCATGCCGACGACATTGATCCATTGGGAAGGCAGCATGTAGCTCAGCGTAACCTCGCGTATAGCGAGGAAGTCACCTTTCTCGTAGTAGTAGGAGCTACCGGCGCCGTTACCGCTCCTCGGATCGCCCATCCACGTGTTGCCCCGTACGATCTGGTCTGTGATGTAAAATTTGGGAACGTCAGTTACGTCACCTTCCTTCATCCAGGCGCGTTTCACATCCGCCGTCGAATTCAGGTTACCGGCGTACACGCCGTTCAAGCTAGTAGCCACATAGTTAAAGATCGTGTGGCCCACCATGTAGTCCATTCTCACAAACAGGTTAAAGTTGCCGTACGTCACGCTGCTGGTGAAGCCTCCGGTCCAATCCGGATAGATATTCCCAACATAAACACGATCGGAAGGCGTGATCAGTCCATCACCGTCGGCATCATAGAACTTGGCGTCACCGGCGTAGTTCTTCTCATCGAAACGCAGACGCATCGTGTTACCGGGTCCTGCATCGGCTTCAGCCTGTGTAGCGTATACACCCAGTTGCTTATAGGCGTACAGTTCACCCAACGTATAACCTTCCTGCAGGCCACCTTTCCAGATATAATCCTGCGCCTTGTCATCCCAAACCAGGAAACCACCAATGCGATTGTTCTCGTTGTCGTTTTCGGGAAGCTTGAGGACCTTGTTCTTGTTCCTGGACGCGTTGAAGGTAACGTCCCACCGTAGCTTTGACCGTTGCAGGATGTTGGCGCGCAGTTCTAATTCAACCCCTTTGTTCTCGAGACTTCCAAGGTTGGTAAGGATGCTTGTGAAGCCCGATTCGTATGGCATGGCCAGCGATGTTATGAGGTTGTCGGTGACCCGGCGATAGTACTCGGCGTTCAACTCAAAGCGGTTGTTGATAAAGCCCATTTCCAATCCGACGTTGAATGTGGTGGACTCTTCCCACTTGAGGTTCTGGTTGGAGATCGTATTGTACTCGATCACAGGACGGCCGTTGTAACGCGCACCTACAGCATAGGCACCCTGAGGCGTGTAGTCGCCAAGGTTACCCAGGTTACCGCTCGATCCGTAGCTTACACGCAGTTTCAGTCGGCTCATGCCGATGGGATCCGTCCAGAAGTCCTCCATGTGAACGTTCCATCCAGCTGAAGCGCCGGGGAAGAAGCCCCACTTGTTGGCGCTGCCGAGGTTAGATGCCCCATCGTAACGCGAAGTGAGTGTGAGGAGGTACTTGCGGTTATAGTCGTAGTTGAAACGACCGAAGAAGCCGATAATTCTTTGCTGTGTTTTTGTGCTGGACATGGAAACCAGTTCAGCAGCCGCATTCAGTGTGGGGATCAGGTCTGTCGCAGCGCCTCGACCGGATGCACTCAGCGTGTTGATCTTGCGATCGAAGTAGCTGGTACCCACCGTGGCGAGGAAGTTGTGCGACTGATTGAAACTCGTCTGGTAGTTGATGACGGCGTTCAATTCCTTTTGGTCAAAATTGGTGCTCGACGCCGAGGCAGGCCGCGCGGTAACGAGTGTGGTACTCGTGATGTACGACTTCTGGAATTGATCCTTGTCGGTAATGCGGTTGAACATGGATGCACTGGGCTCGATGGTCAATCCCGGCAGCGGTTCCCACAGGAGGCCGGCGCGCACGGTTGTTGTGGTCACCCTGTTTTCGTTCTGGAAGCGCGGCAGGTAGTATTCGGGGTTACCCATTGTTTCGTGGTTACCGGGCGCCGGCGTGCCATCTTCAAAGAAGCGCTTCGCAGTGGGCGCGAAGGTGATAGACCTTTCAAACAATGCGTTGTCACTGTATACCTGGTTATCGCTTTCGCGGCTGAAGTTCAGGCCGCCAAAGGCCGACAGGTTGTCTTTGATTTTCAGGTTACCGTCGAGGTTTCCGGAAAGGCGGTCATACTTCGTGAAGATGGTCATCCCCTCCATGTCGAGGTAACCCAGGCCGATGTTGAAGGTCGCAGCTTCACCGCCACCGGACAGGTTTACGTGGTGGTTATGTGTGATCCCGGTGCGGAAGGTGACGTCCTGCCAGTCTGTATCCTGGAAGATGATCGTTCTTCCAGGATAAAGTGGGTCTTCCATGCTTTGCCATCCCTCGTTTAGTTTGTGCTGGTTTTCAGGCGTGAGGTATTGTGTGGTGTAAAAAGTGTTGTTGGTAAGGTCATTTCCTGTACCTGTTGCCGATGCACCACCACCAAAGTTGTTTTCCTCGGCGAACGAAACATAGTTGTCCTCGGGGTTCATGATGCCGAGGTTCGCGGCGGCAGCAGCAGCTTCTGCGATGCGGTGATAATAGATGTAGTCGCGTGCATTGAGTACGGGATATTTTCTGCGCAGCGTGGAGAGCCCCAGTGAATAGTTGTAGGTCAGCTGCGTGCGGTTTGCAGCTCCTTTCTTCAGTGTGACGATAACCACACCATTAGCAGAGCGCGCCCCATAGATGGCGGTTGCTGCCGCGTCCTTCAATATTTGTATGGACTCGATGTCAGCTGCGTTGATACCGTTGAGGTCCTCGCGGATCACTCCGTCGACGATGTACAGCGGAGTTGCACCATCAGGATTGTTGATCGAAGTGCCACCCCTCATTATTATACGGGGCGCGGCACCGGGTTGTCCGCTCAACTGCTGGACTCTTACACCCGACACTGTACCCTGAAGCGCCGTAGCCACGTTGCCGAACACTTGGCTCTCGAGGACTTTATTGTCCATTTTGGATACAGAAGACGTGAGGGTCTCCCGGCTTTGGGATCCATAACCAATTACGACCACTTCCTCGAGACTTTGTGATGATTCGACCAGTGCGACGTCGACTACGCTTTTTCCTGCGACATTCACTTCCTGGGATTCAAAGCCACCGAACCTAAAGACCAGGATTGGGTCTGGAGCCAGTTAAAAAC
>QGUY01000375.1 GCA_003242315.1 Bacteroidota bacterium
CGTTTGTCCGCCTTTCCTCTTTTTCCCGGGGCACTACCAGCCGGTCTGTACCCTGTGCACTATTAATATAACAACGGTTGCGGTAGGTACGTTTCGGAAACCGCTCGTGTTTTTCGAGTACGACCGCGTTGAAGGCGGCCAACTTGACAAAGTAGGATATCGGAGGCAGGTATTGGCTTTCGATCAGAACGCTGCGCACGCGCGATGCAATATTTTTTTCAAATGTAGAAACAACGACGCTTTCAATATGCAACGCGACATATTTCCTACAGGTGGAGAACTATCCCCACTCGCATCTTACACGTCTACCGCTCCAAGGCCTTCGCGAACGACAAGCACTTCATCGCCGGTGCAATCGAGTACAGTGGAGGGTATGTTGCCCCCTGCGCCTCCGTCGATGACAACATCGACCGTGTGACGGAACTCCTTGTAAATCTCTTCCGGGTCGGTGGTGTATTCCCTGATGTGGTCGTCGTCCTTAATTGACGAGGTGATCAGCGGGTTGCCCAGGGCTCGCACCAAAGCACGCGGTATGGCGTGGTCGGGTATCCTCACACCAACCGTCTTTTTGTTCACATCAAGTATGCGCGCCACTTGAGGACTTGCTTCGAGGATGAAAGTGTAAGGCCCCGGCAAGCTCTTCTTCATCAGCTTAAAGATTGGCGTGTCGATCTTACGTGCATATTGGGAAACCTGGCTGAGGTCGTCACAGATGAACGACAGATCGAGCTGTCTCGGCTTTATCCCAATGATGTTGCAGAGGTTGAGCACCGATTTCCGGTTGAGAAGGTTGCATCCAATGCCGTACACCGTATCGGTAGGATAGATCACGATCCCCCCGCGCGCCAGCACATCAGCTACATGCCGTATTTTTCGCGGTTCGGGGTTTTTCGGATGGATAGAAATAAACTCGGCTGTCATGTCTCAATTCTCCCTGTAAGGTAACAAACAGGGCCGGTAAAAATTCATTTAGTATTTTTGTGAGATAAATTGACCATCCATGCCTATAAGCAGGAAGCTCGTCATCTTTTTGGTCATCTCCGTACTGGGGATATCCTTCACCTTCTATGCCTACCAGGTGGTATTCACGCCAAATATCCTGGTTGGCAAGGAAGCGCGCGAGCTGATCATTGAAAGAGGCGCGACATTCAACTCGATTCAAAAGCAACTCCACGATAGAGGATACGTCAACGACCTGATGTCGTTCAGCCTGCTTGCCCGTCTGATGAAGTACGACCGCTCAATCAAACCTGGTCGGTACGTTCTTACACCGGGGATGTCGAACATGCAGGCCATCCGCCTGCTGCGTTCCGGCAATCAAGTGCCCGTTAATGTAAGGTTTCATAACATCCGAACGCTTGACGAGCTCCCTGAAAAGATCACCGCTAACCTCATGATGTCTCCCAGTGAGTTCGACTCGGCGCTGAACGAATTCATAAAGACCAATACCGAAGGATTTACGCGCGAGAATGTCATCGCGATGTTCATCCCCAATACTTACCAGGTCTATTACGATGAGACGCCGAAGGGCCTCATTGAGCGTATGCGCCAGGAGTATCACGCTTTCTGGAACACCGAGAATCGGGAACGGGCGGCAAAAGCAGGTCTTACACCCGTTGAGGTCTCCATCCTCGCCTCCATCGTTCAGGCAGAAACCATTAAGGCTGAAGAGGCACCCATAATCGCAGGATTGTATATCAATCGACTCAGGAAAGGAATCGCCCTTCAGGCAGACCCGACGCTGAAGTTTGCCGTTGGCGACTTCACGCTCAAGCGCATACTTAATGTCCACAAGGAGGTCGACTCTCCGTACAACACGTACCGCCACACCGGCCTTCCACCCGGACCTATCAATATGCCTGAGATCGCTTCGCTGCAGGCCGTGCTGAATTACACCCCGAGCGATTACCTCTACATGTGCGCCAGGGAAGATTTTTCCGGATACCACAACTTCACCAGCAGCTACCAGGAGCACCTGCGTAACGCATCGCGCTACCAGGCCGCCTTGACTAGAGAGATGAGGAAGGGAGCGGCGTTGAGGAGAGCTCAGGCAAACAATTGAAATGAGTTGCAGAGGCAGATGCAGGCGCAGTACATGGCTCGAAGAGAAACGTCAACACTTGAGCGCTTCAACACTTCAACACATTTAGATGTATACTTCTGAAACCACCGTCCGCGTACGCTATGGAGAAACTGACCAGATGGGTTATGTGTACTATGGTACATACGCCATGTACTATGAGGTGGCGCGTGTTGAGAGCCTGAGGCAACTTGGGGTAACCTATAAAGAGATCGAGGAGATGGGCGTGATGATGCCCGTTCTCGAAAACAGATCGCGATTCCTGGCACCGGCCCGGTATGATGAGCTACTGCGCATCGTGACCGTGTTGCGGGAGCCTCCCGGAGTAAGAATACGCTTTGAGTACACTATATATAATGAGGCAGGTGAACTGATCCATGAAGGCGAGACGTTGCTCGCATTTGTAGACAAGAAAACGGGACGGCCTTGCCGGCCGCCAGAAGCGATGCGGCAGGTATTGGAACCTTACTTTAAATGAAGTACAAGTACAAACGTGTATTCCTGACATGGAACCCAGGCAGGCTGTTCATAGACTGGATGCGGCGTATCCGGTTCAGGCGATACGAGAACGTGTCGCTGTACACGCTCACCCGTACATTCCTTCGCAAGGTTGAAAAGGACGAGATCATTGATCGCGCCAATGGCGTGGCGTTCAATTTTATCCTGGCCATATTTCCCGCAGTGCTGTTCCTGTTTACCCTTATTCCTTACATCTCCGTCCTTGTCCCCAGCGTAAACGAAAACAGCATAATTGCCTTTCTCAACAACCTGCTACCAGATAGCATGTCACCGGCGGTCACCCACACGATAAGTGACATCGCGAGCAACACCAGGGGTGGACTGCTCACATTCGGCTTTTTGTTCTCCCTGTATTTGTCGACCAACGGGATGATGTCGCTGATGCGCGCTTTCAACGCGTGCTACAAGACTATTGAAAATCGCAGTGCCTTCAGAATGCGGATGATCGCCACGGGCCTCACAGTGGCCATGGCTTTTGTATTGATCCTCGCTATCATTCTGCTTGTAGTTGGTCAGATCGCACTCGACTATGCTACTGGTAAACTTTCCGGATTTGAATGGATCAATCTCGACAGCTACACCGTGTACCTGTTGCTGATACTACGGTTTGTCGTCATCTTTATCGTGTTCTTCATTGCAAT
>QGUY01000091.1 GCA_003242315.1 Bacteroidota bacterium
CTTCAAACTCAAACGAAGCAAACAGGTCATCACAGCCGATGACGTCAGCTCACTCATCGCCACCATGGGTAGTGTGAGCGACTTCCGCGCGGCCGAGGCGGAAAGCACCGCGGAAGAATCTGCCGGATCGTCGACACAGGACGAAACTTCTTCCGGTAGCTCCGACACACGGTACCAGGAGCCTAAGCGACTCGTACGCGACGAAAAACGAAAGATCCTCGGAGGCGTTTGCGCCGGTCTTGCCTATTATGCGAACGTCGATCCTGTCTGGGTCCGGCTCCTGTTCGCCCTGCTAACCGCCTTCTACGGTATCACCTTCATCATCTACATCATCCTCTGGATCGCGATGCCGGGAACCTTCGACATCGAGGAGCCCAAAGACAACAAGAAGATGTTCCGCGATCCGGAAACCAAAGCGTTGGGTGGTGTCTCCGGTGGTGTGGCCGCGTACTTCGGACTCGACATTACTGTTGTACGCATCCTGTTCATCGTGTTCACATTCGTGGGCGGCTTAGGCTTGCTGGTCTACATTGTACTTTGGGTAATCCTTCCTGAGGCACATACGATCACCGATAGAATGCAAATGCAGGGGGAGCCTGTTACCCTTTCTAATATTGAATCCAATATTAAGAAAGGGTTGAACATCCAGGAGGGTGAAGAAAGCGTGCTCACGAAGATACTCTTGTTCCCGTTCCGCCTGGTCGCTTTCATCCTTAACGGCATTGCCCGAATACTCGGGCCACTCGCCGAAGTGATCCGCGTCGCCATTGGAGTGATCGCAGTGATTACCGGATTCGGCCTTATTCTTTCCGTGATCATCACGACGGGCGTACTGCTGGGCGCGATCAACTTCCCGGAGTACACGGCGCTGATGAACGATCCAATGTTTGACTTTCCGATGGACGCGCTGCGTGAAATCGTACCGCTTTGGCTTGGACTTTCTGCTTGTCTCGTAGCAATCATTCCGGGCATCCTGATCACACTGCTCGGTATTTCCATTGTTGCGCGAAGAAACGTCATAACGCCTGGAGTAGGTTGGTCACTCTTTGTGATCTTCTTTGCGGGCGTGGGACTTCTCGCCTACGGCGGATCAAGGATCGCACTCAAGTTCCGCGAGTCGGGTACCTACCGGACAGAACGCACCTTTGTGTTGGACAACCGTACGCCGGTGCTTAAGCTATCCGACGTTCCCGAAGACCACGACCGCAAGGCCGACATTACGCTGCGTGGGTACGATGGGAAGGATGTGCTCGTGGAAGAATTCTACCGGGCCAGGGGTAGCTCAAGGACGCAAGCTATCGAAAATGCCCGCATGGTAAACTACACCATCACGCAACAGGACTCTATACTCCTGTTTGATCCCGCGATCCGCTTCAATAACAACGCGCTCTTCCGCAACCAGGAAGTTGACATTATGCTGAACATCCCGTACGATTATCCATTTGTCATGGATGAAGAGTTCGCTATGTTCATTGAAAACTACGTGCCCTGGGAAAACGCCCGCAATCATACCTGGGTGTTGACGCGCGACGGTCTGCAGTGCCGCGACTGCGAAGACACCGAAGCCAGCGGTGCGAGGGACTTCTCTGAATTTGACGCGATCGAGCTCAGCGGCGCGTTCGATGCGACGATTCGTCACGGTGACGCACACACCGTAGAGTTAACCGGCCCTGAAGATGAACGTGAGAAGTACGATGTGTATCAATCCGGCCGAACGCTGGTTATCGACTATGAAGGCCGACGCAAGTTCGACTTCAAGCTGAAGGACATTGACGCTGAGCCGGTTCGGATCACTGTCACGGTTACCAAACTTCAAAGCGTCGAAGCTGTTGGCTACGGCCGCCTTCGCCTTGAAGACCTGAACACGGATGATCTGTACATCGACCTGAAGGGACCGATTCGCGCGCGCGGCGTCCTCACATCAAGAAACATCACGATTAACATGACGGGGAGTGCCGAAGCCGACTTTAGCGGAACGGCAGAATCACTGAATGCTGACATCAAGTTTGCCTCACGCCTTGACGCCGACAACCTTGAAGTAACCAATGCCGAGATAGAAGCCAGCGGAGCCTCCACCGCGGAAGTAAATGTTACCGGCAATCTTCAGATTGAAGAACGCCTCGGAAGCAATGTTGAGTATAGAGGGAATCCAAGGGTGGTGGTGGTTGACAGGTAATGGGTGATTAACCCACTATTTCCTAATTTGCCATTTCCTATTAAATTTAGTAACAATGAATGCGGGCTTGTTCTTTGTTCTCGCAACACTGATCGCCTATCCCTTTGAAGGAGTGTGCCAGCGCCAGGGAATCCGGGGGCAGGTGTTCTGGCTGAGCGGCAACCAGATGCCCGGCCCGGGACGTGCTGTAACACCGGGACTAGGCATCAAGCGGGAGATTCACATCTATGAAGTTGCCACCCGGAACCAAGCCGATCAACAAGAGGTATTCTTCAGCAACATCAAGACACGTCACGTCGCCACCGTCGTGAGCGACGCCGACGGCAGATTCAAGGTAAAACTCCCCCCAGGCAGGTATTCCCTGTTTGTCAAGGAACCCCAGGGACTTTTTGCCAATCTTTTCAGCACCTCGGACGAAATCAACCCCATCGTCGTGGAACCCAGGAAATTTACCTGGGTTTCGATAACCGTGGACTATGAGGCGGCGTATTAGCCGCTGAAGCAGAATTTTTGTGGCAAAAAAATTCGTTCCAGAGCAAGCAACCTCCGGCCCCGTCCAGGCATCTTGGAGGTGAAGGAACTCTAAATGGGATTACATATCTACCGCGCAGAGGAAGAACAACTGATCGAAGGCTGCCGCAGGCGCAATAGCAGTGCCCAGCGAAGGCTTTACGATCTGTATTCCTCCCGGATGTACGCCCTTTGCCAGCGCTATATGCGCAATTCGGCCGATTCGGAGGACGTCCTGGTCAGCGCGTTTATGAAGGTATTCGACCGGATCGATCAATTTAAGGGAGAAGGAAGTTTTGAGGGCTGGATCCGCCGGATCGTCGTAAACGAAGCGCTCACCGCCCTCCGACGCAACCGAAACATGGCGTTGGAAACTGACGTTGAGGCGGCGGACTGGGATTCGCAAGCCCTCCAGACGGTCGACCACCTCCATGCACAGGATCTGGCCGACATGATCGCGGAACTTCCCCCCGGATACCGTGTCGTCTTCAACATGTACGCCATCGACGGCTATTCGCACAAGGAGATTGCCGAGCAATTGGGCATCACGGAAAACACAAGTAAATCCCAACTGAGCCGCGCGCGGGCATACCTGCGCAAACTGCTTGAAAGCTACGAGGTCCCTAACGTAAAAAACGGTGGACAATGAAAAACATACCTGACGAACTGTTCCGCAGGAAGCTGGAACACCTCCAGACACCACCGCCGGCACGGGCGTGGGAAAAGATAGAAAGAGGCATGCGCCGGAAACGCATAACGCCCTGGCTTGCTGTTGCCGCATCCCTCCTGCTGGCGATCTCCGCATCCGCATTGATCATCACGCAGCAGATGAATTCAGACCGCCGTGATGTCGCGGCCCGCAATCGCCCGAATACGCAAACAACGCCCGACACGTCCAGCAACAAAGAAGTGCTTCCGCAACCGGAACAAAACACCAAGACCCCCGCTGTCAACAGAGCAACACCTCAAGTGAATCCTGTACCGGAAGCACCCGCAACATCAGAAAGCATTCCCGATGAAACGGTAGCTGCCAACAACACACCGCCGGTAAACGACACGATGCCGGATGTCGACAATGAAACGAAGATTGATGCAAGCGAAGCGATAGAGGATTCTATTCCGACAATGATCGCCGAGGCATCCGATGACGATCGTACTTCGGTGAAGATCGTCCTCGAAGCCGATGCTGTACAAGCACGGTATCTGAAAAAAAAATCAAGGGGCGACGCAACGGATGAAGTAGCAAAGGCATCTGGTTTACGAAAGCTGCTGGACAAAGCGGAACAAATCCACAACGAGGATCCCATCGGCGACCTCCGGCAGATGAAAAACGAAATCTTCGCGCTGAACTTCTCCGGGAAGAAGCGCGATCAAAACAAATGAAAAATATTATGAAGAGAATGATTGCAGGTGCCGTTGCGTTGAGCCTCGCAACGGTTACCCTGAAGGCCCAGAATGCGCCCGACACCATTGTTATCAATCTGACGGAATCATCGAAGGTAGTGCTGACCGTGGGTGACAGCACCGATCTGCAGGTGCTCCGCGACTATGATTTTCAACAACTCTTTGACGACGTGCTCGACAGTCTGGAAGGAAAATCCATCGGCTTGCTTTCTCACGATTCTACCGACGAAAAAACCGAAACGTATTCGTGGGAAAGCGAAGAGGATGACGAAGAAGACTATGACTGGGACAACAGTTACCATGAACGGCGCTGGCGCACGACCCACTCGTTCAACTTCGACCTTGGAACGAGCAATTACCTTAGTGATGGAAAGTTTCCCGACAGCGAGAACGCACCATACGCCGTACGTCCCTGGGGATCATGGTATGTTGGAATAAACTCCATCCAACGTACGCGCATCGGAAAGAACTTCTTTGTCGAGTGGGGATTTGGCGTCAGCTGGTACAACTTCAAGTTCCAGGAAGACAACATCACGCTGGTCAAGGACGATAACGGTGTGACTTTTACGCCGGACATGCGGGATGCAGACTTCAGAAAAAGCAAGCTGACTGTAAGCTATATCAACGCATCACTGGTTCCTGTTCTCGACTTCAGCAACCGGAGCAACAAGGGAAGATGGGATGCGACCCGGGCGTTCAGAATCGGCGCCGGACCTTATGTCGGATACAAGATCGATAGCTACTCGAAGATCAAATACGAGCTGAACGGCTCCATGGAAAAAGACCGCAATCACGACGGCTTCTACATGGAAAACATCCGGTACGGCATGCGCCTGCAGCTGGGCTATCGGTCCTTCGATCTCTTCTTCAATTACGACATGAACGAACTGTTTACAGAAGGAAAAGGACCATCCCTCAACGCGTTCAGCTTCGGCGTCGTGTTCTAACCCGCCCCTGTGCCCTATGTGATTCAAAAAGATACTTGATTGAACCACATAGGGCATATAGGTTTTTCACATAAGGGCACATAGATATTCTTTTGACCATTTCTATTACATCTCTATAATAAGTGTAATTTTTACACTTATACACTTTTCACGCTCACTCTCACACTCACCCTGCCCTCTTCATTACCCATTCCCGCTCTTCCTTCCCCAGCTTCAGGTGCCGGCAGACGCGTGAGGCGGAAGGCCACCAGGCAGAGAGCATGATCATCACCAAAACAAATAGCCCCACGTGAATGGGGTCGCTGGTAAGGTACAGTCCCGCGACGCCGGCCAGGCCACCCAGCGATGCCACGGCGAATCGGTTGATGACGGCGCTCGCGTATCCGCTTAGCCGATCAGTGAGAAGTTCAAGCTGGCGAATCTCCTTGAGACGTCGCAGGAACGTGGCGACAGACCACGCGACAAGAGTCACGAGCGCGAAGGCAAGTAGATACGTCCGAACGTCGGCGGGCGCAGGCACCGACATGGGGTTATTTGCGTATCCCGCCTCGAGGTAGATGTAACCAAAGGAAAGCACCGGCACCAGGATGATGGCCGAGAGAATGTTATGCAGTTTTCGGAAGTACTCTTTGGCGTCAGCAAACTTCATTTCGCAGGAATTTGTTACCTTTCTGATTGATCGAATGGACCAAACATACTGAGGCTATACGAGATTTTTCCATATTTTTGAAGATTACCATACTATGTCCGAGGCCATGACGAACCTGTCCAGAAAGGAGCAGGTAATCCGAAAAGCAGCAGAATTATTCAGACAAAAGGGGTATGCGGCATCGTCGATGCGCGACCTGGCACAGATGCTGGGTATCGAAGCGGCGAGTTTGTATTCGCACATCAAATCGAAAGAAGAAATCCTGCGCACACTCTGCTTCGACATGGCTGCTGAGTTTCGTGCGTCGCTCGACGAAGTAGAGCAGCAGGATGTAACTGCGAGTGAGAAACTCCGCCGGGGCATCATTGGTCATATCCAGGTGATGGCGCGTGACCTCACGGCATCGGCAGTGTTTATGAATGAGCACCGCCACCTGAGCCAACCTTATCTGCGCGACTTTCTCCTGCTTCGCATCAACTACATCAACCGCTTTAAGAGGATCATTGAAGCAGGAATGAAGTCAGGTGAATTCAAGGATACCATCGACAAGAAGCTCGCGGTGATGACGCTGTTTTCTTCGCTGAACTGGATGCCGATGTGGTATGATCCCGTCGGTACCATAGAACCGATCGAGCTGGGTCGCCAACTGGCCGATATGCTCGTGAACGGCTTAAAGAAGAACTAGGATTGTGAAGCCGCCTCAGTTCAGGTGGCGGAACGGGCCGATAATCAATTGGATTTCGCGCCATACCGATCGCAGGGCGTCGGTTGGCGAATCAAAGCAACTCTGGAGGTAGGCGAGCGTGCTGCTGTCGGCCGGCAATTCATTATGCAGCCACTTCCAGATATCATCCGCCAGGATCAGCAACTCGTTGCTGTGAAAATGCGGATAGTACCGGTGAAGGATATCCAGCGCCCACAAAAAATGTAAATACTTCATAACACACCCCCGGGGTTAATAATGAACGTCAGCCCGGGCAAGTTGGTTTTAAAATCTGTCGAAATCTGACCGTTCGAAGAATCATGATGAAATTTTTACCCATTCCGGCAGAAAAATCCATCAAAAAACGATTCGATCCCACATCCGTAACAAAACGTACCAAGCTTTTCCCAACCCGCCGCCTTCAACATCCGTATTTGCAGGAAATTTCGAACATGTTCCGATTCTCCACACTCGCCGTGGCCTTTAGCCTTGGTCTCCTCCTGGCTGCGTCCTGCTCGGGTAGCCGTCAAGAATCGGTCCAGACAACGTTTACATCCGCTGATTCCCTCACCGATCGCCTCCTTCAGCTCCAGGACAGCATGCTGTACGCGTGGAATGTGATGGTTAAGGACGACACGCGAAAGTTCCGATCCATCCACGACCTGCTCCACAGAATGATGACGATGGGATACCACGACCAGGAGGCGCTGATCGCCCTGGAACACCGGCTGAGCGGGGTGTCGAACTTTGCGCTAACTCAGGAGTCCATTGACGATCCGACGCTGGTCGAGGAATATGATTTCGCAACCGCATCGCTGGTTACAGAACTCACCTCCCTGGCGCAATCGCACGAATCTTTTGCAGACGATCCCTACCTGAGAGAGAAAGTCCAGGAAATCATACTGATCGATCAACAGGTTGAATCCAATCGCAGACGCTATGACGCTATCGCGCAGGAATACAATCGTTTCCTGAAAAAGCATCGCGATGCCGTTATGGATCTTGAGCTGGGAATTCCGCTCACTGAAAAACCACTCTTCGAAATCGCCTCCGGCGAGTAACCCTTTCCGCCCTTCACCGTTCTTATCCGCATGCGCAACGCACGTGGCCCAATACCAGAAAATGGTTGGGCAGCGTTCCACATGTTGTTCCAACACCTACCCAAAAAACGCCTCAAACACATCAAAAACGGGCTTTTTTGAGTTTGGCATTATTCTTTCTGTAAAGAGGGTATGAAAACGCTCAGCATCGCCATACGGAATAAGTCGCTCGCGCAGGAAGCGGTGAACTGCTGGTTGCGTTACGCCCTCTCACAGCCTGTCAGCATTGACCTGCCGATATTGTTCTTCTTCGTCGTCCAATACTTCGGGCTTGATCGGATCGCCGTGCTTGTCACGAAAGGCAAAGAGATTCTCGCCGCCGTAACACGCGTCATTGCCGAAGGCCTGCCTGACCGTTCCCTTCCTCTTTTGGAAGGCGCTTAACATGGATCACACCGCTGTTTGCTATCAACTTTTTCGTACCTGCAAACCTGTTGCAGGGGTTCCCGTGGTATGTTTGCCGTTGAGATGGAACACCGGCACGCGCATCATTCGCACCATCATCATCACGCCGGCACGCGTAATTTGAGCACCGCGTTCTGGATCAACACCGCCTTTGCGCTCATTGAACTTGTTGGCGGATTCTACACCAATAGCGTCGCCATCCTTTCGGATGCTTTGCACGACTTTGGCGATAGCCTGTCGCTGGGACTCGCTTATGTCTTTCAGAGAAAATCATTGCGCGAGCGCGATGCCTCGTACTCTTATGGCTACAAACGGTTCTCTCTTGTGGGCGCTGTCGCGAATGGCGTTATTCTTATCGTCGGGTCCGTGTTTATTGTGGAGGAATCTGTTGCGCGACTTGTAAATCCTGTACAACCTGATACGCGCGGGATGCTGGCCATCGCTGTAGTTGGACTGGTCGCGAATGGCATCGCCATGCTCCGGCTACGACGGGGGCAGTCGATCAGCGAGCGCGTCGTGGCACTGCATTTTGTGGAAGACGTTCTCGGCTGGACCGCGGTGCTCATAGGTAGCGTCGTTATGATGTATGCGGATGTTCCCATACTGGACCCGATCCTTTCTATCGGCATCGCGCTATTTATACTCTATAATGCCTACAAAAACCTCCGGCAAAGCTTCCGGATAATTCTCCAGGGGATTCCGGAAAACGTCGATGTGGAATCTGTCCGCGAAAAAATTCTTGACGTTCCGGGCGTGACCGGCATGCACGACCTTCACACCTGGAGCATGGACGGACAATACAACATCATGACCGTACACGTGACCGTTCGTGAAGAAGATTTTGGTAAATCGAACGCCATAAAAAAAGAAATCCGCAAGCGGCTCAGCAAAATGAACATCCAGCACCTGACCATTGAAACTGAGGTCGAGGGCGATCCCTGCGCCTTCCTTGAATGCTGAGTTCCAACCGTAAGGCACCAGATCGTGTCTAACCAAAAAAAGCCACTTTTATCATATGAAAAGCCTAAGCCTAATCCTACTCCTGTTTTCAGCGTTCATTGCGGGTTGCACTGATGAATCATCCGAACGTCGTGTCTGCGAGGGCTCTGATGTCCCGTACCCCCTGGTAGTCAACGATATCCTCGAGATTGAGTATGGAACTTCCTTTGGAATGTGCGTTGGGTACTGCATAACCTGGATCGAAGCGTCGCAGGATAAGATTCTCTATACTAAGGCAGGATCGCAAGACGTCACACCAGTTTCCTGCTCAGGACCAACTCCCTGTCAGGGCTGGTCTGCAAAGTGGGAGAACCTTGTCTCCGATATTGATATTGAAGCCTTCTTCAATCTGGACGAGGTGATCGGTTGTCCCGATTGCGCCGATGGCGGCGCTGAGTGGGTGGAGATAACCACATTCCAAGGCAAGCACAAGGTCACCTATGAGTACACCGCTCCGCCGGATGCTATTAAACCTTTCCGAGACACGCTTTTTGAGCTAAAAGAGTCATTTAAGTGTGATTGAAATGCGCTTGAGGTGCGCAAGTGTTGAAGTAGGGTAACTCGACGCGTACAGCTTCGTCTGTAGCTGTTGTTGGTGGGACGTGTAGGGGATTAAGGGAGCGTCACAACCTGTCAGTTCCCGTTCATTTCACATCTTGACCCGGTGACCTCCTTTTCGTTAGACTTGATACCGCGAAAAAGGAAGAGGTATGGCACGGGGTGTACGAAACTTACAGGATGTTGAATTCGACGAGTATACGCGTGCGCAGATATTCAGGGAGCTTAATGCACGGTTTGGTTTTCCCATTAAAGAATGGCAGCGGCGTTTTTTACAGGAACTGGAAAAGGTACCGCGCAATCAGACGCCCGACGAGTTTTTTATGCGGTTCGGCAACACGTTCATAAATCCGATTCTGAACGACATTCTTTGCCGGCACCGGCTTCATCCCACGTTCAACAAGTTTGTCGAATATGTGATTTCGCGATCTACGCGTTGACTTTGTCTTTCTGGATTTTCTTCGTACCCTTTACATTCTTCTCGAGGTACTGGATAATTTTTTCGGCAATGTCAATGTTGGTAGCCTCTTCGATGCCTTCAAGGCCGGGCGAAGAATTTACTTCGATGATCATTGGTCCGCGTTTGGACGGCAGCATGTCAACTCCTGCAATGCCGAGTCCCATTTTGCGCGCAGCCATCACTGCCGCGTGTTTTTCCTGACGCGAAAGTTTGATGAGGGTGGCTTTGCCACCCCGATGCAGGTTGCTTCGGAATTCTCCTTCACGAGCCTGGCGTTTCATGGCGCCTACCACCTCACCATTTACAACAAAGGCCCTGATGTCGGCACCTCCTGCTTCCTTGATGAATTCCTGTACGATGATCCGCGTCTTGACACCGTGGAAAGCTTCGATAACGGACTTTGCTGCCTTTTTGTTTTCAGCGAGGACAACACCCAGACCCTGCGTACCTTCCAGCAGCTTGATGACAACAGGTGCACCGCCCACGGCTTCGACAATGCCCTCCGTGTCTTTCGAGTAGTCCATGAAAATCGTCTTGGGTATGCCGAGGCCTGCACGCGACAGAACCTGAAGGCATCGCAGCTTATCGCGCGAACGGATCAAGGCCTGCGATTCGATGGCTGTAAACACCTTCATCATTTCAAACTGGCGCACGACCGCCGCGCCGTAGAATGTTACGGAAGCGCCGATGCGGGGAATGATGGCATCAAAATAATCCAGCTTCCTTCCCTGGTACAACACGACCGGATTCTTCTTCTCGATGAACAACACGCACTTCATGTGGTCGATGATCTCGACGACATGTCCTCTGGCCTCCCCCGCCTCCTTGAGACGGCGCGTTGAATACAACCCAGGGTTGCGGGAAAGAATGGCGATGTTCATAGATCAAAAAGACAGTAAGGTTGTGTAGCGTCAGGAGTTGCGATAAACGCGTTCCTGCCTTCTCTTTTCGCGGTACGATTGGTTCTTCTTGCTCACATCGATAAGAAAACGGTGCCGCAGAATTTTTCTCCCGATAAGAACGGGGAACTTCAGCGATCCTCTGTTGCTCAACGAGAATGTTGTGAGAATGTCTTCGTCGAAAATCCGGATGGTAGTCTGAATGATGAATCGACGCTCAACTTCTCCGAAGGAGTTTCGGATGTCGCGCTGATCAAATTCATCAAAAATGAAAGGCATTCCGGTAAACTCGGGATGTTCCTCATCGAGCAGTACAAAGTGGAGTTTGCCGTTCTCCACGTAAGCCTGTTGACAGTGCAGGGAGGATGAATACGCACCGGTATCAATCTTCGCATGAATGTTTGAAAGGCCCAGGTCAGGAAGGTCCACCCGATCGTATCTCCCCAGTGTGTGCATACGAGTAAATTATCGGTGGAAATATGGAAAAATTCAAAATGACGAAAAACAGGCCGGATGAATTTTTATTACACCTACCCCTGAACTTTGAAGGCAACGTAAGTGTTCTCCCACTTCAAACTAACCTTGTCTTCCTCCACGGCGATCGTGAAGGTTTCTACATAAGAATCTGTCTTGCCTGCTTTTACATTTACCCGAAGCACGTCGTTCTCCGGTTTGTAACTGAACGCTCCCCATTGCCGGGCATATTTCTGGAAGATGATGGTCCATTCTGTGGGCCGGGGAATCGTGAACAGTTCATACTTTCCCGCAGGGAGTATGTGGCCTTCGATTTTCACATCCCGGTCTATGGTAAAGGTCGTGGCCGCATTTGCGCCTGTTCTCCACACTTCACCATAGGGTTCATTGCCTCCGAGCATTTTTCTCCCTCGCGCGGAAGGCCTGCAGTATACGATCTCGATGTTGGTGTTGCCAATTTTTCCGGTAACGGTAGCCTCCGGGCTCAGCGGTTTTTTTGTTCCCTGATTTTGCGCGAGGAGTTCCGACCCGATGCTACAACACAACAGGACGGCGAAAATGGTTCGAAATTTCATACTTGAAAACTCTTACCCCAACTAGTATACAGATTACGGACAAGTCCCGCAACCCGCTTCTGACACAAAAATGCCCTGATCTTCACCAGGGCATTTTCGGAATAGTAGTTAACTTACCTGTAAACTATGTTCTAAATAAACGCAATCGCGTCGAATTAGTTTCCCGAAAAATCCACAATTCCGCAAGCGGTGAACCCGGGTTTGCGAAACGGGCTTTATCGACCAAAAGGATTCAACGACGACAGCGCCCTTCTCGGGCCACCCATCTTGTTCATCGTCTTCATCATCTTCCGCATCTCGTTGAATTGCTTGAGCAACTGATTCACCTCTGTTACGGTAGTTCCACTGCCTTTCGCAATCCGATTTTTGCGGCTGCCGTTAATAATGTCCGGGTTTTCACGTTCTTTCGGTGTCATTGAGCGGATGATCGCCTCAATAGGTTTGAAAGAATCGTCATCGATATTAACGTCCTTCACTGCTTTTCCCAATCCCGGAATCATGCCCAACAGGTCTTTCATGTTGCCCATTTTTTTCACCTGTTCGATCTGGGAAAGAAAATCATTGAAGTCAAATTGATTTTTGCGAATTCTCCGATTCAGGCGCTTGGCTTCCTCCTGGTCGAATGCATCCTGTGCCTTTTCAACCAGGGTGACCACATCGCCCATGCCCAGGATGCGACTTGCCATGCGATCCGGGTGGAATCGGTCGATGGCGTCCATCTTCTCTCCGGTGCTGACAAATTTTATCGGTTTGTCAACTACGCGACGTATCGACAACGCCGCACCACCGCGCGTGTCGCCATCCAGCTTGGTGAGCACGACGCCGTCAAAGTCGAGGCGTTCATTAAACGCCTTCGCCGTGTTGACAGCATCCTGACCCGTCATGGAGTCGACAACAAAAAGTGTCTCCGAAGGTTTTAAAGATTCCTTCAGCCGGGAGATTTCATTCATCATCTCCTCATCGACAGCAAGGCGTCCCGCGGTATCGACAATGACGATCCGGTGATTGTTCTTTTTCGCGTATTCCAGGGCAGCCGTCGCAATCTTCACCGCGTCGCGGTTGTCAGGCTCGGCATACACGTCTACACCTACCTGTTGCCCCAGCACTTTGAGTTGATCGATAGCTGCCGGACGGTATATGTCGCACGCAGCCAACAACACAGAACGCCCTTGCTTCTTGAGGTAGGCCGCGAGCTTACCGGAGAACGTGGTCTTACCGGAACCCTGTAGCCCGGCGATGAGTATGACAGCAGGATTACCCTCGATGCGAATGTCCGCAGCCTGCCCCCCCATCAATCGGGTCAGCTCATCGTTCGTGATCTTGATGAGCAATTGTCCAGGCGACACAGACGTAAGCACGTCCTGACCCAACGCCTTGTTGCGGATTTCATCCGTAACTTCCTTCGCAACCTTGTAGTTTACGTCAGCATCGATCAGCGCCTTGCGTATCTCCTTGGCCGTGGTGGCCACGTTGATTTCCGTAATCTTTCCCTGACCCTTGAGGGTCTGGAAGGCCTTCTCCAGTTTATAGCTTAAATTATCGAACATGAGCCTCTAATTAAGGGGAATCGCAAATTTACGCTAAATGTGTTGAAGTGTTGAAGTGTTAAAGTGTTGAAGTTGGGTGTTGTATCGAGGGGCGTACACTGTCGCTCCAAGCTTTATTCGACGCCTTCAAATCACAAATCACAAATCAAAAATCATTCACAATTAAAAAACAACAAGTCCTAATTA
>QGUY01000376.1 GCA_003242315.1 Bacteroidota bacterium
TAAAAGGAAGAGAAGTGCCACAAGCGAAGCGGAGCATCCTGTATCGACGACAAGGCTCGCACCTTTGAGTCCCAACGCAAACGATACACGGTTTGCCACTACCGGTGAAGACATCCCCACAGCAGAGTGCAGTGTCGGGCGAGCGTTTTTGAATTTGCGATAGTGTTCGAAATCACTCCAGATGTTACCAACAAACACGCTAACGTTTCCACCCTGAATATTCCGGTAAGGAATGGATGACGATTCAATCGCCTCCCATGCGAGTTCGAGCATGAGTTTTTGAGACGGACTCATTTCTGTTGCTTCGGCAGGTGAAATGTTGAAGAACAGGGGATCGAAATCGTGTACGTTGGAAAGCAGCGATGCCTGACGCTGATGGGTTTTTCGCTCAGCGAGTGGATCGGGATCAAAAAGTGCGTCTGCGTTCCAACGATCCCTGGGAATTTCTTTGACGGTGTGACGTTTGTTGATCAGCAGGTTCCAGAATTCGCTGGGAGAATTTGCTTCAGGGAAGCGACAGGAGATTCCAACGATCGCGATAGCGTTTCGTCTTGAGTCAGTACCAGGAGTCATGAGTGATTCAGTTAAGATGAGCAAACCTAACGAAGAAGGAAATCATAAACCGGGTAATGAAATTTAAAAGCTTACGCAGTGATGTTACCGTAATAATCAGGGCGGGCCGGAAATTTCCGGTATTGCGATTTTACTAACGAGAGAACGTTTACGACGTGTATTTTTCACTAGCCAATCCGTTGTAAATACAATGAAACGTCGTTCGTTTATTTTCAAAGACGCTCATATTATTACATCCCTGAAAAATCAGATGACAAAAATCATCTCAGGTAAAACCTCCTGCCGTTTTTTCATTGGAGAAAACCGAATTGTGCCCGGCGAAATTGAAATGTTTCTTTAACTAAGAAGACGTATCGTATTGGAAGACAGCGGCACCTTTGAACGAGGCGAGCCTTTTTTCACCGCGGAGGGCGCGAAAGGCGCAATGGAACACAAAGATGCGTATGTCTATTCGCACCTTAGGGTCCTCGCGACTTTTCGGTTAACCCGGCTTGTCAAACCTGTTTGGGAACCAGGAACCTCACAATCTCTTTTATCGACGTACCCGATGCGCCTTTGAATTTGCAGATGTCGCAGAACAGATATGTTGTTTTGTCCGGAGTCGTAATCTCTCCGCTTACGGCGGCCTCGCGGCCGTGGGTGATTATTGTATCAATTGTAACCCGCCGTGGTTTCCAGTGTGGCGCTTCCATCAGCTCTGAAGCTACGTCGACACTTCCTGTCACTGTTTCCCTCCCGACGATGTTCAAAACAATGTCCTGCGGGATATGTTCGTTTAGGAAAGCCGCATCACCGTTTGCCAGAGCCGTGTAAAATTTCGCCAGGAATACCTTCCGCGGTGCGTTTCCGCAATCAGGAGCAATCTCAATCTTCGCCATTAGGTATATTTCAAACGATTAAACCAATCTAATCCGATACCACCGGAATTCCTAATGGGCTTCATTTGAACCAAAATACATCCTTAAATCCGTTGCTTTTTCATGGTCCGCAGCCGGAATTTGCAGCACCCAATAACACTTCACAACAGCCTGTAAATCCGGAGGAGGTTCAAAGGTTTCGTAATACATCCCCTATCGCGAATAAACGTTCCTGTTATGAAGTTCCATCCACAGCGAAGGATCAGCTATATCCGTCCAGCCGAACTTGCGGTAAAGTCCGTGCGCATCGCCTGTAAGCAATATCCACCGTCTTAATCCCTGCAATTGTGGATGACTCATCACGGTTTCCATCAACCATTTTGAAAGTCCATGTCCCCGGTATTCTTCGAGTACGTACACATCGCCGAGATAAGCAATCGTCGCAAAATCAGAAATCACGCGCGCGAAGCCAACCTGTTTTTCGCCGTCATACAATCCAAAACAAAGCGAATTCTCTATTGACTTGCGCACGGTTTCCTTCGGAATATTCAGACACCAATACGCCTTCGTCGAAAGAAATTCGTGGATAGAATCGGTATCAAGCTTACTCCTATCTGTGGATATAAGGAATTGATCTTTCTCTACTGCAATATTCTCCATGGTATCTGCCAATTAGGTAATGGACTGCATCACAAACTCCTGCTCGTGTCATTCAGCATCTTTATAAACCCGTCTTTCTTTCTTACCGAAATTTCCAGCTGCGTATTATCAAGCAGCGTAACATAACCACTTTTCGTATACGATTTGATGAATTCCAGATTAATAAGGTTTGCACTATGGATCCTGTAAAACCCGTGTGGCATAAGCAAACTTTCCAGGTGCTTCAGCGGTTTTGAAACGGTATGCTTCTTTCCGTCAGATGTATAGATGTGTGTGTAGTTAACGTCTGCTTCACACCTTATAATGTCCGGAATATTGATAAAGGTGTAGCCTTCCCTCGATGGAAGTGTAATCTTTTTAGGGCCGCTTTCCTTTGATATGTGCGACAACAGTACATTGATTTTTTCATTAAGCTGCTCCTGCTCCACTTTCCGAAACGCTTTTTGCATTGCAGTATCAAAATCATCCTTCGCGATCGGTTTCAACAGATAATCGATAGCTGAAAACTTAAACGCATCAATTGCATACTGCTGGAAGGCTGTTGTGAAAATCAGGCAGAAGTCACGATGCTCAAGTGACGAAAGTACATCAAATCCGGTTTTGTCCCGCAGTTCCACGTCAAGGAAGACTACATTCGGTCGCAGCACATTTATCCCCTTGATTGCTTCATCTGCCGTGTCAAAACACACGAATTGTATTCTGTCCCCGTATGAATTCAACAGCCCAATTATACGATCCGAACAGTGTTGTTCATCATCAACTATAGCGACGACTAAATTCATTCTAAAAAGCGGTTTGCAGTGGCAGGCTGACTTCAACCCTCGTCCCACTTTTGTTTACCTTATCAATAATGGTAAGCCGGCCATTGGCATTGTTCCGGGCATTGAAAATCTTTATCCGGTTTTCAGTAATTGCGATTCCCAGCGATTTCTTGCTGGTGCCGACGTCATTTCCGTTTCTTCCTGAACCATTGTCGTCAACAGAGCAAATCAACATCTCACCCGACTTTTTAATTTCGATGTCAATATGACCTTTTTGCGCGACTGATTTAAACCCGTGCCATATACTATTCTCTATAAAAGGCTGGAGTATTAACGGTGGCACCAGCGTATTTTCAGTCTCGACGTCCTCAC
>QGUY01000377.1 GCA_003242315.1 Bacteroidota bacterium
ATCGAAGATGTCGGCATCGCGGTGATGACGCACAGCGCCGACTCGAAAGACTTTTACATCAGCGACAATGTCATGATCGGAAGGCATGATCCCGATACTCTGATTGGATGGTACGGCTTTGAAAATTCCTCACCGCTGACATCATACTATGCGGTGAAAGTTTATGGACAGGGCCACGTCATCAGCCACAACTACATCGCCTACTTCCATGACGGGATATGCGTCGACACGCACGGTCTTCCGGAACCTGGCAAGGAATGCGTATCTATCGATATATATCGAAACGACATATTCAATATGTCCGATGACTTCATCGAAGCGGACGGTGGGGTACACAACATCCGGGTTTTTGAAAATCGGGGATTCAACTCCTATCACGCGGGGCTCAGTGCCCAGCCCATCTTCGGAGGTCCGGTATATTTCATTCGCAATGTGTGCTACAACATTCCTGGTACTGCATTAAAGTACATGGTTCGACCGGCAGGAATATACACCTATCATAATACGTTTATCGCTGAAGCGGCGATTACCATATTCTCCAATGGTCACTTCAGAAATAATCTTTTCATTGGGCCGTCGGACAACAGACACTCGCTCAGCGCAGCTACTTTGACGACGTATTCCACGTTGGACTACAACGGCTATAGAAAAAAGAACGGCAACCGAATGCCGTATCGTTGGCGCCGACCTGCGGATGAGCGTTCGAATCATACGGACGAGAAAAATCTCATAACGATCGAAGCTGCCACGTTGCGGGAGTTTTCAAAGAAGACGGGATTGGAGCAGCATGGCATCGAAGTAGATGCAGACATTTTTGAGAACGTGTCACTGCCGGATCCGCAGAAGCGAGGAAAGGTTTATCCGGTGGCTGGCTACGACTTTCAGCTTCGGAAAAATTCAGCAGCTGTTGATGCTGGTGTTGTAATCCCGAACATCAACGACCAGTATACGGGCAAGGCACCGGATCTCGGGGCCTACGAACGAGGACGACCGATTCCGATTTACGGTCCAAGACCGCGTCCGTAGGCCGTTTAATGAATAAACCTATTCAATGAACAAATTCATACATGCTTTCGCATTGCTCCTGCTGACTTCCCTCGCATTGCAGGCGCAAAGTCCTATTGATCGGAATGCTACCCGCGAAACAAAGAACCTGTTTCGCAGCCTGATGAAGCTGTCGAAGCGTCATACATTGTTCGGCCATCAGCATGCCACGGAGTATGGACGCGGATGGGTTGGGGACGAAGATCGGTCGGATGTCAAGTCGGTATGCGGTTCGCACCCCGCCGTCATAGGCGTCGACCTGTTGGGCTTTTCGGGCCGTTCGGAAGATCAGATTCAGAAAGCGAAGGAAACGGTAGGAAAGACCGTTGTTGACGCGTACAACCGCGGTGGTGTGGTTACCGTGGCGTGGCATTTTTCGAACCCAGTGTCTGGCGGAGGATTTTACTGGCGTGATTCGGTGTCACTGCCCGCCGTGAAGTATATCATCCCAGGAGGAGAAGCTCACGAGAAGTACAAGGAAATTCTTCGGGGTATTGGCGAATGGGCGAAGTCGCTTCGCGGTGATGACGGTGCACTGGTGCCGATGATTTTCAGGCCCTACCACGAATTTGATGGTGGTTGGTTCTGGTGGGGTAAGCCGCACTGCACCCGAGAAGAGTTCATTTCCCTGTGGCGGTTTACGGTTTCTTATTTGCGCGATAGCCTCGGTGTTCACAATTTTCTTTATGCGTTTTCACCGGACAATCGTTTTGCAACCCGTGAGGAGTTTCTTGAGCGCTATCCCGGTGATGAGTGGGTAGATATGGTTGGGATGGACAATTACGGCGACCTGGGACGAGACCGACGCGACATTCCCAGGGCCGCAATGAAGCTAAAGATCGTTTCGGATTACGCGCGGGAAGCGGGAAAGCTTGCGGCCTTTACGGAGACCGGATTGGAATCAATACCCGACACCACGTGGTGGACGCAGACGCTATTGAAAACCATGAAGACCGGAGATATGAGGTTGTGTTACGTGCTGGTTTGGCGAAACGATCCGAGGAGTCCGACGCACTACTATGCACCTCATCCCGGGCATCCCAGTGTACCCGATTTCCTCGAGTTTTATCGCGATCCCTACACCTTGTTTGAAAGCGATCTGAAGGACATTTACAAAAAACGCAAACGAAATTAGATCGCGTTGCGATAATCCGTTCTCTTCTTAGCGGGATTCAGCGTTGCTTTGATACGTAAAGCCACGCCGATCACTGCGATGAAAACGTCAAACAGCTTTCCAGGAAAAGGTTGGCACGTCACATTCTCAGCATGCGTACTCATCCTTTCTTCCTGTCACTCCTACCGTCCTCTGGCGGGCGATACGGCCCTCAATGATGTGATGTATCAGATTGATCCGGGTAAGCGGTACGCCATCACGATACGGGGAGGACAAACCGTTTACATCAGAGTTGACTCAGTTGATGTTGAACACCTGACGGGCAGAGCCCGTATACGAGTCGGCCCGACCACAGTTCGAAGCAGTAACTACACCATATACCGCGAAAACATCCTCTCAGTGAGAAAGAGGAAAACAGGTTTCCCTTTTACAATACTTGACGCTATTGGAGCAGTGATCTTCACAGGACTTATGTTCTACGAACCGGCTCCTGGTCGCACCTTTTGACAAGCCTACAACTATGAAAACAGGATTCAAATTCCTCTTTGAAAGGTTGGTTACGGCGACGATTTGCGTCGTCCTCCTTTCTTCGTGCTACGTTTACAAGCCTCTCGGTAAGGGAGATGATGATCGATCAGACGACATCATCCAATGGATTCAGCCCCGAAAGCATTATGCCATCTTGGAAGAAGGCGGACAAAAAGTGAAGATCAGGGTTGATAGCGTGATGCACGACCGGTTGACTGGCAAAGCAAGCATAAGGAAGGGACGTGAGATCATGCACGTAACCAACCACATCGTCTATCGGGACAGTATCCTGACCGTTAGGCGTCGTAAATTTAGCGTTCCGCTTACCGTTGCTGTTGTTCTTGGGACGCCGCTTCTCATTGCGCTGATCAAATACGAACCTTTCACGACGTATACCTTTTAAGGTGCCCTTTCGAACAAGTCGCATGCATGGTCTGGTTGACTGGCTGTCTCAAAATAGGACTGCGAAACCAGCCTAAAAGTGGGCTCTACGGGGTTAAAATCGCAAAAAATTTACAAAT
>QGUY01000378.1 GCA_003242315.1 Bacteroidota bacterium
GAGCACCTCGATAACGCACACGGTATTTGCATTGACAAGCGATCGGGAACAGAGACATTGTTGGTTACCGATCGTACGCGCAACGCATTCAAGCGTTTTAGCCTTGATGGCAAACTCCTCGAAGTAATCCACCTGCCAGGCGCGTGTGTTTGCCGGCCTGTAATTCGTGGCGACTATCTCTACGCCGCAGTGCTACGGTCACCCGACTTGGGAGCAGAGGGCACCGGCTTTGTAACCATTCTCGATAAGAATAACCGTGTAGTGTCCAACATCGGCGGAACCGCGCCGGAGTACGGTCCGGACGGCAAACTGAAGCCTATGGCGCAGGCGGAAAAGATATTTGTGCATCCACACGATGTATGCGTCGACAGTGACGAGAATCTTTATGTCGCCCAATGGGCATCGGGCAAAGTCTATCCATACAAATTCACACGTGTTTAACATTTATCTGAGACAGGGACTGGCATGAGGCGCAGGATCATGGGAATATCACGACAGGTACTGTTCGCCCTGAACGTACTTATCCTTTTCTTTCTCGTCTTTGAACAGTACCTGCAATTGCCGGCCTGGCTACAGGTGGTCGGAAGAATGCACCCGTTGTTTCTGCATTTCCCGATCGTAATTCTTTTGCTCGCTGTTGCATTGGATTTTTTGCTTCCGCAGGATAGAGACGGGTACCGGAAAATCTTACTGGATGCTTTGTTCCTGATGGGTGCATTGACAGCATCAATAACCGTCATCATGGGGCTGTTTCTGTCGCTCGAAGAAGAGACTACTGCTTCGATGCAGGTTCACAAGTGGGCAGGCGTGGCGATCGCAGCACTGGCTTATCTGGTGGTACTTTTCAGGGAGGCGAAGCGACAGTGGCCCATAGCGATCAGGACATCGTATGCGGGCGTGGTGTTGTCCGTGATTGTAGCGGGTCATCTCGGATCTGTATTGACGCATGGTGAGAATTTTCTTTGGGAGCCTTTAGGATTGACGGAAGAGCCCGTCACGGTGGCGCGCGAAGACGCGATGGTCTTCGATCATGTGATACGTCCTGTGCTTGAAGCGCGTTGCATGGGGTGTCACAACGAAAGCAAAGCGAAGGGGGATCTGGTCATGCTCGATTCAATACACCTGGCAAGAGGTGGAAAGGATGGCCCTGTATTCGTGCCGGGCGATATTCGTGAGAGTGAAATGATTCGGCGGATAAATCTCCCGGAAGGTCATAAGAAGCACATGCCGCCAAAGGGAAAGCCACAGCTGACGGAAGATGAACACCGGTTGCTGACCGCCTGGATTGCCGCCGGCGCGCCGTTCTCGGCAAGATTGGTCAGCCTGGAACCTTCTGATACGCTGCGCCAGATCGCTGAAGCGCGATTTGACCGGGCCGAAGGAAAACGTCAACCCATATTTCACTTTGCTGCTGCGCGGGATGCAGACATCCGGTCGTTGCAGACTGACTATCGCGTGATTTATCCAATCGCATATCAGTCGCCCGCCCTGGCGGTCAACTTCTACAACCGTCAGGCGTTCTCGCGCGAATCGCTCGCCGAACTGAAGAAGATTGGGCGACAAATCGTGTCGCTCAATTTGAGCAAGATGCCGGTTACAGATACCGACCTGGAGTTGGTCGCGGGGTTTGAGAACTTGGAAAAGTTGAACCTGAATTTTACTGAGATCACAGGTAGCGGACTGCGTCATTTGGCGTCGCTGGGATCTCTTACAGAGCTTTCGTTGTCCGGAACGAAGACCGATGTCGCTTCACTCCAGCAGTTAAATTCTTTGCCGTCTTTGCGGCGCGTATTCCTCTGGCAAACACAGGTGACGGAAGAAGAGGTCGCGTCGCTGCGAAAGAGCCTTCCGTACATTGTGTTTGATACTGGTTTCAAGGACGATGGCACGATGCTGCGGTTGAATACGCCGCGGTTTGCGGATGCGCCTTCTGTATTCAGGGACTCGATGGAGCTCGTGCTGAGCCACCCGATAAAGAACACGATCATACGCTACACCACGGATGGGACGGAGCCCGACAGCGTGCATGGGTTGGTTTACGAGGGTCCGGTGCCGATAACTGCGCCGGTGACTTTAGTGCAGGCCAGGGCGTATAAGGAAGGCTGGATTGGCAGCGAAGTGGTCTCCAGGCGGTTTTTGCGCACGGCCTTTGTGCCGGATTCGGTGACCCTGGCGTCGGCGCCGGCACCGGAGTACCGGACGACAACGCCGCGGTTGCTGGTGGATGGCGAGACCAACAACCTGGATTTCCGGAGTGGCAGCTGGATTGGCTACCGGGGCAATGAGGCGGCCGTGGTGTTGTATTTTGGGAAGCCGGTGACGACCCGGTCGCTCACACTGAGCATGTTGCAAAGCACGCCTTCATATATTTTTCCTGCGGCGCGTGTAGAGGTTTGGGGTGGTATGGATGAAGAGTCGATGACGCTGTTGGGGAGCTGGAATCCCAGGCAGCCGAAGAAGGGCGAGGATGGGACGGAAATCGGATTGTTTGAATGCGCGTATGGACCAAAGACCGTGAGCCGGCTGAAGGTAGTGGCGCACCCGGTAGAGCGGTTGCCGTCGTGGCATCCGGCGAAAGGCGAGCGGGGCTGGGTGTTTTTGGATGAGATACTGGTGAATTGATGATGGGCGATGATCGATATTCGATTTGAGGGCCCGAAATCATAAGCGGGGCATTCAAATCACAAATCACAAATCACTAATCTAGAAGCCCCTGGGTGAAAGACGGGACTCGAACCCGCGACCTCCAGAATCACAATCTGGCGTTCTAACCAACTGAACTACATTCACCGTATGAAATTCCGCCCGCGGCCAGCGCCGCAGGGGATTGCAAATTTAGCCAGGGTGACGGAATTTGCAAAGGGTGGAGGGTTCTATGGGGAAAATGTCTGAATTAGGATTTGCGGGATTAAAGGATCGTTGGGATGGAATATCATTCAATAGAAAATCGTCCATTTAGGTGTCCGTTTACGTCCTGGAAATCCTGGTTCAAACTGGCAGATGCAACGTTCAGTAATGCATGAGATAGGACATTTGATTTTTTTTTGATCAGAAACTGGATGGGGCTACCAAATTACAGGCAAATTTCCGATGATCCTGGAAACACAATTGTGCATTGGTTGCCCGATGAGGCACTTGATGTTTGATACGGCTCCGCTCAGCGACCGCGCTTCGGCTCCGCTCAG
>QGUY01000379.1 GCA_003242315.1 Bacteroidota bacterium
GCATTGTATCACTACACCGACAAGATCAATCATATTCTTGTTCGACATGAGCAGGGCGCCATTCACGCGGCGCAGGGTTTTGCTCGTGTAACAGGAAAGACGGGCGTCGTATTTGCCACCTCCGGTCCGGGCGCGACAAACCTGATCACGGGTCTGGCTGACGCGCTGATCGATTCGACGCCGGTAGTCTGCGTCACGGGGCAGGTGTTTGCTCACCTGCTGGGTACAGATGCCTTCCAGGAAACCGATGTCGTAAACACAACGATTCCGGTGACCAAGTGGAATGTTCAGGTGGCAGAAGCCAAGGACATTCCCGCGGCCGTGGCACGCGCATTTTACATTGCCAACAGCGGAAGGCCAGGTCCTGTACTCATCGATATCACGAAGAATGCTCAAAACGAGATGATCGAGGAGTTTACCTATGAGAAATGTACGGGTATTCGCACGTATCGGCCCAAGCCAACGCTTCAGATTTCGCAAGTACAGGCCGCAGCCGAACTGATCAACCAGGCGAAGCGTCCGTACATTCTTGCCGGTCAGGGCGTGTTGCTTTCCGGAGCAACTGAAGAACTGAAGGCGCTTTCCGAGAAAGCAGGGATTCCTGTAGCGTGTACGCTGCTGGGATTGGGCAGCTTCCCGACCGACCATCCGAACTACGTAGGTTTTCTGGGCATGCACGGAAACTACGGTCCGAATGTCAATACGAATGAGTGCGATGTCCTCATCGGCATAGGCATGCGTTTCGATGACCGCGTAACAGGCAATGTGTCACGATATGCTCGCCAGGCAAAGGTAATTCACATTGAAATCGACAAAGCTGAAATCAGCAAGATCATTCAGGCCGATGTGCCTGTGCATGCTGATGCGAAAGAAGCGCTTGCTGCGTTACTTCCTCTGGTCAAGTCCGCTACCCACCAGGAATGGATTGACAGTTTCCGCGAACTCAATCGCATAGAGGAAGAAAAGATCATCAGGAAGGAATGCAATCCTGACTGTGAAAAGTTGATGATGGGTGAAGTTATTCACCGTCTTTCTGAGATGACTAAAGGCGAAGCTATCCTTGTTACTGACGTAGGACAACACCAGATGACGGCATCGCGGTATTATCGGTTCCGCTATCCGCTGACGAATGTTACATCCGGAGGCGCCGGGACCATGGGCTTTGCCCTTCCTGCAGCCATCGGCGCAAAAATCGCGCGCCCGGATAAAGACGTTGTTGCTGTTATTGGCGACGGGGGATACCAGATGACGATGCAGGAACTGGGAACTATACTTCAGTACAAGATCCCGGTTAAGATTCTGGTGCTGAACAACAGCTACCTCGGCATGGTACGTCAGTGGCAGCAACTCTTCCACGAAAAGCGCTACTCCTGCACAGAGATGGTAAATCCCGATTTCGTGAAGCTCGCGGAAGCCTACAACATCCCGGCACGGAGAGTAACGCAAAGGGAGGATCTCGTTCCCGCCTTAACAGATTTGCTCAACGCGAAGACGGCAAGTTTTGTGGAGGTAGTCGTGGGACGTGAAGACAACGTATTCCCGATGGTACCGGCAGGTGGATGCGTTTCGGATGTTCTGCTTGAACCGCCAACTGTCGCTCAGCAAAAGAAATAGTATGTAATTTTACACGATCATCATGAAGCAGGAATTCACGCTTGAAATCGCAGCCGACAACAACTTTTCGATCCTGAACCGGATCGTAAATGTTCTGAATCGCCGGCGCGTCCGGATTAAAAAACTCATCGCTCATGAGATGGAGGGCGACTTCTACCGGGGTGGCGCCATTCTGCTCCTGTATACCACTCCTGAATTGATGGAGAAAGTGAAGCATCAACTCGAAAAGCTGATAGAGGTCGAGTATGCCAACTACACGGAAGGCAGCGACGCGTACTATGAACGCAGCGAAAAACACGGTTGCCGTGTTGCTTCGTAAAAAGATTTAGTTATTACAGTCATCACACAAATTCAAAAAACAACCATGGCAAAGATCAACTTTGGCGGAGTCATCGAAGAAGTAGTAACCCGGGAAGAATTCCCGATGGAGAAAGCGCTAGACGCTCTTAAACAAGAAACTATCGCAATTATTGGATACGGCGTTCAGGGACCTGCACAGGCACTGAACCTCAAGGATAACGGGTTCAATGTTATCGTCGGTCAGCGCAAAGGATCCAAGATGTGGGACAAGGCTGTTGAACATGGCTGGGTTCCCGGTGAAACGCTGTTCGAAATCGAAGAAGCAGCCAAGCGCGGTACGATTATCCAGTTCCTCCTTTCGGATGCCGGACAGATCGCACTTTGGCCGACCATCAAGCCGCATCTTACAGAAGGCAAGACGCTTTATTTCTCGCACGGATTTGGAATCACGTTCAAGGAACAAACGGGCATCATCCCGCCGTCCAACGTCGACGTGATCCTTGTAGCCCCAAAAGGTTCTGGTACGTCGGTACGCCGGTTGTTCCTGCAAGGCAAGGGAATTAACGCAAGCTATGCTGTCTTCCAGGATGCCTCGGGTAAGGCAAAAACGAAAGCCATCGCACTTGGCATCGGCGTTGGAGCAGGATACCTCTTCGAAACAGACTTCAAGAAAGAAGTATACTCTGACCTCACGGGTGAACGCGGTACGCTGATGGGCGCTATCGCGGGAATCTTCGAAGCGCAATACGAAGTGCTTCGCGCGAACGGTCACTCACCGTCTGAAGCCTTCAACGAAACTGTTGAAGAACTGACGCAAAGTCTCATGCCGCTGGTTGCTGAGAACGGTATGGACTGGATGTATGCCAATTGTTCTACGACAGCGCAGCGAGGTGCACTGGATTGGAAGAAGCGATTCAAGGAAGCTACCTTGCCCGTGTTCAAGGAACTGTACCAAAGCGTGGCCTCGGGGCAGGAAGCAAAGCGCACGATCGAAACGTGCAGCAAACCCGACTACCGTGAAAAACTTGCTGAAGAACTCAAGGAACTTCGCGAAAGCGAGCTTTGGCAGGCAGGTGCTGCTGTGCGGAATCTGAGACCGGAAAAGGCTACCGTCGAGGAGAGCATGATCAACTAGCCGTCGGGCACTAACAAGTGTACGTAAACGCCAATTTTTTTGGATGTTTGCTTTGAAGGACGGCACAAGATTTATGATCTTCGTATGTTTGCAAGGTTGTTAACTCAGCTGCGTTCTCTCTAAC
>QGUY01000092.1 GCA_003242315.1 Bacteroidota bacterium
CAAATCTCATAGGCCCCGACACACGTCGGGGTTTTTTATTTCAACACAAACCCGAGCAACAAACCCAGGGCGATGATCACTGGTGATGGAATCCTCGTAAAAGCGAGCAGCAGAAACGTTCCGGCTGTAAACGCAATGTTCAGCAACGAGTTTTCCAGGGGCTGAAACATGATCACAGCAGCGGCTATAACCAATCCGGCACTGGCCGCTGTGATTCCTTCCAATGAGGCCCGCACTACCCTGTAACTTTTCAATCCTTCCCAGAAGCGGATCACAAAGAAGATGAGGAATGTTCCGGGAAGGAATATGCCGAAAGCAGCCATTAGCGCTCCCACGATCTCACCACCCGTGCCGTACTCACGCATGGCGAGAGAACCAATGTAACTGCTGAAGGAAAACACCGGCCCTGGCAGCGCCTGAGCCACCGCGTATCCTGAGAGAAACTCATTCGACGTCAGATACCCTTTGTATTCTACAAACTCCGTGTACAACAGGGGTGTGAGCACCTGCCCACCGCCAAAAATCAGACTACCGTTGCGGTAGAAGTTCTCGAATATCCGGATGGGAAGAAATCCTGTAAGTCCACCAAGCGAAGCGGCCATGATCAGCACACCGGCCCACAACGCGAAGTTCGACCAGGAGATAACAATCTTCTCATGATGGTTCCTGGGCAGGCTCTTGTACTTCAGCGCTGTTGCAAGACCGCCGCAAAGAAGAATCGCGGGAAACACAAACGGAGTTTGATACAGATACGAGAACACAGCGGCAAGAATCATCAGCACGATGCCAGTCTTCGACTTGACCGTTCGCATACTAATGCGGTACGCTCCGTAAGCGACGATACCAACCGCCATGGGCTGAATGAACCGGGTGAACTGCAGCGACCAGCTCTTCTCCTGAATGTCGGACATGAGGATAGCCGCTGTCGTCATGAAGGTGACGGCGGGCAACATCCAGATCAGGAGGGTAAGATATGCGAGATTAGGTCCGCCCAGCCGAAAGCCAATGGCTGTCAGGGTTTGCGTAGATGTTGGCCCGGGAATGATTTGGCAGAGAGAGTTCAACTCCATCAATTCTTCTTCGGACAGGTATCCGCGCCGCGCGACCAGAACCTTGTGAAAATGCGCGATGTGAGCCTGGGCACCTCCGAAGGTCGTCAGTGCAAGCAGGAATACATCCCTCAGAAAGAGGGTATATGCTTTGCGCTCGAGCAAGGATGGTGACTACTTAAGTTGACACTATCGTTTCAGGCCAATTTCTGCCAGGCGCTGATCCAGGAATTCACCTGCGGTAATATCTTCGTAAAGCTTCGGGTGGTCATCGTCAATGCAACTCTCCAGACAGGACAAATCTACTTCTGACCGCGGATGCATGAAGAAAGGAATGGAATAGCGTGGCGTATTCATCTTTTCCCGCGGCGGGTTGACCACACGGTGGATGGTAGAGCGCAGCTTGCTGTTGGTCAAGCGTTCGAGCATGTCGCCAACGTTCACAACCAGTTGGTCGGGCAATGCTGTAATGGGAATCCACTTACCATCGCGTCTCAACACCTCAAGACCCTCGGCACTCGCACCCATGAGCAGCGTGATCAGGTTGATATCACCATGCTCAGCCGCCCGCACAGCATCGGGAGGTACGGAATCGGGATCTTCAATTGGGAAGTAATGAATAGGCCTCAGTATGCTGTTGCCGTTTCTGACCCGTTCGTCAAAGTATGACTCCTCCAGGCCAAGGTACAGCGCGATGGCCCTAAGCATATACACGCCGGTTTTCTCAAGCGCCCTGTATGCTTCCAGCGCGGCATCCTTGAAATCGGGAACTTCCTCCGGCCACACATTGGCGGGGTAGCCTTCGGGAGGACCGGAGCCATCGCCCTCCTGTCCCACGTGATAAAATTCTTTCAGGTCACCGGTATTCCTTCCCTTAGCGTGTTCCTTCCCTTTCGAGGTATATCCGCGCTGCCCGGCCAGTCCCGGAACTTCGTACTTCATCTTAACCTCATCAGGCAGGGCAAAGAAACGCTGTATAGCGTCATACAGCCGGTTGCGCACGTCTTCCCGGAGAAAGTGATTTCGGATAGCGACAAAACCGATGTTGGAGTAGGCTTCTCCCAGGTTGGCAACAAATTCCTTCCGTTGAGCGGGGGTGCCTGAGTAAAAAACCGCCAGATCGAGTGAGGGTATTTTATCGTAAAGCACTTCCTCCATTGTGGTGTTGGGTTGCTTCACGCAAGCTAAGAAAAAACGGCAACTTTTTGGGCCTTAGGCCGAATTGCGGGCGGCGTTGATAATGCCGAACATACACCGCACCACCAGCTTGCGATATGTCTTTTCATACTGCCTTTCCGCCGCCTCTCCCAAACGGAGTTGCTGTAGCGCATACTGCTGAATGGTGATCAGCGGAAGCACGATGCGCTCGCGCAACTTTACCGAATCGCGATTCAGCGGATTGTTCTGCATGAGTTCATCAAAGTCTGTCACCTCGAGCAGCATCTTAACGGAAAGCTTGTATTCATTGAACATCTTCTTCCAGATGCCACCAAATTCCTTGTCACGTGAAAGGTAAACGGTAGCCGGGAAATACGACTTCGTCAGCGACATCATACTATTACTCAGCAAAGTCCGGAAGAACAGCGAACGCTTAAACAAGGCCTTAAGCTCTCGCATCTTACCCTTTTTCTTCAGTTGATAAATCGCTGTGCCCACGCCGTAGAAGCCCGGTATGTTTTGCTTCATCTGTGCCCATGACCCCACGAAGGGTATTGCACGCAAATCCTCAAAGCGAGCCTCTTCACTCTGGGTTCGCTTGACGGGACGCGACCCAATGTTGGTATCTCCAAAGAAAGCCAACGGTGTCACTTTCTCCAGGTACGGTACAAACTTTTCGTGCTGCTTCAGGCCGAGGTATGCCTTGTGACCTTCCTGCGCCAGCAGCTCAAGAAGCGCCTTGTCCTTTTCTGTCAGGTTGTTGGTATGCCTGAGAAACACTTCGTTTTCAATTCCGGCGGAGAGCAGCTGCTCTACGTTGAACTGACATGATTCAATTTTGCCGAAGTTTGAACTGATCGTTTGTCCCTGAACCGTAACCTGGATTTCTTTATCTTCAATGGTATCGCCAAGCGATGCGTAAAAGTCGTGCGTGTTCCCACCGCCACGTGCTGGCGGTCCGCCACGGCCATCAAAGAATACGGCAGTAATTCCGTTTTCACGCGAAATGCGCGTCAGCTCTTCCTTGGCGCGGAAAATTGAAAAGTTCGCGCGCAGATAGCCACCGTCCTTTGTGCCGTCGGAGAAGCCAAGCATGATTGTTTGCTTGTTTCCGCGACGCTTGACATGATCCCGGTATGCGGGGACCTCATAAAGCGCCTTCATCACTTTGGGCGCATTCGCGAGGTCCTCGATCGTTTCAAAAAGCGGGATGATATCGAGTGGCAGCTTTTCGTCTTTAGATATCGTTAGTTGGGCCAGCTGGAATACACGGATCACATCGAGCGCAGACTGGCAATTGCTGATCACGTATCGGTTACATCCCTCTTCGCCATTGTGCTCCTGTATTTCAGCGATGGCCTCAAAGCTTTCAAGAACTTCGGTGATGAAGGGATCTTCAAACTTCAATGAGGATGGTTTAAAGCGCAGTTTGAGGAGCAGGTCGATCTGTTCCTCCTCGCTCATTTTCGCCATATCGCGAATGCGCTTCTGCTTGTCTTCGAGTTGTTTCAGGATGGCGTTCCAGACGTAGGTATGCTTACGGCTGTCCTGCCGGATATCCATACTCGCAAAGTGAAATCCGAATATCTTCACTTTTGCGATGAAGCTGTCAAGCAGATCGAGAAAGAGGCCATCGTGTTGTTCGACGAGCAGTTTCCTGGCTGTTTCGAGGTCCTCAATCAGTTCTGCGGCCGACTGGTATGAGTCGCCAAGTCCCAACCTGTATGCAGCACTGTACACCCTTCGTTCCGCTTCGATGATAATTGTATCTACACCTTTGAACGTGAGCCTGCGGCGGAGTATGCGCAGGTCGCGGTGATAGCATTTCAGGATACCCTCGCGGAGATGCTGTGCTACGCGGAGTGTGATGTCATGCGTTACATAAGGGTTGCCATCGCGATCGCCACCCGGCCAAAATCCTATTCGGATCAGGTTGAAATTTTTCCATTCCGATAACGGAATGTTCAACCCATGGGTGAGCTTTTCAATTACAGCAGGAATAACCTTATAAAAGACATTCTCCAGGAACCAGCTCAGGCTTACCGCTTCATCAAAAGGTGTTGGCTTTTCACGATTGAAGAAGGGCGTCTTACCAAGCTGCTTCAGGAGCAGGTTGATATGTTCGAGGTGATTGGCGCGGATGGACTGATCAAGGTCGTTGATTATGGCCAGCACGTTTCCCGGATAAAATTGCGTCGGGTGCGCAGTCAATACGATGCGAACGCTGAAGTTTTCGAGTTTACGACGCAGTTGGTCCATCAGGTTTTCAGACTGCGCGCGGATGAGAAGAGCCGAAAGCGTGCCGCTTCCTTTCATGTCGTTGATTTCCGCGAACGCAGCGTCCTCTATAGAGTCGAACAGCACCACCTGCCGTTCGCAATACTGGATGAAACTGAAAAGCAAATCGAACTGCTCTTTGCGCGTCGCCTTGGGCACGAGTTCGCGGAAGAATTTACGAATGATGTAGCGGGGATCCTTCCCTTCAGCATAACCGTCTTCGCAGTACTGGTACAGCAAGGGGAGCAGGGTGCCCGTCCTGTAAATGTTGCTGTAGGGCAAATTCAGGAACAGGCTGTTATAGATGTAATAGCGCGTGGCGACTGCCTTATGGTAGTTCGTCTGCATCCGTTAGAATCTCAATCCCGGCAAATTTATCAATAACTGGACTCCGGACGCGTACGCCCTCCATTTTCTTTCCCCCGACTGTCTGGCTCTTTCGGGTGAGCGTATGATTGATTACCTTCAGTATCATAAAGTCATGCGATGAAGATTCTTGTCCTTCTTTGCCTGGTAGCCTTGCAAACCGCGTGGGCGCAGGATCCGGAAAAATGGCAGGCTGTTTCCTTTACCTCTGCCGCTGATTACAAGGCGAACGAAACCACTGTACTTGAGTGCGCCAACTTTATTTTGAACGTGGCGGCAGAGCCCACCAATCCGGCACGGAAATCTGCCCTCGCCCTTGTTTCCCAATGGATGGCAGGCACGCCCGACCACACGTTTGTTATCGGGGAAGCCATTGGCAGGCTGATGAATGAGAACGAAGCAGTGCTCGGAATATACATGGCTGCAATGACGAAATACGTTTTGGAGAGTCCATCGAAGCCCACCGGGAAGGATATCGAACTGAATGCTTTCGAAATGCTGCTGAAATACTGTGAAGATCCGCGGAACAAGGTACCCTCCACCCGCGAATTGAAACGAGCCATCAAAGCGCGGGAAAAGGGGAAGCTGGCGGACTACTTGGCATCCTGAGCCTGGCCGAGTCGCTCCACCCGGGTTATGAAATATTTGGTGTCGCCTCTCCAGGGGAATGTAAGATACCGCTTCTTGTAGTGAAGGTTAACGCGCTCGCCCGTGAGGGCTACTTGCTGGAGTTCTTCGATGAGTTCCTTTTCACCAGGCTCAACTGAAAAGTCGAACGCCTCGGTAATCGGATGTGCGCCGCGCAACGCGCCAAACGTCTCAAGATTGAGCTGGCCTTCGTAAGTCTTGAAAACGATTCCCTTCTTGCTGATTCGAAGCACGGTACCGGCCCGAACACCTTCGTCGTACACGCCCCAATAGTAAAATGAGAAAGCTCCAATGCCGACGGCAAGGATAACAATAAGTACTATCCGAAAGAGTTTTTTCAGAGTCCTTGAAGTCCGGCTCCTGAAATCCTGGAACGACATAGGGAAAGCGTCTACTACAAGTTAAGCAAACGCCTCCGATTTTGGATGGTGTCGGTGCAAAATTCGATGGGCGACCGTCAAACAGTCATGATTTCGCTTTCCTTCTTTTTCATGAGGGCATCCATCTTCTGGATGAACTCATTGGTCAGCTTCTGTACCTCCTCTTCTCCGTTCTTGATATCGTCTTCAGAGACACCCTTGATTTTCTTAATCTGTTCGTTAGTTTCCTTTCGAATATTGCGAATGCTGATTTTGCCGTGTTCAACTTCCTGACCGACCTGCTTCACCAGTTGCCTCCGGCGTTCTTCCGTAAGCTGCGGTACGTTCAGGATTATCTGCTGCCCATCGTTTTGCGGGGTGACACCCAGGTTGGCGTTGATGATGGCCTTTTCAATTTCGTGGATCAGGCCCTTTTCCCAGGGCTTTATGAAAATGGTACGGGCGTCCGGCGTAGTTATGGAAGCGACCTGGTTGATGGGTGACATCGTTCCATAATATGAAACCATTACACCATCGAGCATTGACGGATTGGCTTTGCCTGCACGAATCTTTACCAACTCGTTACCAACATGGACATAAGCCTTTTGCATGAGTTCTCTGGCTTCGTCAAGGTACAGTTGAATCTCTTCCATCACTGTTATGTTTATAGTGAATATAAATATAGCGGATAGACGCAAATTTACGACACGCTGCAGACCACTAACTGATGAGCGTGCCTGCGGGTTCTCCTTCTACCACTCTCAGTAGATTTCCCTTTTTGTTCATGTCGAATACAATGATCGGCAGGTTGTTCTCCATGCACAGGGTGAACGCCGTCATGTCCATGATGTTGAGGTTTTTCTCGTATGCCTCCTGGAATGTGAGGCGGGTGTAGCGCTCAGCATCGGGATACTTTTCCGGGTCAGCGGAGTATACTCCATCAACACGCGTACCTTTAAGAACAACCTGTGCCTGAACCTCGATGGCGCGGAGGCTGGCCGTAGAATCGGTGGTGAAATACGGGTTCCCAATGCCCGCACCAAAAATGACGATCCTTCCTTTTTCCAGGTGACGAATGGCGCGCCGGCGAATGAAGGGCTCACACACCTGCTCCATTTTTATCCCAGCCATAAGCCGGGTGTAGAGACCGTGACGTTCCAACGCACTTTGCAAAGCCATTCCGTTGATGACCGTTGCCAGCATGCCCATATAGTCGCCCTGAACCCTGTCGATTCCCAGCTGTTCCGCCTGCCCCCCGCGGAAGATATTGCCTCCACCGATGACGATGGCTATCTCTACTCCCCTTTCCCTCACGGCCTTGATCTCCTCGCAATATTGCTCCAGCACGCCAGGGTCGATGTTTGTACTTTTGTTAGGACCCTGTAACGCCTCGCCGCTGAGTTTCAACAGAATTCGCTTGTATTTCATGTAGCCTGATCGTCAACAAAACCACGGCAAATATAGAATCTCTATCCGGGATTGAAGCGAATTTTTGAGGAAGGTCACAGAAAAAATGTCAGGTCGATTGCTCAGAATTCTATCAATATCTGATTCTTCTCTACGCGATCTCCTTTTGATACATGTACCGTCTTGACCACACCTGATCCGGGCGCCCGAAGTACATTTTCCATTTTCATTGCCTCCAGCACCAGCAAAGGATCGCGCTCCGCAACCGTGTCGCCCTCTTTCACTTTCAAATCAACGATGAGCCCGGGCATTGGCGCCCGCACCACGTTGAGGCGACTCGCATCGTTTGAGGAGATCCCCATCTTTTCCAAAAGGAGATCAAACCGGTCTTTGATCTTTACTTCATACGATTTTCCGTTGATGCGAATGACGACCACACGATTGCGCGGGTCCGTTCGGATGATCTCACCTGTGAAACTTCTCCCTTCATAGATGAGCGAGTACGTATTGTCAGAAACCCGCGCTATGTCCAGGGAAAGCAACGCGTCGTCGACATAGAGTCCATCTTCCGCACGCCGTATGCGAAACGTGTTTGTACCGACCGTTACTTCAAACATAATGCGATCGCTTTTCGCTTTAATATTGGGATTTTTCCTCAAGAAGCAGCACAAAAAATGGTTTCATTTTTTATTAAGACACTCTTTCTTAACTTTGCGGCGTCACACGCACACAACACACGACCAGTAATCTAAGGGGTGCCTTAATATAACGGGCTGAGATCATACCCATAATACCTGATGCCGGTAATGCGGCCGAAGGGAAGGCAAGCCTGCAATACGCGCAGGCAGGTTAAACACAGGCAGACATATTCCCCTGTACGTCCGCCAGTTTAAACCAAACCGTTACAAACATGTTACGCTTTACGCAAACAGTGCTTCTGGCACTGTCATCGTTTGCTGCCGTCGCACAATTTCAGGTCACAGGATCGGTGCGGCAGCACGAAACGCATCAACCTCTTGGCGGCGCAACGGTCCAGCTGTTGCCCGGCGACCGATCTGCTGTGACCGACAGCTCCGGACATTTCTCCGTCACGAACGTGCCGCGCGGAAAATACACGTTGTTGGTCCGATACCTCGGACATTCAGACGGCGCGATTCCCGTCGACGTGACGCGCGACATTAACGTTGATGTCGTGCTGAAAGAAGCACCAACGTTCACGGATGAAGTGGTTGTCGAAGCTACACGCGCCGACGAACGCACGCCCACCACGTTTGTCAATATGGACCGCGCTACCATTCGCGGTCAGGATTTCGGCCAGGACCTCCCTTACCTGCTTAACTGGACACCATCACTCGTGACCACCTCTGACGCCGGCACCGGCATCGGATACACCGGTGTCCGTATCCGGGGAAGCGACGCGACACGCATCAATGTCACCATCAACGGTATTCCGTACAACGACGCCGAATCACTCGGCACATTCTGGGTGGACATCCCGGACATCGCATCATCAACGCGAAGCATTCAGATACAACGCGGCGTCGGAACGTCTACTAATGGCGCAGGCGCCTTCGGTGGTACCGTGAACCTCCAAACTACAATTGGTGGTGATGAACCTTTTGCGGAAGCGACAATGGCGGTGGGCTCGTTCAATACGCGAAGGTTTACAGTTTCAGCGGGTACAGGACTTATCAACGACCACTGGTCTGCCGAAGCAAGACTTTCAAAGATTCAATCAGATGGTTACATCGACCGCGCGTTTTCTGATCTCGGTGCATACTACTTCGCCACCAACTATCGATCGGATCGTACACTGCTGTCCGCAATCTTCTTTGGAGGGAGGGAAACGACATATCAGTCGTGGTATGGCATCGACCCCGACATGATGAATGAGCGTCGAACGTTCAACTACGCTGGCGCGATTTACGACGACGATGGAAATGTGATTAGGTACTACGATAATCAAACAGACAACTACAAGCAGGATCACACCCAACTGCACCTGTCTCATGTCTTGTCACCTTCAACCACGTTGTCCGCAGCGTTACACTACACCTTTGGTCGCGGATACTACGAAAACTACAATCAGGATGAGTCCTTCGCTTCGTTGGGCCTTCCTAACCTGGTGATAGGAGACAGCCTCATTGAAGCAGGCGATTTTGCTACGAGAAAATGGCTGAAAAATCACTTCTATGGAGCAACCTTTTCGCTCCTCCACGAAGGCTCCAATTTCGACCTGACCTTCGGAGGCGGTTATCACCGATTCACACCCGCCCGTCACTTTGGAGAAATTATCTGGGGTGAGTTTGCTTTGGATCAAGTACCCGGTCAGCGATACTACGAAGGAGAGTCCGATAAATCAGACTTCAATCTCTACGGAAAAATCCAATTCCACTTCACAGATCGTCTCAATGGTTTTGCTGATGTACAATGGCGTCGCGTTGCGTACACGACATCCGGAACTGACGACGACCAGTCGGCATACAACATTAGCGACGAGCACAACTTCTTCAATCCGAAAGCGGGCCTTAGCTACACGCTTGACAATGGCGGTGTGCTGTATGCGTCCTACGCCATCGCGCATCGCGAGCCAACGCGTACCGACTACCTCGAGAACGACGTACGGCCGCGGCCCGAACGCATGGGTAACCTGGAGGCAGGCTTCCGGAAGTCGACATCCACCTACCATGTTGCCGTCAACTACTACCTCATGCGGTATAAGGATCAGCTGGTTCTTACAGGTGAACTCGATAACGTGGGAGATCCCATTCGGGCTAACGTCGGCGAAAGCTACCGCACAGGCATTGAGCTTTCCGGAGGCATTCGATTTTCCCGATGGGTTGACTGGAATGTCAACGCCACCTGGAGCAGAAACCGCAATGTCGACTACGTATGGGAGGAAGGCGACGGCACCACACGAAAGGCCAATACCGCGATCATTCTTTCACCCGACTGGATTGCAGGTAGTCAATTGACCTTTCACCCACACCGGCGTGTCGCCGTCTCACTGTTGTCAAAATACGTGAGCAAGCAATACCTTGATAACACCCAGAACGAGGCGCTGACCCTCGATGCGTACTTTGTGAACGACCTCAGGATAACCTGGGAGTTTCAGCCCGCCGGCACAAAGCGCGTAGAACTGAGTCTGCTCGTCAATAACCTTTTCGATACCGAGTACGCCTCGAACGGATACAGTTACGACGGCGTGCCGTACTTCTATCCGCAGGCGGGAATTAACTTTCTTGGGCGAGTTGCTGTGAAATTATAGAGGATTGTTGTTCAATAAGGATAAGGGTCTGGGGGTGATTGGATTGCTCGCGGTAGTTTTCGACTCCGCTAAACCACCGGAGTAATCCCATCACCCAACAAAATAGACCATCGGGGAAGTAGAATCTTATTTCTATTTCCCAATATTCCCCGCCTCGGGTAACTGATCGTGGTCACATTCTGGTGACTGAGCGTAGTCGAAGCCAGTTCAGAAGTTTTTCACAGGCAACACTGTTTGGCGATTTGTTGTTTGACCTACCCCAACATTGAATTCAAGGGATAAATCACAAATCGCAATTCACTAATCACCCATCAAAAATCATGTTGTCTCGTTACCTTTGTTATTCAGACAACACCATGCAAGCCGCAATTGCCAGGGTAAAGGATTTTACAGCATCGCTTCTGCGCCTGACCCGGGTGTGGAACCTGCTGATCATTGCCCTTGCGCAGTATTTCACAGCGGCATACCTCGTCGACGAAGACGTTGTCTTAAATCCAAGACTAGCCCTCCTTACGGTGTCGACACTGCTGGTCGCCGCAGCGGGCTACATCATCAACGACTACTACGATGTCAAGATCGATCTCATCAACAAACCCGACCGGGTGGTTGTCGGACGGAGTATCGGCCGACGCTATGCCTTGCTGCTTCACAGTGTGTTTTCAGTGGCAGGCATCGCCATCGGCACCTATCTGTCGCTCTGGATCGGCGCTGTAAATCTGTTTTCCGTGTGGCTGCTCTGGCTGTACTCGAACACACTCAAGAGAAAACCCTTTGTTGGGAATGTCGCGGTCGCCCTTCTCACCGGCCTTAGCATCCTTGTAGTAGATGCGCTGTTTTATCCCCATCACAGCCTGATATGGATCTACGCGCTGTTCGCATTCTTCATGACCCTCGTCCGCGAAATCGTCAAGGACATGGAAGACCTGAAAGGCGACAATACCTTTGGATGCCGAACGCTGCCCATCCTGCTCGGTATACGCAGAACAAAGGCGATAATCTTCCTGATTCTCATCGTATTCCTCACGTCGGTTGTCGTGCTCAACCGGTCATATACCCAGCTGCCTCTTTACTACTTTGTTCTGTTCCTGTTTGCCCCGGTATCGCTGCTGGCCATCTGGCTGCTGAGGGCGGACATGAAAAAAGAGTTCACCTGGATCAGCACATTCTGCAAAGTCATTCTCGTACTGGGGATAATCAGCATGGCATTCGTGTAAAGTCACATTTTGCCCTGTGGCGAGGATTCCTTTCTTTTGCGCCATGCAGAACGCCCGAATTGCCATCCTCGCCTCCGGGAGCGGCACTAACGCAGAAGCCATTATCAACTATTTCAGGGACCACCCTACGATCTCAGTAGCGGTCGTCTTGTCCAATAACCCGAAAGCCTATGTGCTTGAACGCGCCCGTAAACACGGGGTCCCCACCGTAGTATTCAACCGCCAGGAGTTCTATAACACCACGCGCATCGCCGACGTACTTCGCGACATGGGCATAACGCACCTTGTTCTGGCTGGTTTTCTGTGGCTTGTGCCAGACAACCTTCTTCACATGTTCCCCTCGCGCATTGTCAACATCCATCCGGCGTTGTTGCCTGCTTACGGCGGAAAGGGAATGTACGGCATGCGCGTCCACGAAGCTGTGAAGGCTTCCGGCGACACGAAAACCGGCATCACGATTCACGAAGTCACGCCAGCATACGACGAAGGCCCCGTGATCTTCCAGACTTCTTGCGAAATAGATGCCGACGATTCACCTGAATCCATCGCCGAGAAAGTGCATCGCCTTGAGCACTACCATTATCCGAGAGTGATTGAAAAATGGATTAATAACCATTAACTTGGCGGTGCCCAACAGAGCCATTCGCACTATGCCCATAAAATGCCAGATATGGATTTCTCTGAACTGCCGCTAAGTACCGAATGGATCATCATTTACGTTTTCATTGCCCTGGCGATCATCGTGCCGATCATTGCGATCATTGATGTCATACGTAGCAAATTCAAACGTCCTTACGATAAGGCCATCTGGCTGCTTCTGATTATCTTCTTCAACCTGCTGGGCGCGCTCCTGTATTTCAGTCTCAGTCGCGAACGGAAAAAGCCAAGAACGTAATCTCGAAACGGATACCAGTTTTCCGATTACCACTATGTGACCTATGTAACCTTCTATGTTTCCTATGTCGTTCAAAAGACTTCACAGAACCGCATAGAACGCATAGAATCACATAGTAAACGTGGTGTGATCCTTACAAAAGACGCGTTCCCGCAGGCGACCATCATGCGTTTCTACGGCGCATTAACCTCATTAAACCCTGTCGCATCTTCCGTCCAGCTCATCGGGTAATTGGCGTCAACGAACTGCAGCGCATCCTCCGTGATATGCAGCGGGCGAAAGGTATCGATCATAACGGCAAGTTCTTCCGTCGCCTTTGCGCCGATGCTCTTCTCCACTGTACCTGGATGAGGGCCGTGAGGCAAGCCACCCGGGTGGAGCGTGAAGCTACCTCTTTCGATACCCCTTCTGCTCATGAAGTTGCCCTCGGCGTAATACAGCACCTCGTCGCTGTCGATGTTGCTGTGATTGTAGGGCGCGGGGATAGCGAGAGGATGATAATCAAAGAGCCGCGGAACGAACGAACAGATCACGAAGTTGTGACCCTGGAATGTCTGATGAACCGGAGGCGGCTGGTGAATGCGACCCGTGATCGGTTCAAAGTCGTGAATAGAAAACGCATAGGGCCAGAGAAAGCCACCAAAGCCTACAAAAACCAA
>QGUY01000093.1 GCA_003242315.1 Bacteroidota bacterium
TATCCCGGCAACGTGGAGAAGCGTCTTCAGCGCCTTCGTGAGACGCAGCGAATATCGCCATCGGGCAATGTAATGCGCAAACTCAGCGAAGCTGAAGAAGATGCACACCTTGATCCGGGACAAATCGAAGATGAAGCGATTCACTCTATCGACTATGACGTCTGGATCGATGATGCTACCGGCTACACAAGGATAGAAAAGTATTACAACTACCAGCACGCAGAAGCCTGCCCCGAATGCGGATACTACACCATGAAGATCGAGGAAGAAGAGATTCAGGTGATGCCTACCGCCACGGAGCGCGGGTTACTGCATCAGCACTACCATTGCTCGTATTGCGAACACAGGGAAGTGCATGCCGTGCGCCTGGCAGCCACGTCCCAAAGCATACTTGAGCCGGCCTATTCCCGAAACGCCTAAGGCAGCCCTGAAGAGATACAACAAACCCTTTCAAACACGGTGGGATGTATTGTTTTGCGCGAAATTCCTGCAAAACACATGCATAATTTTATCAAATTAGGGGTTTTTAAGAGCCTCCGGACTTGACAACGATACTTTTCTACCTTCCTTTCCTGGTGATTTACGCCATGGCGGCCATCTATGGTGAAAGAAAGGTATCCGCTTTCATCCAGGACCGGCTTGGACCCATGGAAACCGGACGTTATGGCATTGCGCAATCCGTTGCGGACCTCATCAAACTCCTCGTGAAGGAGGATATCATCCCCGCCAAAGCCGATCCGCTGCTCTTCCGGATAGCGCCACTGATAATTTTCACAAGCGTCTTTGCCGGCTTCGCGTTCCTTCCGCTGAGTCCGACCTGGGCGGGAGCTTCAATGGCTTCCGGATTGTTTTTCCTACTTGCAATCATTTCACTCGACGTCATTGGCATCATCATGGCCGGTTGGTCGTCGAACAACAAATACGGTATGCTGGGTACATTCCGCTCGGCGGCACAGATTGTTTCCTACGAAGTCCCGCTCGGCCTTTCCGTGCTATGCGTATGCATGTTGTGTCAGACGCTGGACCTTCAGGAAATATCAATCCAACAGGGCCGTTACGCGACGGAACCTGCATACCTGTTTGGTATTGCCGCCACCGGAATAGAGGTAACGGATATCGGAGGTTTTCTGGCATGGAACGTTCTCCGCATGCCGCTGCTGATGGCTGCATGGCTGATCTTCTTCATTGCCACACTCGCGGAATGTAACCGTGCACCTTTCGATCTGCCTGAAGCTGAATCCGAACTTGTCGCAGGATTTCAGACAGAATACAGCGGCTTCCGATGGGCCGTGATCATGTTGGGCGAATACGCTATGATGCTGTTGGTGAGCATGCTGGGCGTTGTGTTGTTCTTTGGAAGTTGGAACTCGCCGTTGCCGGATATAGGCACTGTTAAATTGGGGACCTGGACGAGCGGCGAGCCCGGAACGTTCTCTGCTACCCTTTGGGGTATTTTTTGGCTGGTGAGCAAATCCCTGTTTTTCGTACTGGTACAGATGTGGATCCGGTGGACTTATCCACGGCTACGAGTGGATCAGCTCATGAACCTGAGCTGGAAGTTTCTCACGCCGGCAGCCCTCATCCTCATCGTGCTGTGCGGACTCTGGAAAATACTTTTATGGTGATTCAAAAAGCGACCATAGCAGCAGCATTTTTTCTCCTGATCCTGACGACCGCCGTTGCACAGACATCCCAGCGGGATAGTCTCGAACATCTTCTTGGTACAAACTTGTCCGACTCTGTGCGACTGCGGACGCAAATCAAGTTGTCAAATCTCTACCAGTTTCACGATTACGACCGATCCCTTTCCCATGCACAGGAAGCGGTGGCACAGGCAGAGCGCATGGGACAGTACTGGGCATTAGCTGAAAGCTATCGCAATCTTGCCTACATCTACACGCTCAACGGTGACTACAGCACGGCGCTCAAGTACGATAATATCGCATTGCAGAACGCGAATGCTTCCGGAGACAGCGCCAGCATCACGGCGTCATATAGTTACCTCGGCAACGACTACTACGACATCGGAGAATACGATGATGCGTACTTCTACTTTACACAGTCGTATCGCCTTGCGAGGGCCACAAACGATTCGCTTAACATGGCCATCGCCCTTCACAACGTAGGGCGGGTGTTCAAGGAATTGCAAGAATACGATCGTGCCCTCAACCACTTCGCGTTATCGCTCAAGATGAGCAACCAGATTGGCGACAAACCCGGATTGCCTTACTACTACGATGAATTCGGGGATGTGATGATGCGAAAAGGTAACTACGACTCCGCCCTCACCGCACTGAGTAAGGCACTTACCCTCATCAACGAACTGAATCTTGGCGAACTAAAGCCGAAGACTTTCTCCAAAATCGCGAGCAGCTACCTGTATAAAAAGGATTTCGAGAAGGCCTTTGCATATTACGATTCTACCCAACGGCTTTACGAAAAGACCAACAATCAGTATGGAAAGGCGGAAGTGTGTCTGGGTCGGGGTATTGTGTTTCTTGAACAGGATGAATACGACGATGCTGAGCGCTTGATTGAAGAAGGTCTGAGTATCGCACGACGACTTAATGCGAGAGTTCTGGAAATCGAATGCTATCGCTACCTCCACACCATCTGGGAAAAGCGTGGTGATTTCAGGAGAGCACTCGACTATTTCAAACGCTACAAGACACTCGAAGACAGCCTCTTCAGTCAGGAAGTACTCCATAAGCTTTATCGCGACCAGATTCGATATGAAACCGAGGCGCGCGACATGGAGATCGCTGCGTTAAGCCAAATCGATGCACGCCAGAAAGACGCCCTCAAACGCGAGGAATTCATCCGCAACATACTGGCTGTCGTATTCGGCTTGTGCATGTTGTTGCTGATAACGGTTTACCGCAGTGGACAGCGGCGGAAGGAAATCAATAAACTCCTTGTCAAGCACCAGAAGGAAATGGAAACGCGTAGCGAGGAACTCGAACGCCTTAACCAGGTAAAGGACAAGTTCTTTTCAATTATCTCGCACGATCTGAGGTCCCCCATTAACGCGCTGTCGGGCATACTGGACGTCATGGCTCGCGGCGGTCTGAGTCAGGCCGAGTTCGCTGAGCACACGAAGGAACTTCGCATTCGGTTCAATCACACGCGTACCCTGTTGAACAACCTCCTCGACTGGACGTTGCTGCAGATGGATAAGCTGAGCTTGCAGGCTGCGCGAATCGACCTCTCGAAGATCATCGATGAGAACATTCAGTTGCTGGCCTCGCTTAATGCAAAGCAGATTACGCTGATCAACAACGTTCGCGAGGAAGCGATCGCCTTTGCCGATTCCAACACGATCAATCTCGTTATCCGTAACCTGATCACCAACGCTATTAAGTTTACCAATGACGGCGGTACGGTGATCATCGACGCAAAGGATGAGGGCGGGCACTGGCTTGTGTCGGTGCAGGACAACGGTATTGGAATAAGTCCGGAGGTTCAGCAGATGCTGTTCGACAAAACTTCACCCTACACCACCCGCGGGACGGCAAATGAAAAAGGTACCGGCCTTGGCCTGATCCTATGTAAAGAGTTCGTCGAAAAGAATGGCGGCAAGATCTGGGTAGAAAGTACTTTGGGTAAGGGCAGCACATTCTGGGTAACCATTCCCAAACCCAATCTATGAGGGTGTAACCGGGTCTAAAAAATCCCCAAATCCTTCTTTGTGGGTCTTTATCCTTTATTTTTGCTGTCAAATGACGCAATCACAACGCACGTCGCAGGGTCATACACTCGCCGCCACGCTGCGGTCGCTATGGAGCGGCCTGCGCGTGACCTGGAAACACCTGAGGTCAGCCACGCGACGGAACGAACACAAAGCGATTTCAGATCCCGACTATTTCAAGTCGCGCCAGGGCGTCGCCACCATTCAATATCCGCACGAACTTCTTCCGATTCCCGATAACGGGAGATACAGACTCCACAACGAGATCGACGACTGCATCGTCTGTGACAAGTGCGCGAAGATCTGTCCGGTAGATTGCATCACGATGGAGCCGATAAGGGCAGTATCGGAAATTGGTAAGACATCAGACGGAACACCCAAGCGGCTTTACGCTGCTTCGTTCGACATCGACATGGGAAAGTGTTGCTTCTGCGGACTGTGCACGACCGTTTGCCCTACCGAATGCCTGACGATGACGCGCGTTTTCGATTTCAGCAGCTACGACATTCGCGACCATTACTATTCCTTTGCTGAAATGACGGAAGCGGAAATCGCTGAGAAAAAGGCTGAATGGGAAGCACACCAAAAGGAAAAAGCCGCGGCGTCGCCGAAGCCTGCAGCTGAAGGGACACCCAAACCCTCCGCAGAGGGGACACCGAAGCCACCTGTTGAAGGAAAACCTGCGCGCCCTGTCTTCAAACCGAGAATGAAACCACCCGGCACGTCGTCATGATCTATGCGTTCTACATTTTTGCGTTCATAGCCATTGCTTCTGCGGCCGGGATTCTGTTCGCGCGCCGGTTGTTTCATGCAGCGCTGATGCTCCTGGTATGCTTTCTTGGTGTAGCAGGGATTTATGCAGTATCATTTGCTGAATGGGTAGCAGTCACGCAGATTCTCGTATACGCCGGAGGTGTTGTAGTGATCATCATCTTTGGCATTATGCTGACAGCGCGAATTACGGGAAGGCCCACTGCAGTGGCCAACAGTCGATGGTTTTCCGGAACATTGCTCGGTTTGGGGGCGATGGGATTTTTGATCACGCTTTTCGTGCGTGGATCATTTGGCAATGGGGTTATGCCTGCTTCGGATGCGAAGTTCACTATGGTTAATCGTTTCGGAATTGAGCTGATGACGGATTACATGCTGCCTTTTGAAGGCGCTGGACTTCTACTGCTGATAACGTTAGTAGGCGCAGCCGTAATTGCGGCCACGCGAAACAAGAATTCTATTTCATGATACCGATCGAGAATTATCTTGTGCTCTCTGCCACACTTTTTTCTATCGGGCTGATGATCGTTGTCATCAAACGAAATGCTATTGCCGTGCTGCTTGGCCTGGAACTTATGTTGAACGCGGCAAATATTAACCTGGTGGCGTTCAACCTGGCACACCCGGAGCGGCTTGATGGTCAGATGTTCGCGGTATTTGTTATCATCGTGGCAGCGTGTGAAGCGGCAGTCGGTCTTGCCATTATCCTGCAGGCATACCGTGTATTTCACACTGCCGTACCGGATAGCATTAGTACATTAAAAGAATCGTGAGTCCTGACGCCGATATCGCTTACTGGATCGTCGCCGCCTCGATGATCGTTCTGTTGGCGCCCCTGGCATCAGGGATTCTTTCTGCTTTAATACCAGTGCGCTACTCGTGGCTCGTCTCCCTGACAGCGTCATTCATGCTCCTCGTTGCTGTTGCCGGAGCAGTTGTTCTCGTGAGCAACGCTGGACTGCATGATACACGACACTTTAGCACGGCCTGGTTCACACTCGGAGGAAACGAAATTGCCGCAGGAATTCTGGTCGACAAGTACGCCGCGGTTATGGTGCTCGTTGTCACCATCGTATCGTTCCTGGTGCACTTGTACTCCGCGGGATACATGGCCGGCGATGCGTCGATCAGGCGGTACTTTGTAATGCTCGGATTCTTCACCTTCACGATGCTCGGCATTGTGTTGTCCGATAACCTGCTGATTCTGTTCATGTGTTGGGAGTTGGTCGGCTTTTCTTCGTACATGCTTATCGGGCATTGGATGGAATTACCCGAGGCCGCGCAGGCTTCGCGAAAAGCATATATGATGAACCGCATCGGCGACCTGGGATTCATCGCCGGACTCATGATCGTTTACCGTAAGGCGGGAACGTTCGACATCAGTATACTCGCAAGCCATTCACTTCAGGGCTGGGAGACAACCGCCGCACTTTGCTTTTTCCTTGCCATCGCGGCTAAGTCGGCTCAGTTCCCGCTGCTTACCTGGCTGCCCGATGCGATGGCTGGTCCAACACCCGTGTCCGCATTGATACACGCCGCTACGATGGTAGCTGCCGGCGTATTTTTACTCGGTCGTATACATTTCATGTTTCCGCCTGAAGCGCTTCAGGTCGTTACCGCCGCAGGACTTCTCACCGCGTTGACGGGCGCTGCTGCTGCGTTGGGGCACTTTGATATCAAGAAAATTCTTGCCTATTCCACGGTGTCGCAACTGGGTCTCATGGTTACCGCGCTTGGCATGGGTGCAAAAGACGCCGCGATGCTGCATCTGCTCACACATGCATTTTTCAAAGCAGGGCTATTTCTGGCGGCGGGTGCCATCATTCACACGCTTCATCAGGTACAGGTGAGTACCGGCAAAACATATGATGTGCAGGACATACGCAATCTCGGCGGACTTCGAAAAGCGATGCCCGTTACGTTTGTTGTGTTCGTCCTCTGTGGTGCGGCCCTTTCAGGCATACCGATGTTTTCCGGCTTTCAATCCAAGGAGGCTATCCTTTCGCACATGCTGAGCGGGCAAGGTGAATGGTCTTTGATTGCCGCATTCCTTTTTCTGCTTACCGCCTTTCTCACCATTGTCTACACATTTCGCCTGATCTGGTTCGTGTTTATCGCCAATGAAGGGCGGCAATGGGGCAACATTCCCGAAGTTCCATTTGTCATGCGCTTCCCGATGATAGTACTGGGGCTCGCGTCGCTGTGGTGGATCGTCTCGCTAAATCCATTCTCATTTTCAGGTTGGTTTATGACCGGACGGGCGACAGGGTCCGCGACAATGATTTCTATCGCCGTGGTGATCACCGCTTTGGCGACTTCTTTCTTGTTCGTCCGAAAGAAACCGACACCAACCGGCGCTCCGGGTATCCTCACGAACACGTTTTATCTTGACAACGTTTTTGGTGCGTTGGTGACGCGTCCAGTAGGCCATCTGTCATCCCTGTGTGTACGGATCGATCGGAGATATATTGATGGTATCCTGCACGGTGCCGCCTATGCACAGGTCACTCTGGCACATATTGTCGGCTGGATCGACAAGACAATTGTCGACGGAATCGTCAACTTCGTCGCCCGACTGGCTTCGTGGTTGGGCGCATTCGTGCGTACGTTTCAGTCGGGCAACATCCAGATGTACATTTTCTGGGCAGGAATGGGTCTACTTTTGCTCACGCTTTACATCGTTACATGAAATATGAACCAATTAAACTTTATTTTTAGGCGCTTTTGTGTAATCACCCGAGTCTGATGCCGGATCACATTCTCACGTATCTGATCTTTCTCCCTGTACTGGCAGCCTTTCTGGCGCTCTTCATCCCCCGGGATCGGTCGGCATGGTTCCGCGTATTGAACCTGGCCGTATGCGGCGTGCAAGGTATCCTGACCATCATCGCTATTGTCCGATATGGGTCCGAAACGGGTGACCTTAGGCTGATAGAACGCACGGAGTGGTTTAGCCTCAACCTGGGAACATGGGGCAGCCTTCGGGCGGAGTATTTTCTCGGTGTCGATGGCCTGAGCCTGCCCCTCATCGCGTTGACGGTGTTTGTGATGATTATCGCCGGCATCTCTTCATGGACCATCACAAAGGGTGTGAAAGGCTACTTCACACTGATGCTCATCCTTAACGCTGCTGTCATCGGAAGTTTTGCGGCACTTGATCTCTTGTTATTCTATCTCTTTTTTGAGTTCATGCTGCTTCCCATGTTCTTTCTCATTGGCATATGGGGCGGAAAGAGACGTGAGTATGCGTCTATAAAATTCTTTCTCTACACGTTGTGTGGATCTATTCTCATACTCGTTGCTTTCATCGGTCTTTACATTTCCGGCTCAGTACCGGGCGATGTTGCTACCCACACGTTCAACATCATGTATCTCCGCGACGGTAGCAACTACGTACCGGGCTCCGTACTGGATCCCTCGGGCACCTGGCTAATTGGTGGATGGTCGGCACGTAACTGGGCGTTCCTGCTCCTGTTTGTTGGATTCGCTATTAAGCTGCCGATGGTGCCCTTTCACACCTGGTTGCCTGATGCTCACGTTGAGGCACCTACTCCCGTGTCTGTAATTCTTGCAGCTTTGCTGTTGAAGATCGGAGGATATGGTCTGCTTCGTATTGCTTATCCCCTCTTCCCTGATGCTGCATTGTCGTTAAGTTGGATGGTAGGATTATTTGGAGTGGTGTCTATAATTTACGGCGCGTTGACGGCAATGGCGAGCAAAGACCTGAAAAGACTCATCGCTTACTCTTCCGTTTCTCATATGGGATACGTTCTGTTGGGGATGGCTTCGGCAACCCAGGAAGGCGTATCCGGCGCTGTATATCAGATGGTGAGCCATGGCGTGATCACAACAATGCTGTTTCTCATCGCAGGCGTATTGTACGATCGCACCAACGATCGCATGATTGAGAATTATTCCGGTCTCGCGCGGATCATGCCCGTGTATTTTGTTGTGGTGCTCATTGCGTTCTTTGCCTCCCTTGGACTCCCGGGATTCTCAGGATTCATCGCAGAGATTATGGTATTCCTGGGCGCATTCCGTTCCAATGTAATTCACCTGAGCCTGGCCATCATCGCCACGCTCGGACTTGCCCTGGGAGCAGCGTATTATCTTTGGACAATTCAGCGCATGTTCTTCGGCAAGCTGCACGTGCGTGGCGCAGCCTCTACTGAACAATTGACTGACCTCGACCTTCGCGAAAAGGTGATGTTTCTTCCACTCGCAGCAATCACGTTGATCCTGGGGATCTTTCCGCAGCTGCTGCTGAACTATATCGACCCGTTTGCCCTCGGATTTGTATCACTCCTCACCGGAGGCAGCTAAAACGATTATCTTGTGAAGATCGAAGCAGGACTACCGGAAAAGCTGGAATGGATACAACACAGTCTGGGATTCTTCGGACCTGAACTAATCCTCTTTGCGGGAATCGTCGTGGTGCTCTGCGTGGGCATCATTATCCCCTCGCTTCGCGCGGGAAGCGGCTCAAGTACACCGTTGGTGATCGGATTGATCGCATCCCTGTTTGCCTGCGCGGTGTCGCTTGCCGGCTGGAATCAAGAAACAGAAGGCCTCCACCTGTTTGGCGGGATGATCGTCAATGATCGCTTCTCATCATGGCTAAAGATTATTTGTGATGTAGCGGGTGCGTTGACATTCCTGCTGTCTTTGAAAGATCAGCGCAAGCATGTCTCAGAATATGTGGCGTTGGTGTTGAGCGTGCTGTTGGGCGCTCACATGCTGTCGATGAGTGTCGGCATGATTATGATCTTCCTCTCCCTTGAGATGATATCGATCACTTCCTATGTGCTTGCGGGATACTCATTCAAGCAGGAAGGAGCTGAAGGTAGTCTCAAATATTTCCTGTTCGGAACTGCCTCGGCTGCAGTCATGCTCTATGGGCTATCCTTGCTGTACGGCATAACAGGGTCAAGCATTATCTCGTCGCAGGAATTCGTAGAGGGACTTCTCGCCCACCAATCACTCTTACTGCTGGTGGCGGGCCTTTTGGCGCTCGCCGGGTTTCTTTTCAAGATGGCGGCGTTGCCGATGCATCTTTGGGCACCTGATGTATATCAGGCTGCGCCGATGCCCGTGGTCGCCCTTTTTTCAGTAGTGCCAAAGCTTGCGGGCCTGGCCGTTCTCACACGATTTGTTCTTGCGGCAACAGCATACGGCCAATCGCTCATCGACTGGAAAGCCATTGTCGGGTTAATCGCGATCGTTACGATCACCGCCGGGAACGTGGCAGCACTAAGGCAGTCGAACGCAAAACGAATGATGGCGTATTCGTCCATCGCGCAATCCGGTTTTCTTTTGATCGGTGTTGCTGCATTGACTGAACAGTCGATTCAGTTCATGATGTTTTATGCGGCGGTGTACTTCGTTGCCAACTACCTCGTATTCGGATACCTGCAATACTTTGAGTCGAAGGGCGTGCTGACGATCCCCGACTTTGCGGGGACGGGGCGGACAGACCCGGTGGCTCACGGCTTCTTGTTGGCAGGATTGATCTCCCTGACCGGCATCCCTCCCACGGCGGGTTTTACCGCCAAGCTGTTGATATTTACAGGGCTTTACGACGCGTATCGGATTACAGATGATTCCTTTCTCCTGTGGATATTCGTCCCAGGTCTCTTAAATACCGTTATCGCGCTGTTTTACTATCTCCGTATCCCGTATTTCGCCTTTCTGAGGGACGGTGACGGGGTGCCGGCAAAATACCTTACATGGACAAATTTTTTGGGGCTGGTCCTTGTTTTGACGTTGCTAGGTTTGTTCTTCCGACCCGATGGGTTGATGGGTTGGATTAATAAAATTACCTTTGTGCTTTAATCCTGCATGACGGACCAGATTCATCACGAGTGCGGAATCGCACTCATTCGATTGCGGAAGCCGCTGTCCTACTATTTGCACAAGTACGGCCCGACTTTCGCAATGAACAAGATGTACATCCTGATGGAGAAGCAGCACAACCGGGGTCAGGATGGGGCTGGAATTGCTAACATCAAACTCGATCTGGAACCCGGTTACCGCTACATCAGCCGCTACCGTTCCGTAAAATCGCAACCGATTGCGGACCTTTTCAAGAAGATCAGCAAGAAGTACAGGAAAGCCCTGAAGGAACACCCGGAACGGGCCACGGACGAAAAATGGCTTAAACAAAATGTCGCCTTTACGGGCGAACTGTGGCTGGGGCATCTCCGCTACGGGACTCACGGCCTCAACAGCATTGAGAACGTTCACCCTTTCCTGAGGCAAAATAACTGGAGAAGCCGTAACCTGGTCATGGCCGGGAACTTCAATATGACGAACGTCGACGATCTGTTCGACATCCTCGTTAACCTCGGCCAGCACCCCAAAGAAAAAGTCGATACCGTGACGGTCATGGAAAAGATCGGCCACTTTCTCGACGAGGAGGTGCAAGGCATATTCGAGAAATACAAAGATTCATTCTCAAACCAGGAGATATCGGATTTCATAGAAAATGAAATCAACCTGCAGCGCGTGCTCCGCAGGGCCTGTAAGGATTTCGACGGCGGTTACACTATGGCCGGACTCATAGGATCGGGATCGGCTTTCGTGGTACGCGATCCTAACGGAATACGCCCTGCCTATTATTATGCTGACGACGAAGTCGCAGTTGTTGCCTCCGAAAAGCCGGCGATTAAGGCAGCGTTCAACGTTGAATACAGTCAGATCAGGGAGATCGAGCCCGGGCACGCACTTATCATTTCCCGAAGCGGCGAGATTGCACAGCATCAGGTGTTACCACCCGGAGAAAAACGCTCCTGCAGTTTTGAGCGCATTTACTTCTCGCGGGGTAATGACCCCGATATTTACAGGGAGCGCAAGATGCTCGGCAGGCTGCTCGTTCCGCAAGTCCTCCGCGCCATTAACTTCGATATCAAGAATACAGTATTTTCCTACATTCCCAACACCGCTGAGACGGCATTCTATGGAATGATGAACGAGATCGAGAATTATCTCATTCAGCGGCAAAAGGAAATCATAATCGAAGGCAAACCGTCGGTCGACTCACTGGAAGAAATATTGTCCTTCCGTCCAAGGATCGAAAAGATTGTGCTCAAGGACGTGAAGATGCGGACCTTCATCACCGGTGAAGATCACCGGGATGAATTGGTATCGCATGTGTATGACACAACATACGAAGTCGTTCGAAAGGGTGTTGACACACTCGTGGTAATCGACGATTCCATTGTCAGGGGGACGACACTGGAGAAAAGCATCCTTCGCATGCTCGACCGAATCGGTCCGAAGAAGATCGTCGTGGTCTCATCCGCACCACAAATCCGTTTCCCGGACTGCTATGGCATCGACATGAGCCGCATGGTGGATTTCGTTGCCTTCCGGGCCATGATCGCATTGATCAAGGAGAGAGGCCTGGAATATCTGTTGGGTGAAGTGTACGAACAGTGCCTCATGTCGCGCAACAGCAGCAATCCGCAGAATCATGTCAAGCAGTTGTACGATCAGTTTACCTACGAAGAAATCTCTGCCAAGATTGCCGAGATCGTACGCCCGGCGGACATGAAAGCCGAACTTGAAATCGTCTTCCAGACCGTTGAAGGTCTCCACAAGGCATGTCCAAATCACCTTGGCGACTGGTACTTTACAGGAGACTATCCTACACCGGGCGGTGTCCGCGTCGTCAATCGCGCCTACATCAACTACATGGAGGGCAAGCTCGTTCGGGCGTACTGACATCAGTGCACTAACGCGCTTCACTCTTCCTGTCAGTTTTCCGTCTTTCCTTCTATTCGCTTAGAAAACGCCGCGGATTTGCTATTTTTATTCATTCCTAAGCGGCGACGTATATGAACTATTGGCTCATAAAGACCGAACCCAACACTTATTCCTGGGACGATTTGAAGCGTGATGGCGAGACCGTATGGGACGGCATCCGGAATTTCCAGGCCCGCAGCCACCTCAAGGCAATGAAAAAGGGCGATCAGGCGTTTTTTTATCATACGGGCGATGAAAAAGCCATAGTTGGCATTGCTACCGTTACCCGTGAACATTTTCCCGACCCGAAGGACAAGGAATGGGCAGCCGTGATGGTGGCACCCAGGAAGGCGCTGAAAAGACCCGTAACGCTTGCGGAAGTGAAGGCAGACAAGCGGTTGAAGGATATGGTGCTCGTCCGCGCTGCGCGTTTGTCGGTCCAGCCCGTGTCGCCACAGGAATTTGAAACGATTCTCAAACTCAGCGAAACGAAATAGATATGGTCCGCTTCCCCGGCGTGGTTCTGTGTGTGATTGTCGCTGTGCTTGCACCGTCACTGGTGTCGGCACAGTTGCAGCAGACGCAACGCTACGAAAAGGAGTTCAAGTACTCTGAAGGCGTATTCTCCATTATCCCCCTTGGTGAAGATGGTATTCTTCTCATTCGGGATCGCGACAAGTTTGACGGAGGAAAAAAAATCTGGGAAGCCATCCATCTTGACACGGACCTGAAGGAAAAGAAGACGATCTCCCTGGCTATGGAACCCCGCAACAGGTTGATCGGGTATGAAAAAAGCCCGGGGCAAGTGCTTCTGCTTTATCGACAGGGCGACACCGAGAAGAACAACATCGAGTTGGTGGAAGTAAATTTATCGGGTGATGAACATCCTCGTCACGTCGTGAAGCCCGAGCTTGCCATGAGTTTCACACACTTTACGCGCGTTGGAAACTCCGCAATACTGGGAGGATATGTAAACAAGGAGCCAAGGAAAATCTTTAAAAGAG
>QGUY01000094.1 GCA_003242315.1 Bacteroidota bacterium
CGCCATCATTGCCGGTACCGACGTAGCATCTCTCGCCGATGCAAAAGCCTACGGCATTGTAGCGGGCAGTGCCGCCGAAGTCGCTAAGTTGTGTCCAGGTATCGGTATTGGGATCGTACTCCCAGAAGTCGCCAAGTTCTTCCGTAACCAGATTGCGATTATATCCTAACCCGACGTATCCTTTTCCTCCTGCACTGAAGCTGACGGCTCGTTCACGACCAATGCCAGGGAAACTGGCCTTTGTTTGCCAAAATCCCAGTTCAGGGTCATACTCATACAGGTCGGTGAAGTAATCTGTTCCGTTGTATCCTAATCCCACATAAGCCTTGTTTCCAATGGTAAAGACGATAGCGCTGGCGCGCCTTGCCCCCTTAAAGGGAGTTGTGAGTATCCAATTTCCCATGGTTGACTCTGATTCAGGGTCTTCATTGCAGGCGGTCATACACATCATCACTGCTATCAGAAGCACATAACCTGACAACCTCATCTTTGTATAGTTCATATTTTGATTTTGAGTTTAGTCTTTCACGCGCACGTAATACAACATCAGCTTCATAGGACGTTCGCTCATTTGATCACCCACATACAGTCGGTGCACTGAAGAGCGGAGAAATTCATCCTCGGATGTGAACAGCACAGCATTTTGATTGAACTCCGGTTGTGCCAGTTGGTAGTTGACGAAATCCAGGATGCTCAACGGATAACGCGTATCCCTGCCCAGATAGACGTCCTCCTCCAGGCGTACCCGTACTTGACTATCGGATATACTGATGACTTCGTTCTGTCCGTTAACGACATACATGGCGAGAACTTCGGGAGCAGGCGTGTTGCCTTTGCCAGATCGTGGTACAGGCGAGAACTGCAATACAGCTTCCAGAATATGGAGGCCGGGATTGTCGATCAAAATATCTCTGAGATAAGGTATCTCAACACGTATTCCCAAACCGCATCCACCCTGGTAATACGCCTTGTGGTCCGTAAAAACAGATCGTATGCTTCTCTGACTTGAAAGCGGGGCAAGACTTGTGCTACTCCGATCTGCCGTGATGTGGTTGAAGCGAATGTTACTGCTGGTGTTGAGCCTAAAATGTCTCTCTTCAACAGGCAGTGATGACCGGTCGTGATAATAGATGCGAACCTCGGCGTCAGTCTTGAATCCAAGTACGGCTCCGTTCGCGTCCGCCCCGGGGCTTACGGCGAGACCTCGGAGATATTTAAGAAAATCCTGGGAAGAACTGATTTCTGTAGCCGATTTTTCAGCCAGCTTATAGATGTTGAGTCCGAAGTCATCCGAAAGTGGGATTTCGATGCTATCGCCAAGGGTGGGCCGGGGTTCAAATGTGATCGATCCTAACGCTTCCGGGTCGTAATCGAAGGATGACGTGTTGTACAAACTGCCTTCGATCAGCTTAATTTCTTCGACTACTTCGTGGACGACCAGGGTTGTCGAAGAAAGCGTATCGTAATAGGAGTAGTCGTCATATCTCAACAGGAGCGTTGCGCGTGAGTAGCTTGCATTGGTCAGGGTGGGAACATCGCCCGGGGTAATCTGGAAGAACGGCATTGCTGTGATAATTCCAAGTTCTTCGTCAATATGGCGACCAGCGAGCAGCCGCGCGGGATTGCTTGTGATCATACTGTCTAACGCAACAGTAGATACGCGAAGCGTCAACGTATCAAAGGAATCAATGTAAAGACTTCCGCTCTGAAAAAAATCCGATCCGATCCCCGAGGGTTCGTTATTGCAGGAATTCGTCGCAAGAAGTAACATGAAACAAAAGAAAGGCCCGCCTGTCTTCATCATTCTTGTCCCGGGTAAATAAAGTGCACCGGAATCAGGCGTTCAAAAAATGTCGACCAACACCGTCGATTTACCATCCAATTCCGCATGATCGCCTGCCAATTGTTTAATGTATCCGAGGGCACGCTGAGAGACGGTAATGTGCCGTACGAAGGTATTTGTAGTTTGTTGATCGCCAAGGAATGGCGGCTCGTATAGATATTTTTCTGATGCGCTGCGCGACCTCTACCTTTTCGGGTATTTCTGGATGCGTTATGAACTATTCTTTGGGGACACCCGTTGTGCTGATCCTGGTCTTGTCGAGTCTGTTGTCGCGGGCCCAAACGATTTCCAATTCTCCTTATTCGCTTTACGGCGTGGGAACACTTCAGGGTAAGTCGACCGCATTGAATCGTTCGCTAAGTGCGACGGGTATAGCAGTTCGTGATCCACTCAACCTTAACACTGTGAACCCCGCTTCGAACACGTCCATTGAGTATCCAACGCAGATTTTTGAGGCAGGCTTCTTCGTTGAAGCCGGTGATTACTACACGGAAGAGGCGTCGACTACGTATGGCTCCGGCAACGTGACCTCTCTGAATGCATGGTTCAGGTTCTCCAGGCGTTGGGCTGGAACGGTAGGTATTGCTCCCTTTAGCAATATGGACTACACGATTTCTTCGCGAAGAAGGATCGGAACAGATGGAGGCTCCTCGGTCACGTATTGGGGCAACGGGGGATTGTCGCAATTCTATTTCGGAAATGGATTCCAGGTCACGAAAAATTTGTCTGTAGGCGTCACGGGGAGTTTCATTTTCGGTTCGCTGAACAAGAACGAAGAAGTGACGTCTGGGTTGGGTACGGGAATCATATTGACCGACAGAACATACATCAATGCCGTCAACCTCGACTTTGGTGCGCAGTATACGTTCTTTTTCAAAGAGAACACGAAGCTCACTGTCGGCATCATCTATGACGACCACCTGAGGCTCAATACTTCATCCAAACGGTACGCCCTCCGGGAAACAGATACCATCTACTCGAAATCTAATTCTATCGATGATTATACATTGCCTTCCCGTTATGGCGCCGGACTCGCATTCGCAACGCCCCGTTCACTTCTCGCCACCGACATCACCTTTGCTGAATGGTCTTCAGCAAGGGTGGATGATGATACAAGGCTGCGCGATACCTTTGGGTTCTCCATGGGATATCGGTACAAGGGTGATCCTGACGCGGACACTTACTGGGGAACGATTCAGCTAAGTACCGGTATTTACTATCGTGAAAACTACCTGGTATTGGAAAACCAGGCTTTTGCCGACTGGGGATGGTCCGCCGCCATTGGTTTTCCGGTGAGTGGAAACCTCGGCACAGTTAACCTTTCTTACAATCACAACCAAACGGGCACGCTCAACAATGGGCTGATGCGATATCGGAATCATGTGTTTTCGATCGACGTCACGTTCCGCGATCTATGGGGGATGAGAAGAAGGTATGATTAGCTATCCACCCGGATTTCTCGGCATAGTGACGATTGTCGATGGGTAGGCGGAGGATGTAGATGCTATCGTGTTTTACTGTGTGCTCATCTTTCGTTTTCGGATCATGCGACCGTCAACGAAAAGAGCATATATGTAGTCTCCTCCGGCTGGCCATCCCTGTTCCTTTATTTCAAGTTTCCCAGTTGAGGAAGGCAGCCGGTAACATGTTATCGGAATGCCCGCTGGGTTGTACACAATGATCCAGGCCTCTTTCGCACCAATTGCGCTGTAGGGAATGGTTGTTCCCTCGGAATCCTTAAAAGGATTAGGAAAGTTTTCTCCCAGATATAGCCTTCGGTTTTTGTCGTAATCTTTCCAGGGCTCAGTTCGTGTGACGTGTATAGTGTCGGGATAAAACGGCTGAGCAAGCAATACACCCGATGCGAGGATTAAGCACGGGAGGAGGCAGATTCGTATGGTCATCGTCCGGTCACCAGGCTTCTCGTTTCTTCAATTTTTCTTCCCTCGAGCACATTTCGGGCAAAGATCTCCCGATAGGAATCGCCGATGGGTATATATTTGTCCTTGATCAGCACCTTGCCTTTTCTTATGGCGATGATTTTGTCAATGGCGATGATGAAAGACTTGTGAATTCTGAGGAAGTTGTCCGGAAGCAAAGTCTCAATAGCCTTGATGGATGTGATCGTAAGTATAGGATTACCGGAAGTCGTATGAATCTTCACGTAGTCCTTGTAACCTTCGATGTAGTAGACCTCATCAAGCGATACTTTTATGATACTATGTTCTGAACGGACGAAAATGAAATCATTCTTTCGGTTTTGTATCCTGATTCTGTCGATCGCCTTGTTGATGGCGGTAGCAAACCGACTGAACGATACTGGCTTTATCAGATAGTCAATCGCATCAACTTCGAATCCCTGTGCGGCGTATTGATCATAGGCGGTAATAAAGATCACCTTTGGTGGATGAGGAATTCTCTTATAAAGTTCAATACCATGCATTTCAGGCATGTTGATGTCAAGGAACAGAAGGTCGACATCAGTGTTTCTCAGCGTATCCAGTGCATGGAATGGGTTGGAGTGTGTGCCTACCAGTTGTAACTCCGGAATTTTGCAGATGTACGATGTCAGCAGATCGATGGCCAGCGGCTCATCGTCCACGGCAAGACATTTTATGTTCATTCTGTGAAAAGAATTTACTCACCAAATCCTGGCATACAGGATTCCGTCTTTAGACATACAACAGCTGTCAGGGATTAAACCACTACGGCTTGCGCGAAAAATTTAATCGATAAAAGAGACCGGCTTCCCAACTCATCCAAATGTCTTGTACGGGGTAAGGCGGAAGAGTACTGATGGCGATACCGCGGGTTTGGACAACTTGCTTGGACGGGCCGGGCTGTTGAACCGGCAGTTGGGGATTGAAAGGTTGAAGCGCAGTGCCTTCCTGGTAGGCGTAGACCACCTGGCCGGTGTTGCTGTAGCTTGTAGTGAGATGGTTCAGCAACAGGCCCGCACGGAGGCCAAATTTTCCGGAAGAGTATTCCAGCATGAACCGCATTTGATGGTGTCTGACCGATACATCTACATCACGGTTCACGGCCATGCCTGCTGGTGCGGGAACGGCCTGCGTCTCGGAGTACTGCATCGATGAAAAGGTGTAGCTTGGCGTGAATGAAAAGTTGCCCATGACCGGGAAGGTCGTTCCCAAGCCGAAAGCCTGGCGTGGCTTCATGTTGCTTAGCCAGGTGTTTTGAAGCACGGCAAACATGGAACCCAGGCCAGCTTGCAGTTCTATGCCCGCCGAATAATCGTTAACGACCGGTCCGATAGAAGCGAACCATCGCGAACGAGGCTGATTGGTCTTGAAATTAAGCAGCGCACTTCTGGGAATGTAATCAACAACCGGAAAGTTTGGCGTCGTTGAAAAATACGAGAAGTACTTCTGTACCAACTGATCAGCATCAACTGCTGAAAAATTCCTGTAGTTGCGTTCAGGATCATGTGTTACTGCCGGAAACTCTTCGACAACGGCCGGAACAGCTTCAGACAGATCCATCGTTACTGATTCTTTCGGCGGGCGAACAGGTTGCGTTACCGTGTCATGCCCTTTCGCATTTTTGATGACAACATAGCGCCCTTGCTTTACGAAGTCCAGCTGTGCCTGCTTCCCGACCAACTGAAATAATTCGTCCAGGGGAATGTTCTGCACGGAAACGCTGATGCGAACCCGCGTGTCTATCCGGTTCGTACTGTAAATGAAATTCAGCCCGGTGATGTCGGTGACCTGCCGAGTGAACTCGCGAATGTCAATGTTTGAGCAGGAAAATGTAATGCGGTCTGATGTTCTGGATTGACTCTGTGAAGAAGAAGGAAATAGCAGCATCACGACAATGATGCTAATGACAACCTTCGCCTTCCAGGGTAAATACAGAATCATCCCGACTGACCGATAGATTCAGGGTTTCGGCAATCAAATTTAGGATATTTTGGGCAGAATCGTCCTCAAATCTTGCGGTCAGGCGGCATGCATAAATGGATTCATTTCGTACGTTGATGGAGCAGGAATAAGTCTTTTCAATGTGTCGGATGACCTCCGATAACCGGGTTTCATCGAAGACAAGCTTACCCGTTGCGTAGGCCCAGAGGTTGGGGTCGGCAGTGGATGTCACTGTAAACAGATTGTCCTTTCCGGAAATATGCGCCGTGTATCCCCCAGTTAGCGTTACGCTGTCAGTTGCGTTGTATACCTTCACGGACCCTTCATTAACCGATACCGTCAGTGAGTCGCCTTTCATCAATACATTAAAAGATGTTCCCGTAACGCGGATGTCAGCCTGGGGGGCGTGAACGATAAAAGGTCGGGTGGGGTCAGAGGCCACGCTGAAAAAGGCCTCTCCGCCTTCAAGTCGGATCAGTCGATTGTCTTTCGGAAACTGTTCAGGATATACAAGTGCGCTGTTATGGTAAAGTGTTACCTCGGAACCATCGGGCAGGGAGACCTTCCTGATCGAGGAACCCGATTGCAGTGCGATTTCGTTAGTCACGCTTGGCACGTCACGGTTCAGGTACAGGTACAAGATGACACTACAGGTCAGCACAAGCAGTATGCTTGCGGCGATGGCAAACACAAATGACTTTGGCTTTGCACTTTCCGAATGCGTCCGGACAGAAGTCATACGTGTCTGCAGTGCAGCCCAGGCCGACGCTGTATCGACGGGACGCGACGACTTTGTTGGGTGCGTTGCATCCCACACCGCCTTTATCTCAAGATAGTGGCGCCTGTTATCGTGGGCTTGTAGCCACGCATCTATCCTGAGCGCATCTTCCGGCGATGCCTCGCCCGCAAGGTACCTGTATATCAGGTCGTCGGTTATTTCGGCATCATTTTTCATTTGACTGGTGCCCGTAAATCTCACGAATATTTTTTAGCTCGGCCCGCAGAAATTTCAGGGCTTTGCTGATCTGATTTTCCACGGTGTTAACTGAAATATTCAACCGTTGTGCAATTTCAGAATATCTCAATTCCTCATACCTGCTCATCATGAAAACTGTTCGGCATTGCAAGGGTAGACGATTGATAGCCGCTTTTACCATCTCATCCACTTCGTCGGGAAACACTTCTGGCTGTTGTACCGGTGGCGTTTGCGACTTTTCCTGGTCATGGTGCTTGATGCGGATTGTCCGGTGTGCCAGCTGATTGATGCATCGATGATATACCGACTTGAACAGATAGGCTTTCAGTTTATCGTCAGCATCAAACCGCTTGCCCTGTTCCCAAAGTTTCAAAAAAATAGATTGAACCACATCCTCCCCCTCATCAGCGTCTTTCAGGATGGTAAATGCATAGTTGCACAAACCCTCATAATACCGCTTGAATACATTATGAAAGGTATGTTCGTCCCCCAGTGCGATACCGTCGACCTCTGCCTGATCAGGAGTCCATTCCGTCATGTACTTGTAATATCCCGGATATTGTCAGGTCGTGTAGCGATTTTTTTGTCTATGAAACAGCTCTGAACCAATTTACCACTATTCACGTGGGGAAAATTAGCAATCCTGTGTTATTGCACACGGATTTTCCCCATCCCCCAAGTATCGTTATCTTCACGGCAAAACATTATTAACCAATCGAATACACCATGCCTAAAGGATTCTTCAAGGTGCCAGTCCCCAGAAATGAGCCGGTACTTTCTTACACTCCGGGATCGCCCGAGCGCGAGAAACTCAAACAGGCCATCAAGGAGGCCCGGTCGACGGTTGCCGAGATCCCGATGTTCATCGGAGGAAAAGAAGTGAAGGGGCAACGAAAAATTGCCATCCGGCCACCGCATGATCATCAGCATACGCTGGGATATTTTTTCGAGGGAGACGTTGAGCACGTTGCCGAGGCGATCAAGGCTGCACTTAATGCGCGTGCAGAATGGGCGAGCCTGAGCTGGGAACAACGTGCGTCAGTATTCCTAAAGGCCGCAGAATTGCTAGCGGGTCCCTGGCGTTACAAGATCAACGCGGCTACGATGCTTGGCCAATCCAAGAATGTCTACCAGGCGGAAATTGACTCGGCATGTGAACTCATCGACTTCCTCCGCTTCAATACGTACTACATGGCGGAGATTTATTCAGACCAACCTGAGTCGGCATCGGGCGTATGGAATAGAACAGAATACCGTCCCCTCGAAGGCTTTACGTTTGCTTTGACACCATTCAACTTTACAGCAATAGCCGGCAACTTGCCGACATCCATGGCGATGATGGGCAACACGGTCGTCTGGAAACCCGCCTACACTCAAATCTATGCTGCCCATGTGATCATGCAGGTGCTGCGTGAAGCAGGCTTGCCCGATGGCGTGATCAACCTGATCTACGTGGATGGACCTTTGACGGGTGATGTGATTTTCAATCATGCCGACTTTGCAGGAATTCATTTTACCGGCAGCACCGCCGTGTTCCGTAGTATCTGGAAGACCATCGGCAATAACATTGCCCAGTATCGTTCCTATCCGCGCATTGTCGGTGAAACCGGAGGAAAAGATTTCGTCATGGTGCACCGCAGCGCTGACGCGCGGGAAGTAGCCACCGCACTGGCGAGAGGAGCGTTTGAGTACCAGGGGCAAAAGTGTTCAGCTGCCTCGCGCGCATACATTCCATCCAACCTGTGGGAAGAAGTTCAGGAGCGGTTGGTATCTGATATTAAGAGTTTCCGAATGGGTGGCGTTGAGGACTTGGGAAACTTCATCAACGCCGTGATAGACGAACGTGCGTTTAACAAAATAACAGGATACATCGAGCAGGCAAGAAAGAATCCGAAGAACAAGATTATTGTCGGCGGTGGATCGGATAAGTCGAAGGGATATTTCGTCGAACCTACGGTCATCCTTACAGAAGATCCTTCATCAGTCACGATGTGCGAGGAAATCTTCGGTCCGGTTCTCACTGTCTACGTTTACCCCGAGGATCAATATGAAGAAACTCTCGCGCTCGTTGATCGCACATCACCCTATGCGCTGACGGGTTCCATTATGGCAAGAGATCGTTATGCTATCGACCTGGCAACACGGCGTCTCGTTAATGCCGCGGGCAATTTTTACATCAATGATAAGCCTACCGGCGCAATAGTGGGTCAGCAGCCCTTCGGCGGTGCAAGAGCTTCCGGCACCAACGACAAGGCGGGTGCCCGAATGAACCTGTTGCGGTGGGTATCGGCCCGGGTCATCAAGGAAACGTTTGTCCCGCCCACCGACTATCGTTATCCGTTCCTTGAAGAAGCGTAGCGGTACAGCGCGGTGAGCACGTCCATCGTGGAGGGTTGCAAAATGTAGATAGCGAGCGCCACGCAAAACGTTGCGGCGACGAGGGTAGTGAGAACCATCCGTCGACGTGAGAAGTGCAATTTGAGAAAAGCGATGTCCGCACCCAGGATGGTTGCCTTTGCAACGGATAGCACGACCGGCGCGAGCATGAGATATCCGAACCCGAAAGAAGCAAGAGCCATCGCCGATTGCGGAAGAATCGGCAGATACGTGACAATCATGAATAACATATAGCCCGAGGTCGTAACCCTCAGGATGAAGAGCGCCATTCTCGCGTTGCTATGCCGAGGTTCCGGAATACACATTGCGCTTGCGTTGACTATCGCGAGCAAATAAAATCCTTTGTGGTACCACGATTGCAATGCGATGTCGAGGAAGATGTCGTCATTCGCGAGGATGCCCGTAAGGGGATAAGCTATTGCCGCGGTCAGGCGCACGCCAATATAGACATAGGGTTGCCACTCTGGTTTTCGAATGAGAAGCGACCGAATCCACTGTGCTGAAAGGAGCGGAACTATGATCATCAAACCTATTAGCAGCAAATTGCTCCAGTGCGGGTGGGTGAGGCCAACCATCACGATAGTAGCAAGTGGCAGAACAACATTCCGTCTCCACAGCAATTGCGATCGGGGGCCTCGCATGATCATCGCGGCGTGGACGAATGTTGGCGCCAGGCAGGCTATAACGTACCAAAGTCGTCGTTCGCCCATCACGGAATATTGAATCGACTCGGGAATGTTTTCACACCCCGCCCTGCTGTACACCAGGAGTGCAAGCGTGTAAGTCCAGATTGTAAAAAGCGCGTATGATCGGTCCAGCTTTCGCTTGCGAAAGAGATAGCGAAGAGAGTAACCGGCGTGTGTCAACCAGATGATGGCCAACACGATGCCCGTGACGATCCATTCGACATACAGCCGGGCAGGCAGTTGGTCCATGATGAGACCAACCGCCTCCCAGTTGATGTAAAACAGAATGGCCGCGGGCAGGAGGGTAATGACCAGAGGCCACCAGGATGATCGTGCGTTCGACATGTGTTATGCTTCGGCTTCTTTGTACCAGGTTATCTTTCGTGAGAAGTACATTAGTGCGGCAACCACAAGGAACAGGCCAATGCTGCCGGTGAGGAGCGCAAAATCCTGTTGCATTATGATGACGAAGATGAAGGCATAGAATAGTGTAAGCATAAGACTAAAAAAGATTGTATTCGATGAGTCGGGCAGGAATGTTCGGGCGTACCATGCCACAAGCAACACGGTGGCGATCGTGGCGATCCAGTAAGCGACATTGAAACCCAGGTGCTCCGAGATGCTTAGCAGCAGCGTGTAGTAGATAATAAGCGCTACACCAATTAAAGCGTACTGGAAAGGATGAATCCTTACCTTTCGGATGATTTCAACCATGAAGAGCGACACGAACGTAAGCAGGATGATGAGTATCGCATACTTGGCGGCACGAGTGCTCTTCTGGTATTGATCGACAGGCACCAGAAGGTTTACGCCAAACCTGGATCCTTCAAGCGTCGTTTGCGTTCCGGTCCACTGCTGAGGGAAAGGTCTGTTGTAATGGAGAATACTCCATGATGCCGCGAAGTCCTTCTCCGTTACCGTCCGCGTTTCAGGCAGGAATTTTCCATCAAAGCTCGGATTACCCCAGGTGCCCGTCAGGCTTACCTTGGTCTCTTTTCCCGCGGGGACAAACTCGAGCGATTGACTTCCTTTGAAGTCAATGGTGAGTGCGACATCCGGCTGGAAGTCGGCCGCGGAAGACCAACGGGTCTTTAAAACAATACCCGGCATTGCAGAATATTCATTGACGTCGGACCTTTTGTAAATGTCAGCGATCTGTTCGGTTTCCAGTTTTGATCCGCCGACAGTGATGACCGGGGTTCCACTTATGCCCCTGAGGTCGTTCAGGCCGACAACATAGCGTGCGTTGGCCCATTGTACATTTTCCGGAGACACACCCAGTCCATCAAAATCCGGTGCTTTGAATGTTGCCTGGGTTGAGACTGTTGATCGGTAAACCACTGCATCGAAGATGCCTCTGCTCAGCACTTCAGGCTCCACTTCGCCCGTAATCGTGAGTTGGTCCGGCAGGAAGTAAGCGTTTTCGGTACGCTGAACGGTATATTCGTTGCCCGACGCATTTACTCGTGTTTCCGATACGATGTAGGGGATGACAAGAATGGGCCCCACGAGTGTCTGTCTTCCGGCCCATTTTTGGCTGATTTCTGCGACGACGCTCTCTGCGCGATGCTGGCGCTCGTCGATCAGTGAGAAGATCCACACGGTGGGGATCAAGAGTACGAGTGTGAGAAGGCCAACGAACAGCAGCTTCAGTGTTACGTTCGTCCCGTACGACAATTTGAACCTAAAGGGTGTAAGAATCGGAGGTGTTTCCATGGCGCATTAAGAATTAGTTATCGATTATCTTCACTTTCATTGTTCTCTTTTTGAAAGTACTTTGTGTTTCAAAGTTCAAACTCAAAAAAATTAGAGTCGTTGTTTTCGCACGACGGCTTCCAGCGCATCAAGGTGTTTTTTGAATGCCTGGCGTCCTTTGTCGGTGATCTTGTATTTCGTGTTTGGTTTTCGGTCGATGAATGATTTATTGATTGAAATATATTTTTCCCGTTCCAGCGCCTTGATGTGAGAGGCGAGGTTTCCATCGGTGACACCGAGTAGTTCTTTCAGCGAGTTGAAGTCGTACGATTGGTTTGAAACCAGTACCGACATGATCTGAAGTCGCACGCGGTGTTCCAATACTTTATCGAGTTGATCGAACGGGTTTTTCACTTGTCGTAGCGATAATACATCACGGCTCCGTATATAATATGGAGAACTCCGAATCCCAGGGTCCAGAAGAGCAGTCCGTATCCGGCGAGGTAAGCCGCGATCAGGCCGAGCACGATTTCACTGTAGCCCAAGTACCGGACTTCGTCATACAAATTTGCGCTCGCGTTGATGAGGGCCAGACCGTAGAAGATAAGGCATGCTGGTGCGGCGATGCCATAGTGGCCGCTCTGGAGAAGGATTAGAATGAACAGTCCGCCGGTGATGAGGGGGATGGCAAGGTTAATGACCAGCGTTTTGGTGGTGACGTTCCACAGATTCATGCCGTGTTTTTTGGCTTTGCGCTGGCTGAGCCAGAGGCCGGTTCCCAGCGAGGCCACGAGGACGCAGGCGGCGGTGATGACCAGCCAGGTGAGGGCACTTTTTGCCTGCAGCGTTTCGATGCGGTAGGAGAAAGGGGACCGGGGGTAGTAGACGAGCTGCCAGGCGACCACGGCGCCGGCGATGGCATAGACGCCTGCCAGAATTCCCGATAAACCGCTGAGGGAAATGAATTTTACGGATCGCTCCATCATGGTCCTGATGGAGGCGATATCCTTCTCATATTCCGGGATTTCCTTCATTTTGAAAGTACTTTGAGTTACAAAGTTAACAAAGTATACGGCACCTGCAAGTAGTCGGGTTCATGGGGGTGAACGGGTGTAAGGTTTTAGGTGTTTACGTACGGGTTCGTCTTTGAAATTTGGGACGTTGGTCGCGAAGGGACCTGTGTCGTAGATTCCTTACCGCAAAGGCGCCAGGGCGCAAAGGTTCGCAAAGGGTAACGCCGCGCGCGGGCCCCTTTGAGGGTCAGGGGCGTGCGGCGGGGAAACGTGAAAGAACGGTGGAATGCTGCTCAGGAATGGCATTTTTTAGACGTCGCTATAGAAAATCTCCCCTTGAGTCCGTATTATTGCAGTCCGTTTTAGAGACACACTCCTCGGTAGCTCAGTCGGTTAGAGCATCTGACTGTTAATCAGAGGGTCGCTGGTTCGAGCCCAGCCCGAGGAGCTTCAATCTCTTATCCCCCCGGCGATCCGAGTTCATCGGAAACGGTGTGGAAGTTTTCAAACATTTCGAACCGGGACGCTTAAATTGTTTCGTTCACCGGAAGAATCAGGGTCATCTTCTCGTCCGATATATCCACTATCCTTCTATTCTTCCTCTACGGATGTATTCCGCGTAGACGTTAGAGTAGTTATAACTCCTGCACCCTGGGTTGGCTGAAGAGGTCGGAGGGTCCTTTAAACAAATCTGAGGTTGCGAACA
>QGUY01000380.1 GCA_003242315.1 Bacteroidota bacterium
GTTCTAATACGTCTAATCTACGGTGATTGCTACCTTTGCCTACTGAGGAAAGGAATGCCAACCGCCTAATTGTCAGATCCAGTCCTAACTATTACATTTAAGAACACCGGATTGACTTCAACCGACGCTCGGAATTCCCAAACTTCAACCCCAATCGCGCTCTCTGATTCATGAAGCATCTTCTTAGTACGCTCACAATTATAATTTATCTGGCAGCCATCATCCTATTTGCTTCCGGCATTGTGGTAACCTCACTTGGCATTTACGATTTTTTTCACTCCTTTCATCACTTGCGTGCTGACGGAAATCTTCCCGTTGACATGATTGTGACAGGTATTCTCAAGGCAGTAGATCTGTTTCTGATTGGCGTCGTCATTTTTATGTTCTCGCTGGGTTTGCTGATCCTGTTTCGGCGCAAGTCGGCCCCCTTACCCGATGAACTACCGGATTGGCTCAGGGTTAAGGACTTCCTGCATTTGAAGATCGTGCTCTGGGAAGCCATTCTCACCGCCCTTGTCGTCTCTTACCTGGCTGGCCTTGCCGAGTTGAAATTCAGAGAATTGCCGATAACATATGCCGCGCTGATCGTGCCCGGGGGGATATTGTTACTGGCGGTTAGTTTGTATTTTTTGAAGAAGGGGGAGAAGTGACGATAAACAGGCGTACCAACACGTCTCAGAGCGCCCCTGCCGGGATCGCCCCGATAACTATGGAGCAGCGACCTACTGATTACAGGTTAGTCCTCTCCACGATTCCAGACGTATGAAATGGGGAAGTCCATTTGAAGCGCCTGGCCACCTGCCAAGCAGATGGAGGGTCAAAGGCATTAGCTCGATGTTGAAAAAGTATCGAAATCCCTTTCGAGCTGTTAGCGCTAATCCTTAGCGATCTTACCAAAGTAAAACTTGCTCATAGTAGTGGACATCAATTGGACCATATACGGTGTCGCTGCTAACCATTGATGTATCTTAACTCGATTATCTTTCCCTTTCCAACAAAATCATTATAAGTCCGAAAGCCCACGTTAGCATATTCGTTTTCCCAATAGTCAACACTAATTGCAGCTTTTTGAAGGCGCTCGATGCGTACAACCAGTATGAGGTGCTTCTCCTCATCAATCAAGACCTGGATTTGCTGCTCCTGAATCGGGAACGTAAAATGAAACCGTGGATAACCATCAGTGGTCACAACGGCGTAGGTCAAACTATCGCGTTTGAATATGTCTTCTACCGTGACGTTCTCTAGGAGTTGATAGTCAGTCAACAACACTGGCTCATAGTCAATCGAAAATTCGTAGTAAAGTGTATCCCAGCTATACTTTAGATCGTAGTTCCGAGAAAGTTCATCCATAATGGCTTGCCGTTCCTCAATTACTCTCCTGCGTTCAATTTCCCATTGACTTTCACCTTCCTTGCCGGATTTGCATGAAACGAAAAGAACAATCAGTAGCAGTAGACGTATTGTATTAGCCCCCTAATTGACTGGACAGAAATCTGAAAACAGATTAGTAACAGTTAAATTTAGGGAATATGACAAAAACACGTAGACGGTTCAGTCCAGAAGAGCGGCTAAGCCTGCTAAGAGAAGCCGAACGAGAAGGCTTTATGGAGACTTGCCGAAAGTACAATCTGGCGCCGACCATGTTGAATCGGTGGAAAAAAAAGTATCTCGAGCAAGGTGTCGAAGGATTGAAGCCCGCATATAGGCGGGTGGATCCGGAACTACGTGCGCTGGAGGAGGAGAACGAACGTCTGAAAAAGATCATTGCAAGGCAAGCTCTTGAGTTGGAGGTGAAGTCAGAGCTACTAAAAAAAACTCCTATCCAACCCAAGAAAAGATAATGCTGGTCAAACGATTTTCAGGTAGGGCTCCACTGCAGCTATTGATGGCTTGGATGCGATTACCTCGTAGCACATTCTACTACAAAGCTCATCCTGGAGTCCGCGGAAAACGCCCCAGCACCCATACGTTGCATCAAGGTATATTGGTTTCGAATGATGCCGTTGTTGAACAGATCAGGACGCTGGTGAGCGGACCCTATAATGCTTACGGATACCAATCGGTTAACGACGAGCTCAGGGATCTAGGCTATCTGATTAACAAGAAGAAGACCTACCGACTCATGGATGAGTCCAGGCTTCTCCTTGGGAAGGTAATTCGATGCAGCGGCAAACGGAACTGGGTGCAATACAGGAAAATTCAGGCAAGCAAACCGATGGAGTACTTGTGCCTGGACATCAAGTACGTCTGGGTACACGGCGAAGGCCGATGGTATTACCTACTCTCGATTATGGACGTATTTAGCAGAAAAATACTGCACTGGATTTTCCAGAAAAGCGTTCGCCAAATGGACGTTGTCAATATGTTTCGCTGGCTGCATTTGGTCTATGACCTAAAGGGTGTGATTATTCGTAATGATAACGGCTCACAATTCCTGGCAAACCAGGTACGTAGTTTCCTTTCACAGCTCGAAGCACGTCAAGAATTTACGCATGTTGCGACCCCAGAGGAAAACGCTTACATCGAAGCATTCCACAGCATCCTCCAGCGAGAGCTTATTGATCGATATGAGTTCAGTAGCTTCTATGACGCCAAGCAGCACTTCGAAAAATACATGCATTGGTACAACTACGAACGAAAGCATCGGAAGCTCGGGCGGATCACACCCCACCAAAAATGGCAGCAGGGCGTGTCCTGTTCAACTGATAAGCAGCGCGGCCAGGTGGATGCGGAAGGGGTGTCAAGGCCGAATGATTCCATAAAAAATCAAATAAAAAATCATTCGCTCGTTACCAGCCTTGACACGCCTGGAGCAGATACCTACTTTTGCTTATCAGCTGAACAGGAAATCCGAGAAATACTACACAACCAAAACGAAGAATCTGTCCAAACTATAGGGGGTTGATACACCTTCACGCACCGGGCGCAGGGTTTTGGTAGTTGGGATGTTGGCCGTTACTATGGCTTCCTTCTTACCCGGCCACTCTAAGCGGTAGCGTTCTTTGTTGCCTTCTACAACGGCATGGCTGAGTTCCTGCTTGAGCAGGTCAAAGTCTATGGCTTTGCCTTCGGCTGTTTCCGTAACGCAGTTGGGAAACAATTCAGCCAACTTTTCAAAATTGGCATTCACCAGGTCGGTAGATTGCAGGT
>QGUY01000095.1 GCA_003242315.1 Bacteroidota bacterium
CCGGATCCGCGCCTCAAAATCCTGGCCGATATCGTGAAGCCCGAGCGCGTTGTGCCGACAACCATAACCTTTGTAGACATCGCCGGACTCGTGAAGGGCGCCAGCAAAGGAGAGGGACTCGGCAACCAGTTTCTGGCTAACATCCGGGAGGTTGACGCCATCGTTCATGTGGTGAGATGCTTCGACGACGACAACGTCGTGCACGTGGACGGGCGGGTCGACCCGGTGGCCGACAAGGAGATCATTGACACGGAACTTCAGCTGCCGAACTTGAGTCCGTTGAGAAAAAACTCCAGCGGCTTGAGAAAGCAGCCAAGAGCGGCGATCCCCGTATTAAAAAAGAGATCGCCTCGGTCGCCCGATGTCGGGAAGCGCTGCTTGAGGGAAAGAATATCCGAACCCTGGACCTCGATCGCGACGACAGGGAAGCGATAGCAGACCTTCAGCTGCTAACGGCGAAACCGGTCATCTATGTGGCAAATGTGGATGAGAATAGCATCCATACGGGTAACCGGCACGTTACAGCACTTAAGGAGGCAGTCAAGGATGAAAATGCCGAGGTGGTAGTGGTCTGCGCTGCCATCGAAGCTCAAATCGCGGAGCTCGAGAGTGAAGAGGACCGCCAGGCGTTCCTCGCCGAATATGGGCTAACCGACTCCGGATTAAGTAAGCTCATCCGGGCATCCTACCACCTTCTCGACCTAATTACGTACTTTACGGCGGGAGAAAAGGAGGTCCGGGCCTGGACGATAAAAAAAGGGTGGAAAGCACCCCAGGCTGCCGGTGTAATACATTCGGATTTTGAAAAAGGCTTTATTAAAGCAGAGGTAATTAAGTTATCTGATTATCAGATATTTAAATCTGAACAAGCCTGTCGGGAAGCCGGTAAAATGGCGATCGAAGGCAAAGAGTACACGGTGGAAGACGGAGATATTATGCATTTCCGCTTCAATGTTTAAAAAGATGGGAAAAAATTGATTTCCGTTGCTGAATTTTTGTTAGTTTTATAATTCGCACAGGCTCAAATGAATAGGCGGGTTGCCATGTGTTAACTTTTTAGCCCCTATAATTTTTTCGGATTTTGAGAACCAGGATAATTTTTTCGCTTAAGAACAGGGGTGCTCATGTGCCTTTTCACCATCAGTACCTTCTGGCTCAGCTGATCAAAGGGATCTTGCTCTTTGGGTCAAATCCTGCATATAAGGACTACACCCGTTTCAACTTTTCGGGACTAAAGGGTCAGACCAAGATCAGCCGAAAGGGTCTCCATTTTTACTCATCCAAAGTCACCCTGGTGTTCGCGTGCCAGGACAAGGAATTTATGGACTACTTCCTCGAACGTCTCTTTGAACAAAAGGAGATCGTGGTGGGAACACTCCAGCTAATTCCCGACAGCACTGAGATCGAGGAACCGGTGGTCATCAGCGAGGAGACCAAGTTCTTGTGTATTTCGCCTATCGTCCTCATACCGCCATCGTTCAATGACGAAAGAGCGAAGAAGTTCATCGCCCCGGAAAGCGATGAGTTTTCAGACCTGCTCTACGAGTCGACCATAGCCCGCATGGAAGAGGCAGGGCAATACACGGCCGAGCAGCTTGCGTCGTTCTATCGCTTCCAAATACTTCCGGATGCCGACTATATCAACCGGATCCAATCCGCACACAAGAAGTTTGCCCGGATATATCCGTTGTACGACAACGACATCAAATTCGAAGTACGCGGCTACACATTCCCGTTCACGTTATACGCGGCTAAGGAGGTGCAGCAGTTTGTGTACGACAACGGGCTGGGTCACTTTGCGCACAAAGGATTTGGCATGCTGGATATTGCGCATAACGACTCCATCCGTCGCGAGCGACAACATGAAATGAACTACGCTTAGCGCGGGTTCTCCTGAAGGCTCATGTAACCGATCAGCAGGTCAGCGTTGATGTTGAACGGTCTGTGATAAACGAATATCTCGTATAGGTTTTCCGTTTCGAAGTGTGATCCTTCGAAATGCAGGGGTGAAACGTCCGGTGACTCGACAACATACTGGTAATCATACCAGCCCTGTTTGAGCAGGATCGCCGCGTGATAGCTTTTTGTCGCAGCATCATATTCCATCCGATTGTATTCATCCCTGTTCCAATAGTTGAATGCGCCGGTGACATAGACATCGCCATTTACTTTCTCAGCCTGCAAGGTGAAGAATACTTCAACGTAATCGGCCGCGAGCGGATCGCGATAGTCGAGATTCTCAATGGCGAACTGTCCGTTCAGGTCGTTGTACTGCGAATACGCTTCATGTTCACGACTACGGTCGGGCTGAATGTACACCCGATAGGGAAAGCTGTTCTTGTCAACAGAAGCAACGAAGCGTCCTGGATAGTTTACAGACCTTAGGTCAAAGAATCGAAACTCATTCCCACCTTTAAACATCTGTTCAGGGTCAAAGAATCGATACTCCAGTTCACGCAAATCCTCACGCACAAATGCCGGGCGGATGTCCTGCGCGAGGTTGTCCCACCGCATGTTTTGACGGATCGTGACGGAGACGTCCAGCATGGGATTCTGGATCTCCACATTCCGGTAGTTAACCTTGAAATGCAACTGCTGATTCAGGCCGGTGGCCCGACCCGGACCCACGAGCCCTCTTTCGCGGCCAATGGTGACAAGCTTGTCGAAGACCATGAACCGTCGCGAAAGGATGATATCGTCCCGGTCACCCTCGCGATAGACGACGACGACATAGTTGCCGGGAAGGCGTACCGGGGGCAGATTCAGCCGGTAATGGACGTATGGAACGGTCGTGTCGATGGAGAACTCGTATTCCGTGACGGGGACCTCATTATATACTGTCATATACTCCAGGGCGGCCAGGTTGGACGGTGTCCAGTCGCGATTACAGTGCACAATACGGGCGTAATAGCGCTGCACAGGCTGGTCTATGTCGTCAAATTCCAATACCAGGTTGCTTTGGCCCAGAGGGATCACAGCAGGCAGAAACTCGTTTTCCCGGGCTCCAAAAGCGGGGTATAGCTGAACGGTCTTGATTTGGGACTCGTAGGTGCGGTCCCGGAGCTCCAGTTTCTTAGTGTTACCCTGGAAAATTTCCGAACTTTGGTTGTTGGAGGGCGCATACCCGCCTAAGAGCCACGCTGTGGCGGTGAAAAGGAGGGAAATCGGCGTCAAATTCAGCATGGAACGGTTTGAGCGCGTTAATTTCGACAATTCAACGTGGGAAGCATAGCCGTAATTTCCAACTATTCCGTATAAGGCTGTGTCCAATAAATCAAGCAACCCCTCCATCCCACGAATGCTCAATGAATCAGAGCTCATTGAAGGCTGCCGTAAAGGCGACAGGGCCTATCAGAAGGCTTTGTACGACCGTTACTGCCGGAAAATGATGGTGGTTTGCCTGCGGTATTCCCGCTCAACTGCCGAAGCGGAAGACATACTTCAGGAAGCATTTGTGAAAGTCTTTCAGGGTATAAAGGATTTCAGGCAGGAATCCCGCCTCGAAACCTGGATAACCCGCATTATGGTCAATACCGCTTTAAACGCACAACGCAGGAAACTTTACCTGTACCCTATGGTTGACGTCGAGGAGATCAATCTCCCGACAGACGAACTGGTGTTGCCCGAACTGCATTTCTCCCAGCTTCTGGAGTTTATCCAGGAGTTGCCACAGGGATGTCAGATCGTCTTTAACCTTTTCGCCATCGAGGGATACAGTCATAAAGAGATTGCGGAGTGCCTGGGCATTTCGGAAGGCACGTCCAAATCCCAGTATGCCAGGGCAAAGGCCCTGTTACAATCGCGCCTGCTAAAGGAGTCGTCCTATTACAAGAAGTATGGAGAGGCAAAAATTTGAGGAGTCGTTTAGGAAGTCCTTCGACAATGCTGAAGTCCAGCCCTCAGAGAAGGTTTGGATGAACATTGAGCTTGACCTGGAGCGTCTCGAACGTGGCCACATGAAAAAGCGCCTTACGTTCTTTAAGTTCCTGGCGGCGGCTTCTGTCGTGTTTGGCCTTGGTCTGGCCGGCACCGGCCTGTACCTTCTCAGCGTTAACCGCACAACGCCTGCTGACCTGACGGCGCAGCAGAAGGATACAGCACCCATACGAAGCGAGGGAGAAAGTGGCGAACAACCGTTGTCCAGCGAACCTTCGGTAATAGCTGACAGTGAATCATCATCGATAGCCTCTGCCGAGACACCAACGGAATCTTCTTCCCGAAGTTCTGATGAACGGTCTTCTGTATCTGAAAGGTCTTCATCGTCTGATCAGCCTTCGCAATCCTCAGCGTCTTCATCAACACCGCGTCAGTCACTTGCATCTGCCAGCGACCCTCAGCATGCGAATGCAACTGACTCACGAGATGTGGTGACGACGATTGATCGCGCAGCGGTTCAGGAAGCGACGAGCCAACGTCTGGCCTATGCTGATGGGGCTGTAGCCGTGAACGATCGGCAAGTGGGACAGTCGGCTATTCCCGCGTTCCGCGACCGGCCGCTGCCTCCGCTGGTAAAGCAAAAGACGATAGTGCCTCATTTTCCGAAGACCGAGCCTGATCAGGTCGATTTGCTGCTGGCGAGCATTGCCATGGAAGAGCGGGCAGAGCGTGAACGGAAAAAGTATGACGATGAACGCATTTGGACGTCGGTAGGTTTTTCAGCCGGAACGTTTAGCAACAATAGCACGGGCACGGTGCAACCTCCCATGCTTTTTGCAGGAACAAGCAACATGACCGCAGCCAACAATACGCTGGCCAGCGAATCCCGCGCTTCAGGCGTTGCGTACTCAGTAGGTGTGAACGTGGGTGGCCGCATTGCATCGCGGTGGGTACTACAGGGAGGCATTAACTATATCACACAAAATGCATCGTTTACGTCGGATGCGGTACTGACCGATGACTTCCTGAATTTTTCACCGGTGTACTCCGCTGAAATCACGAAAGCTGCTGACGCCTCGGCACGTGTGGTGCCAACTGCACCTTACGGCGTAAACAATAGCATGGAGTTTTTGAGCATACCGATCCAGGCAGGGTACCTGGTAGTGAATCGTGCCTTCGGCATACAGGTTATGGGAGGAGTAGCTACTGACTTGTTCATTCAAAATACCCTCGAGCCGCAGAGTGGCAACCTGGCGAAGGTTACAAACGGAAACGGAAGTGATTCACCCTATCGCACTATTAACTTTAGTGGCCTTGTAGGCACGGAGTTCAGCTATCGCTTTGCCGATAAGTATCGCATCTCGCTGAACCCTGGATTGCGGTATCCCTTCAATTCGATGTACAAGTCTGACGTGGGCATCTCGGCAACGCCGGTGACGTTCGACGTAGGGTTGCGGTTCCGTTATATTTTTAACTAGCCTTCCAACCCCCAGGCATTTGGTGGTGTCTAAAGGGGCAAAGACACATACATCGTATGGCTCCCCTGGAAACCAGAATCCAAAAAAGGCTGCACGTCTCCCTCTACGCGCTGCTTTTTCTAACTGCACTGCTTGGACTTAGCGTAGTGCTGGAGGGATGCTCAGATCAATGCGAAACAACGGCCGAATATGTGTACTTCGAGCCGGTCTACATGTCCCTGGAGGACTTTCGTGCATCTGTAGAAGTCACGGGCCCCAAGGCCATTGAGTCTATGGGTCGTATTTATTTCAAGGATGATTATTTGTTCATCAGTGAGCCCGGCAAAGGCATACATGTAATCGATAACCACGATCCGAGGACGCCGAATCAGGTGAAGTTCATCAGCATTCCGGGAAACAACGACCTCGCGATCAACGGCAACATCCTATTTGCCGATAGTTTCATCGACCTGTTGTCGTTTGACATCAGCGATCTGAACAATGTTCAGCTTGTCGGCCGAAAGGAAAACGCATTCAGCGTTTATAACAATACGGGACTTCAGGCGGATCCCGATAAGGGCATTTTAACTTCCTGGGAAAGGAAGGAACAGCATATTGAAATCGCGGCTTGCGATGTGGCTCTCCAGCCTTGGGGTGGGTTTTATTATGAGGACGGCATAGCGGTGCCACATTATGCGGCTAAGGATTTCAACTCGATGGCTGCCATAGCACCGGGGACTGGCTCTGGCCCCGGTCTTGGCGGCTCATTGGCTAGAATGACGCTCAACGCGGGACATCTTTACTGCCTGGACAGCTACCTGCTGAAAACAGTAGCCATCGAAAACCCCGCGAACCTCGTCGCCATTGACAGCCTGCAGCTGGGCTGGGATATCGAAACGATCTTTCCGTATGAGGACAAGTTGTTCGTCGGCTCGAGATCCGGAATGTACATCATCGACGTATCGAGGCCTACCAAACCGGATCTTATCAGTACCTATGCCCACGTTGTTAGCTGCGACCCCGTAGTCGTGTCAGATGGCTACGCTTATGTAACCCTCCGTTCGAATAATTTCAACTCCGATGTCTCGGCATTCTGGTGTACGGGAGGAGTGAACAACCAGCTGGAGGTCATTGACATCAGCCGCCCGGAAAGACCTACTTTGTTGGCCACCTATGAGATGACAAACCCCCACGGACTGGGCATAGATGACAACATGCTGTTCGTTTGCGACGGCGACGCTGGACTGAAGGTATATGATGTAACCAACAAGCTCAAGTTGGATGAGAACATGCTCGCCCATCATCCGTTCGTGACGGCACTGGACGTGATCCCTTACAACAATGTGCTGATGATGATTAGTGAAGAAGGCCTGTATCAATACGACTACTCCAACAAAAAGAAGCTCAAACTACTGAGCCAAATTCCAGTAACACAGTAAGCATGCGGTATCTCGCGCTGCTCGTCATATTGGTCGCGACTCTTCCGGCGCAGGCACAGGATGATCAACAACCAGCCAGATATTACAATCGCACTTCAACAGGTATTCTCGTCGGAGGTGAGCCGCGCTACCTGACCGGCGGCGTGACCACCATTCACGGTATCAGCGTTGGACCCTTGGCTATGGGTATAGGTGTGGGAATTGAGGGGTACCAGCGCTGGCGTACCGTGCCGATCTTTGGAAGCCTTTCTTACCATCCGGGTGACACGCGTGAAAGTGGCCCCTTCATTCAACTCAACATGGGCCATACCAACTGTAAGTTTCTTCCGGAGCAGGAGTCAATCAGAGTTGACGGGAGAGACTGGGGCTTCATGTTCAGCACCCTGGCAGGTTACCAGATTGCCGCCGGAAAGTTGCTGGTGAACTTCAGCGCCGGGTACCAAAAACAAAAGCTGAGAGCCAAGTACTCAGCAGGATTGGCCTTCGTCTCCTACACCCTGGAAGAAGAGGCAGATCGATTCGTGTTTAAGATAGGAGTGGGGATGTAGATTTTGATTTTAGATTTTTGATTAGTGATTTGCGATTTGGGGGTTACTAAATCATAACCATAAATCTAAAATCATTGTTTTCCGGGGAAAGTCGGGGATATTGGACCCATGCTTCGACTTCGCTCAGCAACCGTATTCCCGGCTTCCGTGAAATGATTGTGGTCAAATTCCTGTGACTGGACGTAGTTGAAGTCATCGAAAGATTGATACACCGATTATAGTATGTGTCAACATCCGGATGCTGAGCGAAGTCGAAGCCGGGTTCAAAAGTTTTCCCCGGACAACACTGAATCTAAAATTCACAAATCACAAATCACTACTCTACTCTTCAATCCTCGTAGCCAATTCCTCCCACTTCCGGTTTGCGTCATCCAACCGTTGCTTGATTCCTTCGTACTCTGATTTCAGTTTGCCTGCTTTTTCGAAGTTGGTGAACACTTCCGGCTGCGCCATTTCTTCCTGTACCTCTTTAAGACGCTGTTCCAGTTGCTCAATGTCGGTTTCGACATCGCGGAGTTGACGCATCAGTGAAGCTTTTTCATCGGGGGCTTTTTGCCGGCGAGCAGGCTTTGGCTTTTCTGATGCCTTCTTCTCCTCAGCCGGTGCCGGCTTTTGAACAGGCGAGCCACGTTCCGCAGCCAGTAGTCGTATTCTTCATACGTGCCGGGATATTCCTTGATTTGCCGATCTTCAATGTACCAGATCTTGTTCGCAATCTGGCTTACAAAGTGCCGGTTGTGCGACACGACAATGAAGCTTCCTTTGTACTGCTGTAGCGCCTGGATCAGGATGTTCTCTGAAATAGAATCGAGGTGGTTCGTAGGCTCGTCAAGTAAAAGGAAGTTCGCTTCTGATATGAGTGTCTTCGCCAACGCTACGCGTGATTTCTCCCCTCCGGAAAGGACCTTGATTTTCTTGTATACGTCGTCATCAGAGAAGAGAAAGCACCCGAGCACGTTGCGAAGTTCCTGCTCCGTCTTGCCTGAGCCCGCCTGCTTCAGTTCGTCGAGTATCTCGTTATCGATTTGCAACGCCTCCAACTGGTGCTGGGCGTAAAATGCGGGAATGACGTTGTAGCCGATGGTTCGTTCGCCCTCGATGGGCTCCGTTCCGTAAAGAATCCTAAGAAGGGTCGATTTACCTTTGCCGTTCGCGCCAATCAGGGCAATCTTGTCGCCGCGTTCGATGGTGGCGGAAGCTTTCTCTAGCAAAACGAGGTCGCCATATGCTTTGGTAACATCTTTTAGGGAGACGACCATGCGACCGGATTGTTGCTTGAAGTGAAAGCGAAAGTTCACAACCGCAACATCGTTTACGACTTCCTCTACCCGTTCCATGCGCTCCAGGGCTTTTATTCGCGACTGAACCTGGCGCGCTTTGGCTGCCTTCGCACGAAAGCGTTCAGTAAATCGCTCCGTCTGCCTGATCTTTTGCTGTTGGTTCTCGTAAGCGTTCTGCTGGATCCGTTGGCGTATTTCTTTTTCCTGGAGGTAATAGGAGTAGTTCCCTTCGTAGGTCACCAGTTGTTGATTTGTAACCTCTACGGTCTTCGTCACCACGTTGTCGAGGAAACGGCGGTCGTGCGAAACAATGAGCACGGCTCCATCATAGTTTCTCAGGTAGTTTTCCACCCATTCGATGGAAGGGAGGTCAAGGTGGTTGGTGGGCTCGTCGAGCATGAGCAATGACGGGCGCTCCAGGAGGAGTTTGGCAAGCATTACGCGCATGCGCCATCCTCCGGAAAACTCGCGTAGCGGACGATGGAGGTCGCTTGTTGAAAAGCCAATCCCTTCCAGTACCTCTTCAGCCTTAGCCTGCATGCTGTAGCCGTCGAGTTGTTCGAATTTTTCCTGGAGTTGGCTCAGTTTGTGGACCAGGTCTTCGGAGTACTCCGTTTCCAGTTGTCGGATGACTTTCTCAAGTTGACGTTGCGTCTCTACTGCGTCGCGGAAGGCCTCCATCGCGACGGTGAGAATCGCGTCGTCGGACTGATAGGACAACAGATCCTGGTTCAGGAAGCCTATTGTGCAGTCGTTGCTTTTGCTGATGCTGCCTGAAGTGACCTGTATGTCGCCGTTGATCAGGCGGAGCAGCGTTGTTTTTCCCTTCCCATTTAGCCCGATCAGACCGATACGGTCTTTCGGGCGGATAAACATGCTCGCATTCTCGTACAGGGGTCGTCCGCCGATCAGGTAAGTAATGTCCGATACGGAAATCATGGCCGCAAAAATAAGGATGTTTTGCGGTTTCCTCAGGATGCCATGATTTCACGTAGCGGACACGCGATCGGAGCTCGTTGGGATTACAATTTCCGCACCCAGATGTTCCTGTAGCTTACGAGGTTTCCGTGGTCTTGCAGCCGCAACGGTGCATCACCGTGTTCTTTGTACAACGGGAATCCGATGTATTCGGTGGCGCCGAGCAACGCAACATGGTTGAGCAGGAGAACGCCGTTGTGGATTACCGTTACGTACGCAGGAACCACCACGCGGCCATCAGCACCGAACCGTGGAGCGGTGTATATGATGTCGTATGTTTGCCATTCTCCCGGCTTTTTGCAGGCATTTGCGAGTGGAATGTGCTGCTTGTATACAGAGCCTGCCTGGCCGTTTATGTAGGTCTTGTTCTGATAGTTGTCCAGAACCTGGACCTCGTAGCGTTCCTGCAGGAATACCCCGCTGTTGCCGCGGCCCTGGCTTACTACTGACGGGTCAGTGACGGCAGGAGCGCGCCACTCGATATGCAACTGTATGTCGCCAAACGACTCTTTGGTCCTGATGTCGCCTGTTCCCGGAGCCACGGTAATTGCGCCGTCTTTGACGGTCCACTTCGCCGGACCACCGTTGACTGATTCCCATCGGCTCAGATCGCGGCCGTCAAACAGGACGATGGCGTCGGAGGGAGGGTCAGCTGGTGTCGCTCCCGGTGTGACAATCTTGGGTTGTGGTTCCCATACTTCTGTGGATTCCGGTGTACGCTTATCGTTCTGAGCGAAGCAAGCGGAACATGTGAATGCAACGACTGCGGTAATGTTAAGTATGCGTCTCATAGGTTTACATTGTGGTTCAAAAATCGTCAGCAATCTTATCGATTTTGCTCTTGCGGTCTTCCACCATCATGCGAGGAATAAGAAGTGATCGATATTCCAAAAGCAGGTTATTCTTGGAGTGGGATTTATATGTGAGCAGCACGGACTCACCTCGCCAAAAATACTGGTTGTTTTTCGCATCGTAGGTGGCTCTGCCGAACAAGCCTTCCAGGGCCTTCATCAATCGTGGATCCTTCTCTGTGATCAGCGTAATGGTTTCAATGAGGTTTCGGTACGCACCGAGTTCTACGCTCTTTATCCTGACATCGCCGATTGAGGTGTATTCGGGGTGTTCGACGGCATAGGTCTGCGACGGATAGACATTCTCCTTAACCGTGAATTCTTTTTTCAACCTGGCGCCTTTTACCGAGTCCGCGCGGGTGCCGAGACGGATGTCCTTGAACCCATTCCGGCTGTCAAGGTCCGCGGTCGACTGTGCTACGACGCTGTACACCGACAAGGTTAGAATCAGAGCAATGCAATACCGGAACACCATCATCTATTGACTTTCTACAAATCGGATAGGCACTGTTACCCTGACGCGATCCCATTGAAACGTCATCTCAGCGCGATCGTTGTTCTGGTCCAGGGCAATGGTGAACGCTTCCACAACCTCCGGCGACTCCTGAACCGGGGCGTCAAAGCGAAATACATCGAGTTTTGGGTTATAATTGTACGATCCCCAGAGGTTCAACTCGCGGTTGATAATTATCGTCCACTTGATGCGGTCCGGGATCGTAAAAATGGAATACGTTCCGGCCCGAAGCAGCAGGCCGTTGACGAGGAGGTCGCCGGTAAGCGTAATCTCGGTCGCCTCATTTGCGCCGGTACGCCAAACTTCACCGTAGGGGACAAGGTTGCCGAAAATCTCACGCCCCCTCTTGAAGGGTTGTCCGTACGTGATCTTCACATACGTGTCTTTGTAGCGCATCCGCGCCATGGCCAGGGGACTCAGGCGCGATTCCTGGGCGTACACACTAACCACGCAAAGCCATATCACGGATGTTACGACCCACTTAGTCATGGCGCCTAAGATACTTATTTCACAGTTACCGACAACAGTGATACATTCCGGCGGAAGACCGTACGGAATTACTTATTTTGCCGCGACAACCTAAGTAAGATGAGCAGGCCTGCATTTGACGACATCTACATGGAGCTGGCGGTTAACCTGGCGCGCCGTTCGCACTGCATCAAACGACACGTCGGCGCTGTGCTCGCCAAAGACACACGGATTATTTCCATCGGTTATAACGGTCCGCCGGCAGGGACACACAACTGCGATGAGGAATGGCCCGAGACCGGATGCCCGCGCGACTCAAAAGGGGGATGTTCACTTGCTATCCACGCGGAGCAGAATGCAATCCTTTATGCCGTCAAGAATAAGATGTCGGTGGAAGGAGCTACTTTGTACGTTACGCTATCGCCCTGCCTGGCGTGCGCCCGGATTATCTACACCATGGGTATCGCGCGATGCATTTACCTGAATTCGTATGCCGAGCACAAGGGGATTCCGTTGGATGAAGGAGTCGAGTTTCTTCGGAAGTTCGGGGTCGTCACCGAAAAGTATGCGGGCACCCTGGCCAATGTCACTCACATGATCTGACTGGGCCCCGGCTGATTCCCGAAGCGATATCTATGGGGTTAACTCCGTAGAGCCGCACAACGGTACGTCTCCGGAAGATAGTCGATGGTTTTAACAGAGACGCACGACCGTGCGTCTCTACTAGTGATCTCATTTGGGGATATCCCCCAAACATCCAGTAACAGTATGTAGCTCAGTTCTTGATGCTTTTCTCCAGGTCGGTGAGAAGTTTTGCGGTAACGCCTTTGGTCTTTTTTTCGCGCTCAGCAGTGAATACTTTGATTGCCCGGCCAACCATCTCGTAGAGACCGGACGGGTTCTTGTCATAGCTGTAGCTTCCCAGGCACCAGTCCAGGTCAGCTTGCAGTTGTGCGTCAAGGCTCAATTCCCGCAGCTTGGCCAAAGCAGTCCGTGCTGCTGTTTCAATGTCGGGAGCCTTCTTTGCAGTGGCCCTCGTTGAAGCCTTTGCTGGCGTTTTCACGCTTGTCTTCGCGTTAGTCTTTGCCATGGTATAACTTGATTGGTGATTTATTGCAGACAAAATTATAACCCCCTCGAGCGAGTTCCCAAAGTAAGACAAGATATATTTCTGCAACCGAATGAATTGTACTCCAGCGCGAGATGGATCCCTTGAAAATGCAGTGTTGACGCGGGTTTATGAGAAGGGTGGGAAAAACAAAAGGGAAGTAATCTGATTACTTCCCTTTGCAAAGCTCTTAGGTTCGCCCTAATTACTTCTTCTTCTTTGCAGCTTTCTTAGCCGCCTTCTTGGCGGTCTTTTTCTTAGCTGCTTTCTTAGCGGATGTTTTTGCCATAGCGTTTAAATGTGTTAAAAAAAAGTTAAACGACGTGAAAAGTTAAAATAAAAATCTTATCTGCAAAACTTTTTAGGCAAAAATTTTGATAGCGTGTACTTGCCGTGATGACAAAAGTGGCGTCGACTTGTACAAACTCAAGGATGAATCACATTCACTTCGGGTTGAAGGGTAACTCCGAATTTATCTTTCACTGACTCCCGAATCTTCATCGCGAGGTTCCAAATCTCCGATCCATCACCTCCTCCATAGTTTACTAACACCAACGCCTGATGCTTGTGAACACCAATGTTTCCAAGGGTTACGCCCTTCCATCCACATTGTTCGATGAGCCAGCCCGCGGG
>QGUY01000096.1 GCA_003242315.1 Bacteroidota bacterium
GTGTATGCGGGTGAGGGTATCGAGGGTTGGTGTCCGGTCTCCGGAATAATGTATGCGTGCGAAGTACGCGTCAAGGTCTACGCCTCGAACGTCGGTGTCGTATCGCTGTGCTGTTGTCGTCGCCATGACAGTACCAATTTTGGTTAATGGCTAAACGGTTTCCACAGCCCTAAGGATGCTGCGCAAGGCGGAACTTTTTTTGATTTTTAGCGCACCTATTCCGCGTAGTGCTTATGGAACGCTACGATGGTTTCGATACCCATTCTGAAATTCTTGACGCCGAAATGTTCATTCGGCGCGTGGATCGCGTCGCTGTCCAGTCCAAAGCCCATAAGCACGGTATCCAGATTCAATTCTTTTTTGAACAACGCGACGATCGGAATGCTTCCACCGTCGCGGGTGGGAATGGGTCGCTTACCCCAAACAGATTCAAATGCTTTAGCGGCAGCCGCGAAAGCTTTCCCTTCGGTAGGCGTAACAGCAGGTTCACCTCCGTGGTGTGCAATGACATTGACGCTTACCGTTGGCGGTGCGATGGCTTTTATGTGTTTGGTAAACAGTTTAGAGATTTCCTCACTCGACTGGTTAGGAACAAGTCGCATTGAAATCTTCGCGTGCGCTTTGGACGGCAACACCGTCTTGGCGCCTTCACCGGTATAGCCACCCCAAATTCCGTTCACATCGAGAGTCGGGCGTATGCCGGTGCGTTCCAGTGTCGTATATCCTTCTTCGCCCCATATTTCGTTGATCTGTAAGTCGCGTTTGTAGGTCTCGAGACTGAACGGTGCCCGGTTGAGTGCTTCGCGTTCTGCGGGCTTCAGTTCTACTACCTTGTCGTAAAATCCCGGGATGGTTATGCGACCCTTGTCGTCATGAAGTGACGCGATCATACGGCAAAGGACGTTAACCGGGTTAGCTATGGCGCCACCATAGACGCCCGAGTGCAGGTCGCGGTTAGGCCCGGTGACTTCCACTTCCATGTAGCTGAGTCCACGGAGTCCGACGGTTATTGAAGGGTGATCCAGCGAGATCATCGCTGTGTCGGAAATGAGGATGATATCCGCCTTGAGCTTTTCCTTGTTGTCACGTACGAAGGATGCAAGGTTTTCTGAGCCAACTTCTTCCTCACCCTCTACCATGAACTTTACGTTGCACGAGAGGCGATTAAGTCTGCTCATAGTTTCGAAAGCCTTGACGTGCATGTATACCTGGCCCTTGTCGTCACATGCGCCCCGGGCAAATATCTTTCCGTCTCTGACTTGCGGTTCAAAGGGTGGGGATATCCACAAATCCAGGGGGTCGGGTGGTTGAACGTCGTAGTGCCCGTACACCAGTATCGTTGGTGCGGAGGGATTCACCTTCTTCTCGGCGTACACGATGGGATGTCCACCCGTTTCGCACAATTCTGCGTGATCGACGCCAATTTCCTGGAACTTTGCCTTCAGGAATTCCGCAGCCTTGCGGACATCCTGTTTATACCTGCTGTCGGCACTTACGGAAGGGATTCTCAGCCATTCGAACAATTCATCCTGGAACCGTTGGATATTGGAGTCGATGTATTCCTTGACCATCATTAACACATTTTGATGGCGCAAATTACTTCTAATGTAAACGGCAGGCAAAGGGATTTGCCTAAACGTTCACGTCAGAAGCCATCGTCCTCCAGGTCTTGATCCTTCTTCTCCTGATCGGATTGTGCAGGGAGCGGTTGGCCGATCGGTGTCACAGGATCTGAAGATGGCGTTACCATCGATTGGCTGTTCAGACTGTAAGGTGATTCGATACCGTAGTAGTCCTTGCGGAAGCGATTAATAAACGCAACGGTTTCTTCGTCACTGCCCGGCACAAAGGCTACCTCGCCGATCTTCGTTTTTCCAGCGTTGGTGCGCTTCAGGATGATGTTATTGAATTCGTTGCTTGCTGCATGAACCAGCACGCGGCTGCCTTCAAAGCCGATGTAGTACCACACATCGCCGGAAGCCTTAAAGAAGAGGTTTAGCGTTTCCACACCATCCTCGTCGCGCTTGATTTCGAGAAACCCTTCAAATGCCCCGTTGATGTCTTTGTTGAGGATGTTGGAAATTCCAATGGTTCCCTCCGAATAGAACGCCTTGTGTTTCTCCGACCATTTGAGGTTGACGTTCGAGATGACGAGAGGCTTCATCAGCGGTTGTATCGTTGCCAGAGATACATATCCCTCCAGGCTTCTCTGCTCGTAGTCGCGGGTGATTCGCTCGCCCACAATGTTGGCCATCTTGTAAAGCAACTCTGTTTGATCTCCCAAGCCTTCATCAGCGCCCTGGGTTGCGACTACATCCTGAATCTCCTTTGCCATCACATCGAAGGCTTGCGTCGGAATGTTTGAATCCAGGACCATGAATGTATTCATCCGGATTTCATTGGAAGCCATGCTGCCGGAGCCGAGAACAGAGGCTCTGACGCTAAAGCCATTGTTACTGCGAACGAGATTCACCGGACCTTCAAACCGGATGTGCTGGTTCTCGTCATTGTATGCGAATACTTTCCCTTCAAGCTTTTCGCCGCTGGCCTTGCCCGGGTCTTCTATTTTGTACTCTCTAGTTTCTGTGTCGTAAAAGAGCTTTCCGGACGGTGTGAACAGGCTCTCATCACCATCGTTCTTCTTGTCGTTGAGGAATGTTATGTAGAGGCTGTTGTCCATCCCGAAGTTCAGCCCTGCTTCGACCTTCTCACCCTGATCGTTAACAGCGTTGTCAAAGTCGATCATGACATCCGTTTCGTCACCGGTTTGAGAATATGCGATCCAGCCCTTGTAACCCTCAATGTTCTTGATGTCGAGTTTTACATAGCCGTCGAGTTGAAGGGCTGGTCTGCGGGCGTACATGGTCATATCGCCTTTATAGAACATACCGGCGCCAAGAACAAGCTTATCTTCTTCGCGAACGGAACCCCGCGCTACTGTTTGCATCGCGCCCGGCTCGTAGTTCCTTGAGCGCCGGGAAGCAACGACTTCTTCCACAGGTTCAAGGTGGAAGTCTGTCATCTTGATGGCGAACGTATCCTTCAGGGCGTTGACATACTGATAGGTCGCATAACCGGTAAACTCTTTCCGGGAAATGATGTCCACTACGCCTTCGGTAAGGCGGTGATAAGCGTTCAGTGTATCCAGGACGATCGTTGTGTTCTTAAGCGTACCGATTTTGGCATTCTCAAGAATCAATACTTCATTGTTTTCCGGCGTGATCATCGCATCCGCCACGATGATATATGGAATACCGCTCACTTTCAGTTGTTGTGTCGTCAGATCATACTCAGCGCTCTCAGCATTGAAAGCCAGTGAGTCGAGCTCTTTGCGCGTCGTGTAGAAGTACGAGTTTTCAAGAGGCACATTGGGGCTCTTGCTCATCACGATCTTCTTCGTATCGAAATTGTAGCGTGCGTTTGGAATGGAAGTCTTCACCTGGGCATAAGGGAAGTTGATTGCCGCGACCCCTTCGACTTCCGGGCTAATGTCCGCATAGTTCTGCTCAAGGTTGAAGTTCAGCCGAACATCGTTTCCGAAAATCAATGGCTTGCGCGGGTCGTTACTGTTCACCTTGAACTTTGCGTTCCGCGCGGAAAACGCATCGCCCGTAAAGGTCATGTTCATGGAAAGGAGCTCGCTGCCGCGCGTATCGAGTTTTCCCTTACCCGTGACACCCTCGGATGAAATTACGAGTTGACCGTTAAGTGTTGCCGTACTGTCGTACATGTTGAACGGCGACTTCAGGTTCTTTATGCGCATCTCGTCCGACTTCGGATACCACTTCATTTCAAAGTCGGCAAGAGATGCTTGCGGAAAGCTTACGGCTCCAAATTGCTTGCCGTCAATCCGTGCGCGGTTTCCGGTTGCAATTACCGAGTCAGGATAAAAGAGAAAATCAGGTGAATAGATACGGGCCGCCAAATAGGTGATGCTTCCTGAACCGCGAATTCCCCGGTTGGTCAGGGATATGTTCCCATTCAGTCGTCCTTCTCCTTTGAAGAGCTGATAACCTGACTCGGGAACGTTATGCTCAAAGCCCAGCGACTTGTCTGGCATGGATCGCAGTTTCTCCTTGAAGCTGGGGAACATGCCACTGGACACGAATGTCCCTTCAAAGTTGATGGCAGAAGGGTCGGTATCGTTCAAGCTGTCCAGGTCGAACGGCGGAACGGCAAAGAAAATGGAGCGGTCGTATACGCCACCGAGAACCTCGGGACGATCGAAGTAGATGACGCCACCTGTTTCGGCATCAAGACGGGGATAGGTCGGTAATTTTTGTTTACCCGACTTGTTGTTCGCTTTGCTAATGTAAAGCGTACCTGACGACTGCGACGCGTTGCCGAGCCCACCTTCAGACGCCACGGTTGAATCGGCACCTACAAGGGAGTTGTTAACCTTCCTGCGGATGTTTTGTCCCTTGGAATTACGTTCGGTGACAAAGAAGTTGATGGAGTCGATGTGTGTGAGGCGGATGAAAAAGCTGTCGTACTTCAGCGTGAATCCTTTTCCGCTGATCTCATAGTTACCCGCGTTGATAGTTCCGTCGAACTTGATGTCACGGTTCTGAAGGATGGTAATGATGCTGCTATCCGGCTTAATTCTAACGTTAAGCGAGTCGCTTACGCTGAATTCCTCCACGCCCCGCACTGTCATGTATCCCTTCGGAATGTTAATCGTGGCATTCGGAAGGCTGTCGATGACGGAATGAATTTTCAGGTTGTCGTAATCGGATTCGCCTTTGAACGAACGATAGAGTTCAACGGCTTTTTCGTGAACAATAACTTTGTCGTTGCGGGCGTCGTAGGACACCATACCTTTTTGCGCGAGGAACTTTATCGCTTGTTGAATCTCAGCAATGTCTTTCTTTGCATAGATGGCGAGGTCGCCGGTGTAGAATTCACGTGTTCGATTTTTCAGGCAGTAGCCAACGGTCAATACGAGGGGATGGAAGCTAAATCCCTGGCCGTTAAGCACGCGGAAGTCTTCGGGATCGTAAAAGTCGACCGACTCTATGATCATCGGAACGGTGCGTCGACCTCCGTCGGTGAAAATGTTGATGCTGTCTGACTTGAGGTCCCATCGCAAAATATCCGCGCTGAAATCGACGGCGAAGTACGGCGCCGAATAGGGCGTGTGGTGCATAGACCCTTTGTTATGAAGTACGGTCAGCATTCGCTTTCCGTAGTCGTATCTTATCCGGACGTTAGGGTGCGATAGCGTGTCATTTCCCTGGTGAATGCGGAGCCGTGTTTTCTCAGCGCGTATTGTTGAGTCTTGAAACACGAACTCGGGTGAGCGTGCTGTGAATTTGCGACTGCCCTCGACGGTCACTTCAATCGTGGACAGGTCGCCTGAGACCGACTGGCTTGAAATCGCACGTCCTGTAAGCGCAAATCCGCCCCTGTATTTTACGGTTTCGTCGCCGAATCCCTGGATGTCGAGGTTGCTCTGATAAGACTTGAACCGTGGCCATGATGCCCAAACCAAATCCGGACGAGGCTCGCTGCGAAAAGCAAACGAACCCTGGATGGCGCCGGGCGTGCGGCCCACATAGGTGAGTTTAGCCATTTCAGCCGTGAATGCCGGCTTGTTGACGCTGAAGTTGTAATCCTCAAAATCGCAGTATACCGAGTCAGGACTCAGTCCGGCCGGAGTCCAGTCGAATCTACCCTGGTTGCCGGCGAACACGCCTTGCAGGATATCAAAGTCGCCCTTCGTATTGCGCAGAAAAACGGAGTCACTACGCGTAACAAAGTTCAGCGTAAGCGCCTCGAAGTGGATGACGGGACCTTCAATGACGGGTGGTGGAGGCGGTATATACCAACTCGGCATACCATCGCTTGTTTCCGATGATGCTGTCTCTTCCCAATCAACAGGTGTATCGTCCCAGGTGTCGCTTACAGGTTCGTCTTCCCAAAGCCCTCCTGATGTTGAATCGTCGCCGTCCTGCGCGGCGTCATCCCATGTGTCTTCCTGTTGAACTGTCTCTTCCAAGATCGTTTCCGGAACGATGAAATCGAAGCGATACTGATCGTCCCGCGCATAAAGGCGATAGGTTCTTTCGTAGTGAAGCGCGTGGTGCGCGAAAAACGTGCGGCTTACCTCAAAGAATCGATTTGCGGTCTTGGGTTCATACACTTCGATGACCTGCCCCGCCACGGTGAGGTACTGCGTAAGCGTGGCGGGACTCGCGCGCTCGTCGTTTACGGCATGGGCTACCGCCGCGAGGTAGTTGAGGATGTGGGGATTGAGCGAATACTTGCGGGAACGCATCTTCGATACCTGCCTGCGGACCAGGTCCTGCTGGTCAGGAGTCAGCGACGCCCAGGCTCTGGTAAACAAAGGAGCGACTGCCAGGGCCTGAGCGCCCCGCGTCTTTTCCAATGCAACCTGAATGCTGTCAGCAAAGCCCACCGGAACTGTCCCGGCACTATCCTGCGGGTAAACCAGGGAAACGGTTGCCAGGACCAGTATGGAGGTCAAAAAGTACTTCACGAAGTAAAACCCTCAAATTCGTAAATATTGCCCAAAATAGCCACACGCATGCCATCAGTAACAACGTAAAGCAGAGCCTCGTTAGTTTTTGACGAACTTCAAATGATTTTTGCGTTGAAAAGGGCAATTCTGAACTCAAGGAAACGCATTTTGACAGTTTGGGCTCATTTCTGGAGCACGAGAGAAGCCCAGGAATCCTCTTCAAACCGATGTAAGAAAACCAGGTTATAACGCGCAGATTGTGCCAGGATGTCAGGCACATCGGAGTCGTAAAATCCGCTCAAAAGGAGGCTTCCGCCCGTTCGGAGATGTCCGGCGTACCAGTCCATGTCGTCCAGCAGGACATTTTTATTGATATTAGCCAGGATGATGTCAAAGGGTTCCGCAAACTGCTGCCCCCGTGTTGTTCCCTTGTATAGACTGATGTTGCCACAATCGTTGAGGCGGGCGTTCTCCCCCCCATTGATCACACTCCATTCGTCCGGGTCGACAGCATGGATTTCAGAAGCGCCAAGCTTCGACGCCATAACGGAAAGGATAGCAGTACCACATCCGGCATCCAAAACCCGTTTGCCATGGTGATCGACGCCGAGCTGTGCCCGGATCATTAGCCGGGTTGTGGGATGATGCCCCGTACCGAATGACATTTTCGGTGTTATGATGATTTCGTAAGGAAAGTTACGTTCGGGCTTGTGAAAGGCCGCGCGGATCAGGCAGGTGTCGTCAATGACGACGGGTTCGTAGCTGCTCTCCCAGACTGCGTTCCAGTTGGTCTTCTCTACCTTATCGAAATTGAAAGTGAGATCTTGTGTGAGGCTTTGATAGCGATGGCGTATGTCTTCCACCGCCTTTGCATCATACTGTTCGCCATCGGCATAGCCCTCAAATCCATCGGGGATTTCGATGAAGGCATCAAAGCCGGCGTCCGCGAGCTCCGCCACCAGCATATCGGAAAGTTCGGCGGGACACTTTACGGTGATGCGGGTGTGGAACATGCTTTTATAATTTCCACGAACTCCCTCGACTTCAGCGAGGCGCCACCGACAAGCCCGCCGTCAACATCGGGGGAGGAAAACAGCTCACGGGCATTGGACGCGTTTACGCTGCCGCCGTATAGAATGGTGATGTCTGATGCGGTTGCCTGGCCGTATTTTGCGGCAAGTTGGCTGCGTATGAAGGCGTGCATCTCCTGCGCCTGCGCTGACGTTGCTGTTTTTCCGGTACCGATTGCCCAGACAGGCTCGTAGGCAATGACGACCTTCTTGATTTGTGCTTCATCCAGGTGGTACAAGCTGGCTTCAACTTGTTCACCCACCAGGTCCTGGTGACCTCCCTTTTCACGCACTTCAAGGGGCTCGCCACAGCAAAAGATGGGTGTAAGTCCTGAACGCAGAGCGATATCCACCTTTGCAGCCAGAAGCTTTCCGTCTTCGCCGAAGTACTGGCGCCGCTCGCTGTGACCGATGATCACGTATTGTGCCTTAAGAGATGCAAGCATGAGCGCCGAAGTTTCTCCGGTGTATGCTCCCCATTCGTGTTGACTGCAGTTTTGAGCGCCAACGGCAATGCGGGAACCGTCACCAAGAACCCGGAGCACAGGTACGAGATATGGGAAAGGAGTACACAGCACTATGGTCGTGTCACTGCGAACTTCATCCTTAACCATGCCGGCAATCTCGGAGGTGAGCGCTAGTGCCTCATCGAGTGTCTTGTTCATTTTCCAGTTTCCGGCGACGATCTTCTTTCGCATGGCAGTCAGGCGTTTTTTTGATTCGGCCGCTAAGTTAAGGAGAAAGTTGAAAGTCGGAAGGTCGCGGTTTACCCGGTTGGTTTGTAGCGCGATTCATTGAACAATTTCTGGGCGTCAGCCATCTCCATCAATTGAGGGAGCGTAACATCCGGGTGGGTCTGCATGTACTTACGGACAATTTGCCACCCTACCCATTGGGCTATCCTGCCCGGGCACTCCTCACCTACTTCGAGTGTCTTTGGTCTTTCTCCAAGATATCGCTGATTGACGATGTGACTTGTCGAATACAACACCTGGTCTTCAATGAGCCTTGCCCAGATGAGGTGTTCGAAACGTCGCGCGCCTTCTATCTCTTTGCGGGAGTACCATATCAGTGTACTGTCGGGAATACACGGCAGCATGTGTTTGGCGAAGTAAAAGGACTTGCCATAGGCAATCATATCAGCCAGCACCGTCCGATCTTCCACGGTGGTCTTGTTGAACCGATCGCTGATCCCATAAAGCAGCAGGCAGGAGGGGACTATGTCTTCGGGTTCGTAGCGTGTTAGCAAGTACTGATATAGCTGCGGTCGGTACGCGCCATCTTTCCCGAGATAATAATCGAGTCCAACCATGATCAGCGTGTCAGAAACCACGAGGTCGGTTTCTATTCCTGTGATGGCTGTTTCGACGCGTGGGGGCTGGAAGTCGGGATAATAGTATTTGATATTTGTAAACGCTTCTGCGAACTGTGCTTTCAGATCGGAGAGGTCTCCGAAAATCCGTCGCGTTTCCAGGAGCAGTGTATCAAAGGACGGATGAGTAAAGCGATGGTACAGCGTGTTGATGAACACGGAGTCATCGGGATAACTTCTTCTATTGAAAAGATAGTCGCGCATGGCGGGATGCTCTGTGAAGAAGGCAACGAGTTCCTCCTTGGAGGAAATAGCGGCGATCTCGTCTTCCAGGTTGACGAACTCAAAGTCAACGCGCATACCGCCAGTGTCTGGTATAACGACGCATTCCTCATGGGCACGCTTGCCGCACGCTGTGAACATCAGCGTCACGAGGAGGAATAACAGGAATCGTTGGATGTTCATTGAACAGCGCTCTGGTTTTGTTATTGCTAGTTTTTATGGGCCAAACGAAAAAGTCCCAGCCTGATTGTCCGGCACGAGGCGCCGGCTTCGTGTAACGCCCCCGGACGTGACGTGGACAATATTGGACTGGTCGTCAAACAATTCAAAGAGTATGCGATTGGTAACTTCGGCAGTAGCCCAGCTGCGAATTCCGGGCGCCAGGATATAACAGATAAATGCCTGCCCTTCCACCTCCTGTCCCAGGTATTCCATTTGGGTCTTTCGATTGTCGAGCACGATCTGGAATTTATCAAGGAGGTATGCGCCGATTAATTTCTTTGCAGTTGCTTCATCGGTGTTGAGAATGTCAAGTCCGGGTTGTTTGTGATACTGACGCAAAGCATTCTCGAGATCATCGATGAAAATACGCATCATGATCTCCAGTTCTTTTTCCGCCGCGTCGTATTCGATTTCAGTTACCGATACATGAACCGGGTGGCGGGTGAGCGCCTGTCCACAGGTGAGCGGGAGGGAAACAAAAAAAAGGATTCCCACAAAACTCGACATCGTGCCGTTAAAATAGCCCTAATCCTCCGATTTCAAAATTAAGGGTTATTATTGAACTTTTGGTACAACGGCCATGAGTGAATTTGGATTGTACTTCGGAATGGGTAAAGATCATATCCTGGATTACTCAGGGGGATATGACCACATTTTGTTTGTAGTAGTGCTTTGCGCGATATACACGCTGCATGATTGGCGAAGGGTGCTCATCCTCGTAACGGCATTTACCGTTGGTCATTCCATTACCCTTGCCCTTGCCACGTTGCGGATCATCAGCGTGCGCAGCGATGTAGTCGAGTTCCTGATTCCGCTCACGATATTCCTGACGGCGGGAAGTAACATAATGAAGCGCGAAGATTATTTCCCGGAACGCAAGATCCAGCTCAATTACGCCTTGGCTCTGTTCTTTGGGCTGATTCATGGCCTGGGGTTCTCCAACTATTTGCGTGAAATCCTGGGGAAGAGTGCGAACATTGCGGTGCCCTTACTCGCGTTCAACATTGGCCTTGAATTCGGGCAGATCGTGATTGTGCTGCTCTTTCTGGCAAGTTGTTTTATCTTTGTGGACTTGTTTGGCGTGAGCAGGCGTGACTGGAGACTTGTTATCTCCTCAGCAATTGCGGGTATTTCGCTTGTGCTGATGAAAGACGCCGCGTTCTGGTGAGTCTACTGACTTACCGCCTGACGCGCCAGGGTTACCTAAACGTAAAATTAAACCTGAAATGAAGCGATTGACGTTTGCGGGGTTGTGCTTGCTGGCCTGTTCCGCATTTGGACAGGAGGCGAGCCGCTGGGAGGGGAAGTTTGAGCAACTGGGCCCCCTGCTGCCGACACCAAATGAGTACCGCACGGGATCGGGAGCCCCCGGACCGGCATACTGGCAGCAAAGGGCAGACTACGAGATAGAAGTAGAATTAAACGACGATAACCAGTCAATTACCGGCAGGGAAACCATAACCTACCACAACAACGCGCCGGAAAGTCTGCCATTCCTCTGGTTGCAACTCGACCAGAATATTCTGGCGGAAAACAATCTCACCACCAAAACAAAAACCAACGAAATCAAAGACGGTACGCATACCCGCGAAATCGTAAAAACGCTCGACCTTCTGGGCAAGACCGGAGGGTACAACATCATCTCCGTCAAGTCCGCGGACGGGAAGGCCCTGCCGTATACCATCAATTACACCATGATGAGGGTCGACCTGCCAACACCGCTGAAATCAGGTGACACATACCGGTTCTCGATTGAGTGGTCATACAACATCGGCGACCGCATGATCGACGGACAACGCAGCGGACTTGAGTATTTCGAAGAAGATGGAAACTACGTGTATACCATCGCCCAGTTCTTCCCTCGCATGTGCGTATTTGACGACTATGAGGGATGGCAAAACAAGCAGTTTCTTGGGCGCGGAGAGTTCGCGTTGCCCTTCGGCAGTTACAAAGTAAAGATCACGGTCCCTTCCGACCACATCGTGGCAGCCACAGGGACTCTCAAAAACCCTGAACAGGTGCTGACACCGGTGCAACAGGAAAGGCTTCGCAAAGCGCGCGCGACATTTGATAAGCCCGTCTTCATTGTGACAGAAGCCGAAGCCCGGGCGAATGAAACATCGCGCAGCAAACAAAAGAAGACGTGGGAATTTCACGCTGACAGCGTACGCGACTTCGCTTTTGCCAGTTCACGCAAGTTCATCTGGGATGCGATGGCGGTAAAACTGGCGACTAAGACACCCATGGCGATGTCGTTCTATCCGAAAGAAGGAAATCCCCTGTGGGAAGAGGAGTCAACGAAAGCCGTAAAGAATACCCTGATCACATACTCCAAATATACTTTCGATTACCCGTACCCTGTTGCGATCTCCGTCCACACGGCTGACATAGGAATGGAGTACCCTATGATATGCTTCAATTACGGGCGCCCTACCAATGGCAAATACACTGAAGCAAAAAAGTACAGCATGATCGGCGTGATCATCCACGAAATCGGCCACAACTTCTTCCCGATGATCGTCAACAACGATGAGCGCCAGTGGGCTTGGATGGATGAAGGCATTAATACCTTCCTTCAATATCGAACGGAGGTCGAACAGTATGAAAACTTCCCCAGCAAACGGGGACCTGCTGAGTTGCTCGTTCCCTACATGAAAGGAGGAAAGGAAACGAGCAGACCACTCATGACAAACCCCGAGCAGGTGATCCAGCTGGGTGCGGAACAATACGCAAAGTGCGCGACCGCCCTGAACATCCTGCGCGAGGTGGTGATGGGACCCGAGTTATTTGATTTCGCATTTAAGGAATATTCGCGGCGTTGGGCTTTCAAGCATCCTCAGCCCGCTGACTTTTTCCGTACGATGGAAGATGCCTCTGCCGTAGACCTGGACTGGTTCTGGAAAGGGTGGTTCTACACAACCGACCACGTTGACCAGGCGGTGAGCAATGTAACATGGTATCGGTTGGATGCGGAAAAGACCAACCTGGAAGGACGCGACCGGAAGACAGCAAGAGGAGATATTGGATCCGCCAAAGCCAACCAGTCGCCTTTTGATGCCGGCCCAAAGCCTTTTCACGTCGTTCCCACGGATGCGAGGCTTTACGGAGAATTCCGGAGCCGGATAGACGACAAACAGGCGCTCAGCAAACTTGAAGGCAAAAACATCTATGAGGTTGAGCTGAGCAACAACGGAGGACTCGTTATGCCAGTGATTATTCAGTGGAACTACCGCGATGGAACTTCGGAGATCGAGACGCTGCCTGCCGAAATATGGCGAACAAATGAGCGTACGATCAAACGCGTTTTTGTTAAGGACAAGGAAGTGACAAGCGTAGTACTTGATCCGTTAGCTCAAACCACTGACATCGACACGGAGAACAACGTGTTCCCGAGACAAGCAAAGCCTGGACGGTTCGACTCGTTTAAGCAAAACTCAGCACGCTGACAAAGGATGAAGGTTTTGCATAACGCACTTGGCGCGTGCCTTCTTGTAGTGTTGGCAGCGATCGCAGGGTTTTCTCAGGAGCAACCGGGAAAGTTTGAACAACTGCGCCCCGACGAAATTCCCACACCCAATCAATACCGCACTGGATCGGGTGCACCGGGACCTAAGTATTGGCAACAACGCGCAGACTATTCAATAGAGGTTGAGGTCAATGACGAAACCCAGGTGCTGACGGGTCGGGAAACGATCACCTATTACAACAACGCGCCGGAATCGCTCAGGTATCTCTGGCTGCAACTCGACCAAAATCTGTTCGCAA
>QGUY01000097.1 GCA_003242315.1 Bacteroidota bacterium
AAAAGGGGGACAGTGTAACCTTCAGTCTAACCCTTACCGAGTTATTCCATGAATTTGCACGACAACCTGTTCCGCCGCATATGGATTCCTCGCTGGTTGTGACCTACGCGATCTCTGTACGCGAAATAGTGAAGCAGGAGGAATTTGCGGAATTTCAGAACCGCATTGAGGAGGAATACTATGCATTCATGAACCGTAACGCCACGGAGCAGCTTGGAAAGGATACCGTTGCGATTGACGCATACCTTGCTGAGCGCAATATTGTAGCCCAAAAGCTGCCCTCCGGAATACGGTATGTGATCCACAAGCAGGGAACCGGGCCGCTGGCCCAGCCAGGCCAGGCCGTATTGGTCGACTATGCGGGGTACTTGCTTGACGGGACCTATTTCGACACGTCCATCAAGGCCACTGCCGAAGAGAAGGGGTTGTTCGATGCCCGTCGCGATGCGCAAAACGGTTACCAGCCCTACGAGGTGGTCATTGACCAGAGTTCTGTAATTCAGGGATGGCATCAGGCCCTGAAGCAACTAAATGAGGGTGCGGAAGGTACTTTCTATATCCCTTCCGGGTTGGCATATGGCCCGCAAGCCTTTAATGGCATAAAGGCTAACAGCGTGCTGGTATTTGATCTTAAGATGGTGGATATTAAATAACGCTCTTAGTCGAAGAACGGAAGTTTGGCTTTAACTACTTAGCACTTATAGTCATGAAAGCAGGACGGATTGTACTTTGCGTATCAGTAGCCCTGTCGCTAACCTCGTGTCTTAGTGATGACGGCGGAAATACGAGGCTGAATGAAGAGGTAAAACTTATTGACGAGTTTCTCGCACGCAACGGGGTCACACAAAATGTCTTATACGACAATTACAATGGAATCAGAATTCACGTACATGAATACGGAAAATGGGCACCGCCGCACAATGGACAGGAGGTGACCGTGAACTACGTAGGCAGGTTGTTCGAAACTGGCGCAACTTTCTCTACCGGCACGATAACCGATAAGCTCCAGAACCTTTCGCCCTCGGGTTTCCAACTTGTAGTTCGCAACATGATGACAGGGTCGAACGTGACAGCCTTCATTCCTTCTCCAAGCGGATATGGCTCCGCCGGAGCTAATGGCGTTCCTCCCGATGCAATCCTGGTGTATGAAATGTACATCGCCAATACCGAAAGGTCGCCAACAGAAGAAGCACAATTCAAAAAGGATAGCACGGCCATTAAGACCTATTTGGCAGACAACGAGCAAGAGTTTCAATATTATTCGGACATCTGGTACGCTATTGATGAGCCAGGGATCGGAGTGCATCCGACGCCGTTTCAGTTCGTCAGCGGAGAGTATAAGCTAAGTCTTCTTTCGAACCCTGGTACTGTTCTGGAGCAATCCACCCTGACTCAGCATCCCATTCCGGATCTAATCGATGGCCTGCGCGTAGCAATACCTCTGCTGAGAGAAGGTGGCAAGGCGAAATTCATCATTCCCTCCGGTCTTGGATACGGTCCGTCAGGATTTGGTAGCGTACCCTCAAACGCAAATCTGCTGTTCGAATTTACGCTTACAGGTATTCACGAGGGGATCTGAATCGGAGCACATGCGAAACGCCTTTAGTTTTCTCGAAGCCCCTATTGAAAAACCAAAGGCGTTTCGTATTAGGTAAGTCTCGTTATCATCACGCCATTGATCTTCGCCACTAACAACAATCATAAACTCATGGAAGTCAGGTCTATCCTTGGGCCTGACTTCCAGGTTTTAAGTCTTGCCGATGTCGATTTCCATGACGACATCCCGGAAACGCAGAACACTATCGAGGGGAACGCGGAACAAAAGGCGCGATATGTATTCGAGCGCCTAAAGATGCCCTGCCTTGCCGACGACAGCGGGCTCGAAGTGAATGCCCTTAATGGTGAACCGGGCGTTCGTTCTGCCCGATACGCCGGCGCTCACGGCAACAGCGCTGAAAACATCCGGTTACTGCTGAAAAAGCTGGAAGGCGTAGAGGATCGGTCCGCCCGTTTCAAGTGCGTCCTTGCTTACATTGACAATGCAGGGGACCTCCATCTGTTTGAAGGAATTGTAAACGGAACGTTACTCACCGAGACCAGAGGTCAGGGTGGCTTTGGCTATGATCCCCTCTTTGTGCCGGATGGGCACACAAGAACCTTCGCGGAGATGGCGGACGAAGAAAAAAATGCCATAAGCCATCGGGCAAACGCTTTGCGTAAGTTCACCGAATTCCTGAAGGCTAAGGCTTAACGAATCTCCCTCCCGATCGTTAAGTTTGGGTCGTATGGCGACCGTTCACTTCACCATCGGAATCACAGGAGGCAGTGGTTCCGGAAAAACCCGCTTCGTTACCGAGCTCGCGAGCAGATTCACCAACGGCGAACTGTGTGTAATCAGTCAGGATCACTACTACAAACCCCTCGAACACCAGGAAGCCGACGCACAAGGTATTGAGAATTTCGACCTCCCTACTGCCATCGACCACGAACAATTCATTAATGACATCCGGCAAATCAAACAAGGGCATTCCGTCACCCGCAAGGAATACGTGTTCAACAATCCGGCTGCTGTTCCAAAAGATATTGTGCTGCGACCCGCACCCGTGCTCGTGGTAGAAGGTTTGTTCATCCAATATTTTAAGGAGATCGATCGCGAGTTGGACCTTACTCTTTTTATTGACGCCAGGGATCACCTCAAACTCGCCCGGCGTATTCTCCGCGACAGCGAAGAGCGCGGTTACGGTCTTAACGACGTACTGTACCGCTTCCAGCACCATGTCATGCCGGTCTACCAGTCAGCCATCGAGCCCCTCCGGGATACGGCCGACCTGGTCATACCCAATAATCATCATTTCGGGCGGGCGCTGGAATGGCTGGAGTACGCGATCCGTGGCCGACTGACTGCAATTCACGGAAAATCAGGATCTTAGCTGTGCCGAACAACTCACTGCAAACCTTAGTATTTCTTGTCGCGAAGTGCTAGTTTTGTATCCCTCAAAATCGAAGGATGACCAAGGAAAGAAGCAGAGTACTTACGATGATTTTCGGCTCACTGACAGCCGTTGTCGTCATTTTTACGCAGCTGTTTCTTTACGAAGCGCCGCAGGAAAAGCCGGATTCCCATGTCAAGACGGAAAAGACCAGCGACGAATCATCCAATGACAAAGTTCTCCTTTCGGCCCCTCAACCGTCTGTACTGTCGTCCTTCCACGCCAGCCTGAATCACGAGGCGGTGTTCCTTTTTGAGATTCTCCTTGACGTTAAGGAGCATAAGGGATGGGCACCTGAGGTTCCTGTCTCTCTGGGGAAATATTTCCTTACGCTCTTTCGGGCGATCATATCGCCAAACGCACCCTGAGTACGGGTTATCCGCTGCGTGGTGAACACGCACCTGATTCATTTTCACTTCATCCCGTTTTTCATTTTTAACAATTCATATGCAGAACAAAGGTTTTGTCATCCTATTGACGGTAGTCATTACAGCCTTGTGCTTGTTCTACCTGTCATTCACCATTGTGTCCCGCCAGGTTCAGGCGGATGCAACGGCTTACGCCACCGACGAGAACGGCGTGTTTGACTATGTAAAAAAACAACGATACATCGACTCGGTCTGGAATAAACCTGTCTACAACTTCTTTGGAGTTGAGTACACTTATAAGGAAGTAAAAGACAACGAACTGCGTCAGGGTCTGGACCTGCAGGGCGGCATGCACGTTACGCTGGAGGTGTCACCCGCTGATATCATCCGTGGGCTGGCCAACAACAGTCAGGATTCCGCGTTTGTGAAGGCCATGCAGCTCGCGCAACAAAGACACCGCGCTTCGGGTGGCAACTTCGCCGACTTATTCTTTGAGGCCTTCCGGGAAGTAAACCCTGACGGCAGGCTCCGAACCATCTTTGCCAATTCGACCACCCGTGAGAAGATCAACATCAACGACAGCGATGAGCAGGTCCGGGAGGTAATCAATAACGAAATCGAAGAAGCCATTGAAAGGTCTTATACGATCCTTAGAAACCGTCTCGACCAATTCGGCACATCATCGCCCAACATTCAGCGTCTCCCCGGCACCGGACGCGTCCAGGTAGAAATCCCTGGCGCGGACAACCCTGAACGTGTTCGCCGGCTGCTCAAGAGTGTGGCACGTCTTGAGTTCTGGGATGTTATTGAGCCATACACGATTCAATCCTCATTGATGGCGATCAACGACCTGCTGGTTAACGAACAACGCGCCAAGGCATCGCAGGGGGCACCTGCTGCCGATACCACCAAAACTCCGGATTCATCCGCGGCGGCAGACAGCACCTTGTCAGAACTGGAAAGGAGGCTGTCAGCCACGGGTGACAGTTCAAATGCGCGGCTTGATTCGCTCGCCGGCCTGAATACGTCACCGCTGTTTTCACTGAGCAATCCTCCGGGAACTTTTCGTTATGCGCTCTCAGACACGGCGCAAATCAATGCGATCTTCCGCAGGCCAGACGTGAGAAGCCTTCTGCCGCGAAATGTTGGTGTTTACTGGGCTAACAAGGCTGAAAAGATCGACAAGAACAGCCTGACAGAAGAACCCAGAATCGAGTTGTATTTCCTCGATATCGGCCGTAACGGTAAGCCCAAGTTAACCGGTGAAACGATTATTAACGCTCGTCATGAAATCGATCAGAAGGGCCGTTATGCTGTAAGCATGACAATGAACGCGTCAGGTACTAAGACCTGGGCGAAAATGACGGCCGAGGCCGCCAACAAACGGCCGCAGGGACGCATCGCTATCGTCCTGGATAACGTGGTATACTCTGCGCCGTATGTGCAGCAGGAAATCCCTACAGGCAATTCGCAGATCACGGGTAACTTCACCATTGAAGAAGCTAAAGACCTTGCCAATGTGTTGCGCGCAGGATCGCTTCCGGCACCGCTCACCATTGTTGAAGAAGGTATTGTAGGTCCCACGCTTGGGAAAGAAGCGCTTGAACAGGGTCTTATTTCAATTGTATGCGGACTCGTATTGGTCATCATCTTTATGGTAGCCTATTACGCCAGAGGTGGATTTGTTGCAGACATGGCGCTTATCTTCAATATTTTCTTCATTCTCGGCGTACTCGCACAACCCGCACTCGCAACTGCATTGACATTGCCGGGTATCGCAGGCATTGTGTTAACGATGGGTATGGCGGTCGACTCGAACGTACTCATATTCGAGCGTATCAAGGAAGAGATGGCGCTTGGACGTAAGCTCAAAGACGCGATCAAGACGGGTTACACTAAGGCGTTCGCTACTATCATCGACTCCAACCTCACGACGTTCATCACCGGTCTATTCCTGTTCCTCTTCGGACAAGGACCCATTAAGGGCTTCGCAACAGTGCTCATGATTGGTATCGTAACATCGGTATTCTCCTCGGTATACATCTCTCGCGTAATCGTAGAATGGATGACCCGTCGTGGCGATGCCAGCAAGATTTCCTTTGAAACGTTCCTCTCGCGGATGGTCAAGAAACGGAGATATTTCCAGTTTATCGCCAACGCCAGAAAAGCATACATCGTTTCAGGCGCTATTATGATTGTTGGGTTTACCTTGATTCTCGTCAGGGGTCTGAATCTCGGCGTCGACTTCAAGGGAGGATATTCTTACATTGTTTCGTTTGCCCAGCCAGTGAGCGCATCGGATTTGAAGGTTGCGTTGGCTGACGATTTTGAAAATGCTGGTACGGAAGTCAAGAACTACGGCGGCAACAATACGGTGCGTGTCACCACTTCCTATCTCATCGATGATCCTTCAGATGAGGCGGGAGCACAGGTTCAGCAGCGCCTCATCCAGGGAATCGAGGAAGCCTTTCCGGGAATAAAGTACACAGAATTCGCGGGCCAGGTGGACGAGCAACATTTTACAATTTCAAGTTCTTCAAAAGTCGGTCCCACCGTGGCGGATGATATCAAGAAGTCGGCCTGGAAGGCTACATTATTTTCGCTGATCGGTATCTTCCTTTATATCCTGTTCCGTTTCCGGAAATGGCAGTTCAGTATGGGTGCCATCGTTTCGACGATTCACGATGCATTGTTTGTATTCGCAGCGTTCGCCATTGCCGGTTTGTTCGGGATCAGTTTCGAAATCGATCAAGTGTTCGTAGCGGCAATCCTGACGATTATAGGTTACTCAATTAACGATACCGTGATCGTATTTGACCGGATCCGTGAGCACATCAACCTGGGAACATCACATGACAAGTCAAAAATTTTCAACGATGCGATCAATGAAACGCTTGCCCGGACGATCATAACGTCCGGTACAACCCTTCTCGTTGTAGTTGTGCTCCTGATCTTCGGCGGCGAAGTGCTCAGGGGGTTTGCCTTTGCCCTGTTTATCGGAATTGTGGCGGGAACGCTTTCTTCGATATTTATCGCAGCACCCGTTACACTTGACCTCGAGAAGCCGGGCAAAGCAGAAGCCAAGAAGGCTGTTCCCGAGCGCAAGCCCGTGGCTGCCCATTCTTGATTGTGCATTGCGCTGAATAGCAAAGAGTGGTATGGGTAATTCCCATACCACTTTTTTTATTGCTCGGGAGGTTCGATGTACTGCATTTCCACCAACTCAGGAAGCGATCGACTAAGCTTAAGGATTTTAATGCGATACGAAAACAACTCCAGTTCATCGCCTTCCTTAAGATCGAATGGCTTGTGCATAACGAGAAGACCCGACAGCGTATCGTACTCCGTGGATTCGGGAAGAGGATGTTCGAGGACTTTGTTGATGTCGTGGATAGGCGATGTAGCAACGACCTTGTATACATTGCCGGTGCGTGTCACGATCTGAACTTCCTGGTCGTGTTCATCCTGAATTTCTCCAACAATCTCTTCGAGGATGTCTTCAAGCGTGACAATGCCAACCGTCCCGCCGTATTCATTCACGACGATCGCCATTTGATTTTTTGTACGCTGGAATTCGCGCAGCAATTCATCGATGGGTTTGTTTTCGGTTATGTAGTAGGGTTTTCGTGCCAGTGTCGCAAGAGTTTTCCCGCTGTTGCTCCAGTACGCCTGAAAGACATCTTTGGCGTGAATGACACCGATAATGTCGTCCAGATTTTTGTCGTACACCGGGTAACGCGTGTATCCCTCCTTGAAGATTGTGCTTACAGCGTCTGCCAGTGAAAGGGCTGCGGAAAGACCGGAGATTTTTATCCGGGGAACCATGATTTGTTTGACGACCCGGTTGTCGAACTCGAATACATTCTGGATGAGCTCGCGTTCGCTGGGCTCGATGGCGCCTCCCTCTTCGCTTTCCGCGATGATGAGTTTAAGTTCTTCTTCAGTATGGACGGCATGTTCGCCCGCCGGTTTTATTCCCACGGACTTGAGGATAATGATTGCCAATCCGTTGAGCAGAGCGATGAAGGGTTTGAAGATGAAGTAAAACAGTCTCAATGGAAGGGACACGCGCAATGCTGTGGAGGTGGGATAGCGGATGGCCAGCGACTTGGGCGCAAGTTCACCAAAGACGATGTGCAGTATGGTGATGACAACGAAAGCAACGGGCAGTGCGATGTTGTGAGCTAGTTCGGGATCCATTTCAAACCCGAGTGAGTGCACCAGGCGGAGGATGAGCACCGACACGACGTCTTCACCGACCCACCCGAGTCCGAGGCTGGCCAGCGTTATGCCCAACTGTGTTGCCGCCAGAAAGCCGTCGAGGTTATTGATGATTACGAGTGCCGCTCTTTTCGACGCGGTACCTGATTGCAGTGCGATTTGAGATGATCGAACTTTTACGATAGCGAATTCGGCTGCAACGAAGAAGCCGTTTAGAAAGACGAGGAAGAGTGTAAAAAGAATGTCGAGAACCATGATTAATTAGTTGACCTTACTCAGCGACACACTCTTACCCGTGCGTGCGCTTTCGCGGGCCGCGTCGAGTATCTTCAAAACGTTCAGGTTGTTCGCGGCGCTGCTAAGGTCATTGTTGTCAGCCTTGACTTCACCGGCAATGAGAGCGGCGAAGTACAGGAATGGGTCGTTGTAGGGTGATTCTCGTTCGTCGGCCTGGAATTGTCTTTCCGGCTGATCTCCGAAGCGATACCGGAGGTGGTGTCGGTTTTCAGCGAAGACGTATCCGTGGGTGCCGTAGATTTCGATGTCTTTGCGTCCGTACGGCCAGTTCCATGACGCCTGGATGATCACCTGTGTGCCAGGATAGGTGAGGATGATAGTCGCTTCATCGTCGACACGTGGGTAGATTTCCGGCTTCATGGTTTGAGTGACTGCGGTGACCTGGTCGGGCAGTCGTCCATTCATAAGCCACAACGCCAGGTTTGCGCCATAGCAGCCGAAGTCGATGACCGCACCGCCGCCGTTTTGTTCGGGATCCGTAAGCCAGGCAAGGAATTCTTCCTGCACACCAATTTCCTTAGGGCCTTCATGGCCATCGTGCACGACGATCTTTCTGATGGTCCCTATTTTATTGTCTTTGATCCATTGGAAGGCGAGGTGGTTTGTAGGATACCATGTAGTCTCATAGTTTGTCATGAGGACGATGCCGTACTGTTGCGCAAGGCGAACCATTTCCGATGCGTGGTCAGCGCTGATGGCGAGTGGCTTTTCGACCATAACGTGGATGCCGCGTGGTGCGCATGCGCGTACAACGTCGCGGTGAGCGAGTATGCTTCCGAACGCGGCGACAGCGGTAGGTCGTGTAGCCTCGAGCATTTCGTGAAGCGATGAATAGATTTTGCTCTTAGGGAAGCCATATTGCGTGGCGTAGCGTTGCGCTACGGCTCGGTCGGGTTCTGCTATACCGACAATTTCGATGTCGCCTTTCTTCGCGCTCTCAAACGCCCAACCGACGTGTCCGTGGGTGAGTCCTGCGATACCCAGACGCAGCGGTTGGGAAAAGGATGTCAGGGTGGTCACGCAAAGGAAAAGGACGAAGAAAGTTTTGATCATTTTAAGCACCGGCCGGTTCTGTTTCGGACCTGCTGATCAAATTTAGCGAATTATTGTGTGTTGAAGTGTTGCCGAGAAGCAGGGCCTGTTGGCCGCTTCACGGGTAGTTGGTCGCTTTGGTAGAAAACGTATAGTAGAGACGCGCAACCTGCGCGTCTCCGGACCACCCTTCGACAAGCTCAGGGCCCGCCCTTCGGCAGGCTCAGGGCTTGGGTTGCAACGACCAGAGAGAAAACAAAAAAGCCCCGGATTGCTCCGGGGCTTTTGTAAAAGAAAGGCAACGACCTACTCTCCCAGGTTTTATCCCAGTACCATCAGCGCTGGTGGTCTTAACTTCTCTGTTCGGAATGGGAAGAGGTGATCCCCACCGCTATAGTCGCCCTAAGATCAGTTGCAGTTGCAGATGCAGTGGTGACTGCCTCCGACTGGTGCTCTGCCATTAATATCGTTGACACCTGTAAGAAAGAGCAGGTAAAGCGTGCACAGAGGCTTTGTGCCGAGAAGTTCTCGGGTAATTAGTACTGCTCGGCTTTGCCATTTCTGACTTTACACCTGCAGCCTATCAACGTCATCGTCTCTGACGTCCCTCAATGGAAGTCTCATCTTGAGGTGGGTTTCGCGCTTAGATGCTTTCAGCGCTTATCCGCTCCCAACGTAGCTACCCAGCGGTGCAGCTGACACCACAACTGGTACACCAGCGGTTGGTCCAACCCGGTCCTCTCGTACTAAGGTCAGATCCTCGCAAACTTCCTGCGCCCATCACAGATAGGGACCGAACTGTCTCACGACGTTCTGAACCCAGCTCGCGTGCCACTTTAATCGGCGAACAGCCGAACCCTTGGGACCTTCTCCAGCCCCAGGATGTGACGAGCCGACATCGAGGTGCCAAACCTCCCCGTCGATGTGAGCTCTTGGGGGAGATCAGCCTGTTATCCCCAGAGTACCTTTTATCCTTTGAGCGATGGCCCTTCCATACAGAACCACCGGATCACTATATCCTAGTTTCCTACCAGATCGACCCGTCGGTCTCACTGTCAAGCACCCTTTTGCTATTGCACTCCACGCACGGTTACCAAGCGTGCTGAGGGTACCTTTGAAAGCCTCCGATACGCTTTCGGAGGCGACCACCCCAGTCAAACTACCCACCACACACTGTCCCCGCTTGCGCGGGTTAGGCATCAGATAAACAAAGGGTGGTATTTCACCGGCGACTCCACCCAAACTAGCGTTCAGGCTTCGCAGTCTCCCACCTATCCTACACATCATCTACCCAATGCCAATGTGAAGCTATAGTAAAGGTTCATGGGGTCTTTCCGTCCCGTGACGGGTACACGGCATCTTCACCGTGACTACAATTTCACCGAGCTCGTGGCTGAGACAGCGCCCAGATCGTTACACCATTCGTGCAGGTCGGAACTTACCCGACAAGGAATTTCGCTACCTTAGGACCGTTATAGTTACGGCCGCCGTTTACTGGGGCTTCAGTTCAATGCTTCGCGGATTGCTCCACTAACATCCCCCCTTAACCTTCCAGCACCGGGCAGGTGTCAGGCCATATACCTCATCTTTCGATTTCGCATAGCCATGTGTTTTTGTTAAACAGTCGCCTGGGCCATTTCTCTGCGACCTTCTCCTATTGCTAGAAGCGAGGCTCCCCTTCTCCCGAAGTTACAGGGTTATGTTGCCTAGTTCCTTAGCCACGACTCACTCGAGCACCTTAGGATTCTCTCCTCGACTACCTGTGTCGGTTTACGGTACGGGTACCATTACAATATGCTTAGCGGATTTTCTTGGAAGTCTGATTAGGTCCGCTATCCGTTCGGCCGAAGCCTCCCGGTACTATCGGGCTTCAGCATCCCTTGCGGATTTGCCTGCAAAGAATCTACCTAAACCCTTTAACGACCTATTTCGTCAGGTCGCGGAACTTTCACTCCTCCGTCTCCACATCGCTTGTAACGGCAGTATCGGAATATTAACCGATTGTCCATCAGCTACGCCTCTCGGCCTCGCCTTAGGCCCCGACTTACCCGCGGTTGATTAACATTGCCGCGGAACCCTTAGTCTTTCGGTGGACAGGTTTCTCACCTGTCTTATCGTTACTTATGCCTACATTTGCTTTCCCATACGCTCCACACATCGTTACCAATATGCTTCTCCGCTGTATGGGATGCTCCCCTACCACTGTACACTCTACATGCACAATCCGAAGCTTCGGTACTACACTTAATGCCCGATTATTATCGATGCCCTGTCGCTCGACCAGTGAGCTGTTACGCACTCTTTAAAGGATAGCTGCTTCCAAGCTAACCTCCTGGCTGTCTCTGCAACTGAACCGCCTTAGTTCAACTTAGTGTAGATTTGGGGACCTTAGCTGTCGGTCTGGGTTCTTTCCCTCTCGGACACGGACCTTAGCACCCATGCCCTCATTGCAGGGTATATTTAACACCATTCGGAGTTCATCAGGATTTGGTAGGATGTGACTCCCCCTAGTCCTATTGGTAGCTCTACCTGTGTTAAACTTAACCCCCACACTGCCCCTAAAGGCATTTCGGGGAGTACGAGCTATTTCTCAGTTTGATTAGCCTTTCACCCCTACCCTCAGCTCATCCAAAAACTTTTCAACGTTTACTAGTTCGGACCTCCATCCCGTGTTACCGGAACTTCATCCTGGCCAAGGGTAGATCACAAAGTTTCGCGTCTACTCCCACTGACTGTGCGCCCTGTTCAGACTCGCTTTCGCTCCGGCTCCTTGATTGTCCTCAATTAACCTCGCCAGTGACAGTAACTCGTAGGCTCATTATGCAAAAGGCACGCCGTCACTCCATCGCAGAGCTCCGACCGCTTGTAAGCGTATGGTTTCAGGTTCTGTTTCACCCCGTTATTCACGGTGCTTTTCACCTTTCCTTCACAGTACTGGTTCACTATCGGTCTCTCAGTAGTATTTAGCCTTACCGGATGGTGCCGGCAAATTCAAACGGGGCGTCTCCGACCCCGCCCTACTCAGGATCCTACCTCTCCTCGACATCTTGCGCCTACGGGTCTGTCACCCTCTGCGGACTGGTTTCCCACCCAGTTCGGCTTCAATGTCGATTCGATTCCGTAGTCCTATTACCCCTGACTAGCCGTAACCAGTCAGGTTTGGGCTCTTGCGCGTTCGCTCGCCACTACTGGCGCAATCACTGTTGTTTTCTCCTCCTCCGGGTACTTAGATGTTTCAGTTCCCCGGGTTCGCCTCCCAACCTTTCGGCCAGGATACCACGACTTCATCGTGGTGGGTTACCCCATTCGGACACCTGCGGATCAATTCCTATTAGCGGATCCCCGCAGCTTTTCGCAGCTTATCACGTCCTTCATCGCCTCTGAGAGCCTAGGCATCCCCCATACGCCCTTCATTACTTCTCTTCTCGACCTGCGCAATCAATCCTTTAAAGACTCACGCCTTCAAAAACCAATCACTCAGGCCTTAACCTATGTGCTCGCTTTACTTTTACTTCTACTCTTTCTCCAGTATGTCAATGAACTCCTGAATCCCTCTCTCCTCAGTCTAACCCCAACATCCGGCTCGATGTCGGTAGATAAACTGTAGGGACTCCGTGGAGGTAAACGGATTCGAACCGATGACCCTCTGCTTGCAAAGCAGATGCTCTAGCCAGCTGAGCTATACCCCCTTTTTTCAGTGGGCCTGCGTGGACTCGAACCACGGACCTCTACATTATCAGTGTAGCGCTCTAACCACCTGAGCTACAAGCCCGATTACCGGCCTCACCAGGCGGTTAGCCTTGCAGAAATCCCGCTCCGCCCGCGCTATCGCAGGCAAAGCCATTCCGGCCCGGTCAATCTCCCAAAAACGAATGCAATTGATAGCAGGACTCATTCCGGCGAAACAAGATCCTCAAGCTTTCGGTACTTATACCCCGACTTGCGTCGGGGCTCCAGAAAGGAGGTGTTCCAGCCGCACCTTCCGGTACGGCTACCTTGTTACGACTTAGCCCCAGTCATCAGTTTAACCCTAAACAGCGCCTCAGCAGCAACTGCCTTCAGGTCCTCCCGACTCCCATGGCTTGACGGGCGGTGTGTACAAGGTCCGGGAACGTATTCACCGCGCCATTGCTGATGCGCGATTACTAGCGATTCCAACTTCATGCAGGCGAGTTGCAGCCTGCAATCCGAACTGAGACGCT
>QGUY01000381.1 GCA_003242315.1 Bacteroidota bacterium
ATAAGCCAGGGCGGCGTTACCCATAAACAAATCAGCGTAAATTACACCGCCGGTACCGTAGACCTCGCTGCGATCGTCCATGCCTCCGTGTTTTGCCCAACTGTTCTCTGCAACACAGGTCACGCCGTTATCATATTCGACAACCACGATTGAGTTATCCTCCCCTTTCGTACGTCCTTTGTGAAATACTGTCGCCATGCTCGCGAAGACATATTTGGGTTTGGCATTTCCCAACATCCAGTTGAACCAACCAAACGCGTGACATCCCATATCCATCAATACACCGCCGCCCGCCAGGTTGATATCATAAAACCAATCGGAATGTGGACCTGAATGCTTCTCACCCTGTTTCAGCATGTAGATGTCGCCCACAGCACCTTCCTTCACCATCGTGCGTACGCGCTCATACTTCGGTGCAAAACACAGCTCTTCCGCATACATCAGCTTGACGCCTGCATCGCGACACGCGGCAATCATCGCATCAGCTTCCTCAAGGGTCATCGCGAGAGGTTTTTCGATAATGACATGCTTTCCGGCCTTAGCCGCTTTCAGCGTAGCCTCACAGTGAAGGTAGTTTGGCAGACAAATGTCTACTACGTCGCAACCCGACTCTGAGATCGCCTTGTCCAGGTCGGAAAAATGTTGAGGAATTCCGTACTTCTCAGCGAATGCCTTAGCCCGCTCCGGCTTGCGTGCATAGACTGCTACCACTTCGGCATCCGGAACGAAACGGTGGTATGATTCCAGGTGGATGTCGGTGATGAAACCTGCACCGAGGATTGTGACTTTGGTCTTCGTCATGCGTTTGATGTGTTGATTTGTTGGTGTGTTGATGTCGCTGTATCTGCCACTTATGTCATAAAATCTAAAGTGAGTACGAACTTGTAGAGGGTCTGTTTTGAGTGCCTTCGACAAGCTCAGGCACCGGTGTACAATTGAGTTTTGAACTTGATCGTGGCTTCGACAGGCTCAGCCACCCTGGACCAACCCGGTAAGCGGTACCCCGTTTCTGAGCTTGCCGAAGGGCTACAAGTTTCCCCTCTTCATCTCCCTCACCGCATAGTCCGCAGCTCGTGCCGTCAGCGCCATGTACAGCACAGAGGGGCTTTGGTTGCCAGTGCTGGTCATGCAGGCGCCGTCGGTGACGAATACGTTCTTGCAATGGTGCATCTGATTCCATTGGTTGAGTAGTGAAGTCTTGGGATCACGACCCATTCTCACACCTCCCATCTCGTGAATGTCGCGGCCCGGGGCCCAATGGTTATCGTGCTGCTGCACGTCTTTGCAGCCCGCGGCCTCCAACATCTCCGCAGCCTGTGTGAGAAAGTCTTTCAGAAGTTTTTCGTCATTGTCGTCATAATCCACCTCTGTCACAAGCAGAGGAATTCCCCACTGATCCGTTTTGTCTTTACTGAGCGTTACCTTGTTGGTTTCCTTTGGAATGGTTTCTCCCTGCATGTACATATAGACACCCCATTCCCCCGGTTCCGTGAGTGCTTCCTTGTATGCAGCGCCTATGGCAGGAGTAACATGACTACCATCGCTGCGCGAACGATACGCGCCCATAAAAGCCATGTATCCTCCAACGAAATCCATTTCCTGTCTACCCAGATTCCGGAAGTTGGCGAGCATGGGTTCTGCCGGCGTTCGGCCGTAGTAATACTTATCGTCAGGTCCATCAAATCTTGCACTCACGGAGCCCCGATAGTTGTGAAAGGCCACGTACTTACCGAGTAAGCCATTGTCGTTACCCAAACCATCCGGAAAACGGTCCGACCTTGAATTAAGCAAGATCAGCGTACTATTCAGCGCTGATGCGTTCACGAATATGATCCGCGCAAAAAACTCCGTTGCCACGCCCGTTTGAGCATCTATTACACGCACGCCGGTCGCACGGCCGGCCTCAACGTCATATATTATTGAGTGAACCACGGAATGCGGCCGCACCGTGAGGTTTCCGGTGCGATGTGCCCACGGCAACGTGGAAGAAACCGAGCTGAAATAAGCGCCATAAGGACATCCTCGCATGCACATATTGCGAGCCTGGCAACGACCTCTGCCCTGTTGCATGTGTATCTCCCGGGGTTCGGTCAACTGTGCCCATCGGCCCGGGATCATGAAGCGATCAGGGAAATGTTCGCGAATCCGTTGCTGCAGTACCTTTTCAACACAATTCAATTCGAACGGCGGCAGGTAATCACCGTCTGGCATAGCTTCAAGTCCTTCGCGTCCACCACAGATCCCGACAAATTTTTCTACATGCGAATACCATGGAGCGATGTCATTGTAACGTATCGGCCAGTCGATTCCGTAACCAACACGGGCTGGAGCAGTAAACTCATGATTGCTCCATCGTTGACATGCGCGGCCCCAGATGATTGATTTCCCGCCAACCTGGTATCCTCTTATCCAGTCGAACGGCTTTTCCTGAACATAGGGGTGATCATCATCCTCAATAAAGAAGTGCGCAGTGTCTTCACCGAAGCCGGCCGCGCGAGTGATAAGCGGATTCTTTTCGATGAACTCGCGCGTCATCCGTCCGCGATGCGGAAATTCCCACGGATTAAGGTTCATCGTAGGATAATCCTTAATGTGCTCAACATTTCGACCGCGTTCCAGTACAAGTGTTTTAGCACCCTTCTCACATAGTTCCTTCGCCGCCCAACCGCCGCTTATGCCTGAGCCGATGACTATGGCATCGTAGGTGTTCGCGTCTTTGCCTCCGCTGTTGATGTTTCGTGATAAGTCGTCCTGCATGTCACCATCCCTCGTATCAAGGCAGCAAAGCTCGTGATTCAATGATCACGCCGCCGTGACTCTGAAGGTCGCTTGTTGCCTGCCTGAATCCATCTTCTGAAATAGATCGCGTCGCATCAGCTATCACTGTGCACGCAAAGCCTTCCAGGAGTGCGTCACGGGCTGTGAAATATACGCAGTAATCCCCGGCGAGACCAACAACAAATACATCAGTAACGCCGCGATCGCGAAGGTAGCCCGCGAGACCGGTGTTATGGAGCCGGCCGTTATCGTAAAAGCCACTGTAGCTGTCGACAGACGGATCCATCCCTTTGCGAAAAATGGCGGCTACGCGTTTCATGTCCAGCGCATCGTGAAATTCCGCACCGTGTGTACCCTGCACAC
>QGUY01000098.1 GCA_003242315.1 Bacteroidota bacterium
ATGCTTGTGAACACCAATGTTTCCAAGGGTTACGCCCTTCCATCCACATTGTTCGATGAGCCAGCCCGCGGGCACTTTGGTTAGTCCACCTTCACCAGGAAACGTTGGTACGTGTTCAGCCTTACTTCGAATGAATGCAAGGGTGTCTGCATCAACGGATGGATTCTTAAAGAAACTTCCTGCGTTACCGATCGTCGCGGGATCAGGAAGCTTGCTCCTCCGAATGGAAATGACCGCCTCGCTGACGTCCCTTACCCCAGGTGAGGTCACTCCATGTCGTGCGAGTGTCTCCTTAATCGCACCATACGAGGTGTTTATAACATGATTCCTCCGGGTCAATCTTAAAGTAACACTTGATATGAAGTGCCGTCCCTTGAATTCGTTCTTGAATACACTCTCCCGGTACCCGAATGCACATTCTGCATTGGAAAACCGCTTTGTCTCGCCCGTCGTCATGTCGATCGCGTCAACATAGACGATGGTCTCGCGGATTTCCACCCCATAAGCTCCAATATTCTGCATCGGCGCAGCGCCAACCGTGCCGGGTATAAGCGACAGGTTTTCCACACCTCCCCAGTCGCGTTCCACTGCATAGCGAACGAAGCCATGCCATTCCTCACCGGACCCGACCTGCAACGTCACTGTGTCGTCATCCTCACCAACGACGTTAATCCCTTTGATCTCGTTCTTGATGACAAGTCCATCGAAGTCGCCTGTGAGCAGGATGTTACTGCCTCCGCCAAGAATCAGAATCCTGTTATTTCTGAATGCATCAGTGGCAATCAGGTCAACGAACTCCCCCGGTGAACTGATGCGGACAAAAAGCCGAGCTTTGGCAGAAATGTGAAAAGTATTGTAAGGTAAAAGATCGACGTTGGCCTCGAAGTGCACCATGAACACAATTTGAACACGGCAAGGTGTAAAAAATGCCTGTATTGTCCAACGCCGGTAGGTCCGTGCTATCGCCGGACCTTCTCCGCCAACTCTTCCTTAGGCAACTTGAAGAGGCAGATGCGAGGGAATCTTCCCGCGAGGTACGCAGTGCCACATACCAACAGCCCGTCGTCTTCGGTGGCTATCACCGACGCAACTTCGAAGGGATTTGAAAAGCCCAGGTAATGCGAACCCAGCAGAGCACCCGTGGCTTCGTCATAAAACAGAAGGGCAATCTGTTTCGACCGGGTTTCACTCGCAAACACGAGGGTTTGCGTGCCGTCAATAGTCGTCCGGAGTATCTTTACGGTAGCATTAGGTACCAGCTCGGGAAGGGTGTTGCCGGGATAGTCCACCGATGAGGTGATGGCATTCGGTGGCAGCACCACGTTCGGCAGCAGAAAATTGTCACCAAAGTTAAATCGTGCAGCCGCGAACTTTGTACTTACTATCGGCAACACCGCGCTAAAGCCTCCATCGTCATGCTGCCCCTGGACGACACCCATGGGTTCTTCGCTGTTAAGGTCTGTAAATACCAGGGAGAACGTGTAGTTGTAGAACCCGTTAAAGAAGTAGGCGCCGCCTGGTATGCGACCCGTTTGGAATGGAAACTTTTTTCCACCGCCGATAAAGTGGTTGATAATGGGCTCTTCCACTTCGTCGCCTACGCCAATGTCATAGCCCTGGGAGGCGGTAACGACGCCATCAGGTCGTACCAGCGATAACACAGACAGTTTTTCCATATGGTCGTAACTCAACAGGAGAAACTCATTCCCTTGAAGCGATGCGGCGGCGGGGTAGGTGAGTCCCGCCTGCAGGGGATTGACCGCAATGTCTTCCAGGTTCTCGCTGACGCGCACAAGATGAGTCTGCACGGTCAACTCATCCATACAAAAAAAGTAATGATTTCCGTCGGCAACCATTAATTCGCCTACCGGATTTACATACTGGACATCCAGTTCCTGTGCAGCTTCAAACTCTCCGCGGGAATTTACCTTCATGAGGTAAATTCCAGTAAAGTGCGACTCGGGCAGGCGCCGTTTTGCTAATACGAGATAACCACCGTCCGTTGTCTGGGCAACATCTATCGGTATGATACTCTCATTGAAACGGTTGTCATCGTAGAGCCTGGCGAACTTTTCTTCTTCCAGTTCCGGGGTGGTCTCCTCAACACAGGAAGTGAAGAACATCACCAGTACCGGGAGGAGCCACAAGGTTAGCAGGAATCTCCTGTACATAATTTTCTTACTTATTGTCAACGGCCTTATACGCATTTCCAAGAAAACGTAGCGGGAATACGCACCCCACTGAAATTACGATGTTGTCCATCGTCATGTCATCCATGGCGTCGCCGACGCCGGCAAGGCGATCATTGCCATATCTGTTTGCGGGAGAAACAATGTTGGTCAGCCCGTATCGATAGGATATATCCAAACTCAGGCGAATATTTCCCTGATGATAGTGAGCCCCCACGCCGCCCATGAGTCCGTAAAAGGCCGGCGCAAACAAATCTTTGGCTCCAACGATGATGGGATCACCTGAAAACTCGTGTTCACCTCCGGAAGCATAATCAGTACCGGAAATTGTGACTTCCTTACCTGCATTAATGAGCAGTGCAGCGAAAGCTCCTGCCTGAATAAAGGGACGCAAGCGCGTGGCAGTAATATCGTAACGCACGAGCAAGGGTATCACCAGGTGTTCTGTCTTCTGTGTCTGCCGGTAATGAAGTTCAAGCGAGTGACCCGCGTTCTCCGGATCGCTCCAGGCGTAATAATTGGAATACACAAACCTGGAGCGACTGTACGTAGGCTGCAAACTCAGGGAAAGCTGTCGGAAGTAGAACGTTCCTTCCAGTGTTACCTGGGATCCGTAGCTCTTGAAGTCCTCGTACTCCTTGAGCGCGTCCGCAATAGGGTAGTTGGCCGGTGACACTCCTGAGAAATGCTTTGTCACGATGGCCTTCGTGAGATTAGTCCCCCCTTTGAGTCCCAGCCACCATTGTTTTTCCAGGAACTTGTTTTCCTCACGCTGCATGCGGTCCTTCGTCATATACGAGACGCGGTTCTTCTTTCTGCTCCCGCTTTTGTTACCGCCGGGCTGACTGAATGCGGAGGTCAGGGAGAAGGACACCAGGGCGATGAGCAACAATCCTTTCATGGCGTTACTTTATGATGACAAGTTTCTTGGCTTCATTGTAAAACCCTGCCCGCATGCGGTACACGTATGTTCCGGCGGGAACACCCTCAAGACTCACCTCAACCCGGTGTTCTCCGGGATTGTAGACACCATTGATCACTTCGCGTACTCTGGCACCCATACTGTCGAAGAGTTCAACGGTGACATTGCCGGAGTGATTGATCCGAAAGTGAATAGTGGTCTTCTCCCGGGCGGGGTTAGGGTAACATCCCTCGAGGATGAGTCGGGCACCAATAAAATCATCGACGCTCGTGATAGTCTGGGAGGCGAGTGGTAGTGGCTCATAGAATCCGTTACCATCTTCCTTTGGACCATCGATGAAATTCTTGAAGAAGATGTCGGCATTGATGCGGTCTTCGTCGATGAGCATCCAGTCTTTGAGCAGGTTCGCGTATACCTGGCGATAGTCGTACTGCATCGCCACATTTGCCTGATTCATGTCGGGCACCACCCCCACAACGCCGGGTTTGACTCCTTTACCGAAGATGAAGATCGGTCCACCCGTACCGTGGTCAGTACCGTAGCTGCCGTTGGAATAAATGCGGCGTCCGAATTCTGAGGTGGTTACCGTCAGTACGCGATCTTCCAGCCCTTTTTGTCTCAAGTCTTCCTGGAAAGCCTGCATGGCCGTCGAGATGTGGTACATCAATGCCGCGTGAACGCCCATGGTCGGGTCGTAGCTTTCAACCTGCTCGGCGTGCGTGTCAAAGCCGCCAATCTTTACCAGGAACACTTTCGTTTTGCATCCACCGTCAAGCAGGCGTGCAATGAGTTTCAATTGTGGTGTAAGCGGATTGCGTTTACTGCCTGCCGGTGCGTTGTATGGATACGTTTCAGGATACGTGACCGTGCTCTCCCTTCCGGCGAGGTATACATTGTAAAGGCGTTCGGCGTAGTCTTCCGATTTATCCTCGAGTTGCAATATCCAGTTGAGTTCCTGCCAGTAAGGCGACGGGTTTAAAATTTCCGGTGGAAATCCACGTCTGTCGATATCAACATCGTCAAAGCCTTCCAGCGTGTCTACCAGTTCAAAAAAGCGCGCAGGGTTGTCGATTGAAATCGAAGCCGGGATATTGCCATCCTGATGGAATATCAATGACACGTCACTTCCCATTTCAATTGCGAGCGGATCAGGCATGGAGGCATTGGGAAAGTCATCGGGGTACGTTTCCGGCTGGAATTCCTGCTGGAGGTAACGTCCGAGCCATCCTGATCCGTAGTAATCATCTGCGCCGCCTCCCATGAACCATATGTCGCGGCCTCTGAAGTGGGAACCATTATTGTTCTTATAGCTCACGCCCTGTACAAAAGCCATGCGTCCCTGGTCGTACATGGCTTTCATCGACTGCATGGCAGGATGCAAGCCAACCTGGGCTTCTGTGGGTAACGTGCTGTCGAGCGGGATGACTTTCTTCCTTGGGATGGCAATGTTCGCACGCCTCGCATAGTAAAGGTCGTACGCGTCCAATGGAATCAGACTGTTGAGGCCGTCATTACCCCCGTGCAGCTGAAGGATGATCAGTACGCGGTCGTTGGTGCTCTGCTCTGCCAACTTGGACAACGGATTATCAGCCATCAGCTTGATGGGTATGTTCGCGATCGTGAAGGGAACACTGATCGCGACGGGAAGCTTCTTGAGGAAATTTCTTCTCTTCATAGCGCAGGGGTTTACGCAAGCTGATACTCGGGCGACTGCATCATGGCGTTCAAAAGGTTCTCGAGCTGTCCGCGAACGGTATCCATGTTACTCTGCGTGTTCCAGTTCGAAGTCCAGTTAGCCTCTTCCGTTCCCGGTGGATAGATGTCCGACAGAAAGGCCCGCAGAAAGTAGTTCATACGCTCTGCGGTAATGGTAGCGTTGTCGTCTAGATCCGGATCAAAAGTCAGGTTGTCGGTAACCGGCAGAATGTATCGCGCAAGTTCAATGACGAGTGAGCGGGCGTCGGCGATGGTGGCGTTGGGGAACGTCGACGTGAAGAAGTCTACAGCCTGCACCTTTAACATGCCAGGCTCTGTGATATTGACCAACGATCGAATGAAATCGTAGCGACGCGTGAGGTAGTTGACGGTAATCCAGCTTCGGTGATAAACCGGATATTGACAGTACGCATCGTAACCGGAGACATCAAAGGGTTCGTAGAACGACATACCCATGTTATTGATCTGGTCGACAATCATCCCCGTGACTTCATAGAACTGGGAAGGGGAAGACATGTCGGGAATGGGTACGTTCATGAACCGCAGCGTTCCTGTCACCAGATCGAGCGGTGACTTGATAATCGCTCCGAAGTTGTCGTCGCCAAGCCCGGCGGCAGCCTCATAGAAATGTTGACTGCGCAGCAGGTTTTCCACAACGGGTTGGATCTTGTAACCGCTGGAAACGAAGACGTCTGCCATTTCGGAGATTACGGACGACTCGATGGCATTGGCGCTGACAGGATCGTGGGGAGCAAAGACAAAGAAGCGATAGATCTTGCGACATATGTGACGCGCCGTTTCAGGCTGCGCATAGATCATCTCGATGAGTTGGCTGATTTCATCCAGGGCGCTCGCCTCTGTCGGATTTCCTCCGTTAAGTAGCGCTGGGTCTGGTTGAATTGTGGCATTGCCGAATCGGTCGCTAAAGACTTTCGGACCGTTATCGTGTGCGCTCGCATTGTTGACCGACCCCCTCACGCGACCCCTCGGCAGGTTCGTGTCCGGATCTATCGTGGAAAAGTCTTCATCGAATTCCCATCCGGATAACACGCGGGCCGCCTCGCGGACATCTTCTTCGCGATACACGACATAGTCCCCTTCGCCGGTACCCGGAGGCAATGCACCTTCGAGTCCACGCCCAATGCTGTATAGCTCGAGAAGTTCGCGGGCATAATTCTCGTTAGGCTGACCTTTCACGTTCAGGTTTCCGTCGAGAAGGCGAAGCATCGCATTATCAACGCTGATCTTTTTCGTCAGTGTCTTGAAGTTTACTTCCGGGTCAGCGTTCATTGCGTCCAGCGCGAACAGGCGGAAGAGTTGGTTTTGAAAATAAAGTGCCCGGCTGCTGTTGATCTTGCTTTGGATGGCTGTGAAATGAGTATGCAGGAAAAACACCATCTTTTCACGGGCTGACCACGCCAATGCCTGCGATGGCGCCACACCGACAGCGAGCATTTGCCCGATAAACCAGCGTTTGAAATATTCCTGCAGCTCTTCGTCACTACTGTTCGCGTTGGTGACGCCAGTTGTTACCCATTCAGTGTTTGTTGCGGGATCTACGGGAGGCGCAGGGTCAGGCAGTGTTTGCCGGAAAAGTTGTGCAATCGCCTGCGCCGGAGTCAGTGCAGCAAAATTGTCGATATCCTGACGCGTGGCGCCAAACGTGGCACGACGCAGCAGGTGGGCCGCGCGCTTCACGCCCAAGGGGCCGGTATACTCAGGAAGAGGCATGTTTAGGGGTTTTGGCATCCATGCAGCATAGCGCTACACGGCACCGCTATATATGATGATTCCAGCATTTTTGAGGTGGTTCGGGAGACGAACTGCATTAGGGGACGGTTATTGATAATATTTCGCCTTTGACGCCGGGGTTACCGTGAATTGTGCTTTTTCTATGATTACATTCGTCGAAAGATTATGAAGATTATCGAATGTCCACGGGATGCCATGCAGGGCATTGAGTCGTTTATCCCAACGGCCTCAAAGATTGCCTATATTAACCAGCTGCTGAAGGTGGGTTTTGACGAAATTGACTTCGGGAGCTTTGTTTCGCCAAAGCACGTCCCGCAAATGCGCGACACGGCCGAGGTCGTTAGCGGTCTCAATTGGAAGCAAAGCCGCAGCAAGCTGCTGGCCATCGTGGCCAACGTCCGCGGTGCAAAAGACGCATGCGCATTCGATGCCATATCACGGATAGGCTATCCGATGTCGATTTCGGAGACATTTCAAAAGCGTAATACCAACAAATCCATCTCCGATTCCCTGAATGAACTCGATCAGATCGGAGAGATCGCTGCCGCCAATGGAAAAGATCTTGTGGTCTACATCAGCATGGGGTTTGGCAATCCGTACGGCGATCCATATGATAGTGATATCGTCCTCCAGTTTACAGGAATCCTTGTGGCCATGGGTGCCGCTGTCGTGTCGCTTGCAGACACCGTTGGAAAAGCTGATGTTGAGCAGGTCACAGATCTTTTTGCGGCAATTTCCAGGGAATATCCCAATGTCGAAATTGGCGCCCACCTGCATTCTACGCCTCACACCGCCGCTGCGAAGGTAGAAGCGGCCTATCGCGCAGGTTGCAGACGCTTTGACGGCGCTCTGATGGGATATGGCGGATGTCCCATGGCGGAAGACAAGCTGGTCGGTAACGTCGCAACGGAAACTATCATTGCGGTATTAGAGCAACACGGCGAGGAAACAGGCCTGGATAAGGAGCAGCTGGCTACGGCGCTTCGTATGGTACCTGAAATTTTCCCAAACCGCTGAAAATGTTACACCCTACCAATTCCTGCCGGAATAAGGGTTAAATTGGTATACTACTTTTTAGCATACCGTTTTCGACAGATGAAATTTTTGGTTACGGCAATCTGCACCCTGATATCCCTTGCAGTACAAGCCCAGAGCGCAAAGGACTACACGCAGAAAGGAAGGGAACTGTACGAACGACGTGAGTATATGGAGGCGCTCCTGAATCTCAACAAAGCGATTGAGATCGATAAGAATTTTGCCCAGGCCTATTACGTTCGGGGTAACATCAAAGACGCGTTCGATGATCGCCATGGAGCGATGAAAGACTACAACATGGCGATCGAAAAGAATCCCCGCTTTGCAGAAGCCTTTTTCGCCCGTGGGAACGTGAAAATGAAACTCCAGGATTACTATGGTGCAATTTCGGATTTCTCGGCAGCGATCAGCATCAATGAAAACTATATTGAAGCATACTTCAATCGAGGCAAGGCACGGCAATACCTGCAAGCTTACGAGGATGCGATAACTGACTGTACCAAGATAATCGAGATCAATCCTTCCAACCACGATGCCTACTACATGCGCGGCATTGTACGCCTCGAGTTTGGCGACTTGAAAAATGGCTGTCTCGACCTGAGTAAGGCCGGGGAGTTGGGCGATGTGCATGCCTATGAGGTGATCAAGGAGCGGTGTAATGGACCGGAGGTGACTAAGGAGTAGGCACTGATACCGATTACCTCCCTGCGAACGGCACCAACACAAATTACTTCCGCGAACGGACGAGCCTGAACAGCTTTCCGGGTAACGACTGGACTGCTCCGCGGAATTCCAATGTCAACAGGATGGATGCCAGCTGTGGGATGGGAAGGTTGGATTTCCAGCTGAGTTCATCGATCACCAGCGTTCCGCCGTTTTCGTGCAGTGTAAGCAACACCTTTCGTTCGGTTTCTTCGAACTCGTCGAGATTCAAAGAGGGTTGAGGCTCTTGCGGTGACTCCTGGTTCCAGTTCATCATGTACTCGAGATCGGCGCTGGAAGTGATCAACGACGCCTTATTGGTTTTGATCAGCTGATTGCAGCCATAGGAATAACTCTGTCCAATGTTCCCGGGAAAGGCGAACACATCCTTGTTGTAGCTGTTTGCAATGTCAGCGGTGATGAGCGCACCGCCGGTTTCACCCGCTTCGACCACGACGAGAGCATCGGACAGTCCCGCGATAATCCTGTTACGTGCCGGAAAATTGTGCGCATCGGGCTTGGTGCCCAGCGGGAGTTCACTGACAAGTCCTCCCTCGGCTTCCATACGCATGGCAACTTCGCGATGTACGGATGGGTAAATCACATCGACACCGCTGCCAAGAATACCCACGGTTGGAAGCCCGCAGTCAAGCGCCTGCCTGTGTGCCAAGATGTCGATGCCGTATGCAAGACCGCTAACGATAAGAGGCTTGAGAGGCTTTAGTCCGTTGACAAGCTCTTCAATACAATGCCTTCCGTAGTTGGTGGATCTTCGTGTGCCTACGATGCCTACGGTCTTCGCCGCATCAAGATCCATGTTGCCCTTGAGATACAGCAGGGTGGGAGCGTCGTCGATGGAGCGCAGGCGACGCGGGTAGTTTGCATCGGTGAAAAACACCAAAGTAACATTGTTGCGTTCGCATTTCCTGATCTCCTGCTCGGCGCGGGCAAAGGCTGATCCGGTCTGGATCAGCATCGCCGTCTTACGCCCGATGCCGGGAATTTTTTGAAGTTTCCCCCTGGGAGTTTGGAACACCTTTTCGGCTGAGCCGCAATATCCAACGAGCTGCCGAATGAGGTAGTCGCCGAGGCCTGGAATGAAATGCAGCGCAAGGAGAGAGAGTCTTGACTGATCCATGCCGGCGCTAATATTCAGCGTTCCGGCCTAAAATCCAATAGCCCGTTAGCGAAGATTGTCGCGCAGATCGACAAGGAACTTTCTGACGCCGCGCAGTGAGTCGATGAGCTCTACTTTGTCCTTGACGGCTTGTGCGTCGTGCTTGAGCATCTCTTTGGCGCCCTGAAGGGTGAAGCCTTTCTCTTTGACGAGGTGATAGATGGTACGGACATTCTCGATGTCCTCCCGGGTAAACTGGCGATTACCCTTCCGGTTTTTCTTGGGTTTGATCAGATCGAACTCTGATTCCCAGAATCGAATGAGGGATGGTGCAACATTGAAAATTTCAGCCACTTCTCCGATGGAGTAGTAAAGCTTTTCGATTTCTTTTTCTTTGTACGCCATGTTATTGAGCAATATAATTAATTAAACCATCATCGTCAATCTGAAGCGGTGATTCCGGAAAATCTTTTTCCTTCAACTCCCGTACCAGCCGTATGACGCGCTTCTGCGGATCAGGTTGCACGCCTTCAGTGTACGTCTGGTAGGTTGGTATGATTTGTGCCCTCAAAAATTCTCCCGAACGATTCACGTGCACCTTCATGATCGGCGCCAGACCATTGACACCCGCGATGTTGATGCCCCGATAGGTGCAAAAGTTTCCCAGGCTGTAAGCAATGAATCTTCCGTTATACACGTCGACGGTGCGCGTAACGTGCGGACCGTGTCCGAATACGATGTCGGCCCCTGCGTCAATCCAAGCGCGCGCCAGAGCATATACATCGCCCCTGTCTTCACCGTGAAATATCTCCCTTTTCCTGGGGACGTTCTGATACTGCGCGCCCTCTGCGCCACCATGAAACGACACGATAACAACGTCAGCCACGGAATCCAAATGTGCTATGATCGACTGTGCGTTCTTAACGTCGTTAAGACTCACGCAGCCGCTGTTCGGAGCAAAGGCGGTAAAGCCGTAGGTGATGCCATCGCGGGAGTACAATACATAGGGACGGGTCAGCTGCCCGGCGTGAGCGATACCCGCTGAGTCCAGCACCCGCATCGTACTTTGTCGTCCCTCGTCGCCAAAATCGCCAGCGTGATTGTTTGCCAGACTCATTATGTCGAAGCCCGCCCGGGTCAGGTTCTCTACATAAGATACCGGACTCCTGAAGGCATAGCATACGTTTGGATCCTTACACTTCTTTACCGTCCCTCCGGAGTCGAGCAGCACGCCTTCAAGATTGCCGAACGTGAGGTCGGCGTCGCGAAGATACTCTTCTACACTCTTCATTAGGAATGCGCCGTTGTCAGGCGGCAGTCGGCTGTCATCCGGATAGTTGGTTCCCATCATGATGTCTCCCACACCGACGATGACCAAGGTATCCTTGAGCGGAAGAGGCTTTTCAACTACCGCGAGTGTATCGGGCCTGGGAAGGGAATCGAGAACAACCGTATCTCTGGTGGAAGGAATTGTATCCGCCGATAGGGTCGGCACCGTCTTCACGGTGTCAGCATCCTGTGACGCCTGTCTTGCTCTTTTCTTCTTAGCCTTCCGAATCTTCTTTTTCTCCTTCTTCGATGGTTTGTCAACGGGGGGGATGGTGTCGCCACGAAGTAGACCTTCGGTCACTTCAAGGCCTCGTAGACCTGCGGTCGCTTCAGGGCTGGACAGTCCCGTGCATAGGAGTAGGAATGCCACGAAACTGAGAGCAAGGCGCATAGGTCAAGGTACTGGTTGCCGCAGGCAAATAAAAGGAAGTTTTCTGTCTAACCAAAGGTATCGGTGAGACTCAATAGAAATATTGATCGATAAGGGGTTACGCCCGGTCTATAAACCGTTAGTTCAGACGCAGGTCAAGATGCAGAGGCAGGGCCTCCGGCGTATGGCGAACCCTTGCATCTGCGTTTACGACTGCAACTAATCAAGAGGTTCAGACTGCTGGCTTCCTACCTGAATAAGTCTTTCATACTCAGAGTTGCTCAGGTCGCGCTGGAAGAAGTTGATCGGATTAATGTGTTCACCTTTATAGAGAACTTCGTAGTGAAGGTGTGACGACACGGAGTTTCCGGTATTTCCAACAAGTCCGATAACCTGTCCGCGCTTCACGCGATCGCCCGGACGCGCTTTGAATTCCGACAGGTGCGCGTACCTGGTCTCAAATCCGTGACCGTGATCGATGAAGATCACTTTACCATACGATTCCGAATGATAGGCACGGATTACACGACCATCGCCAGTCGCATAAACCGGAGTACCCTGAGATGCGGTGAAGTCAAGACCGTTGTGATCGATTATACGCCTGAAGATGGGGTGCATACGCGGACCAAATGTGAGGTGAAGGCGGTCGAGCTGCCGGTTGTCGATAGGTTGTATCGCCGGACGCGAGGCCCAGATACGCATCTTCTCTTCAAGTAATTCATGAAGTTCTGTAAACGACTGCCGCTCGATATCAACCTGGCGGGCAAGCTTGTCGATGCGCTTGTAGCCTTCGTAGATGTCGGGGAAAGCCTGGATGGCGGAAAGGTCCATTTTTTCGCTACCCCCAGTACCGGCGTCACGAATGGAACTACCAAGCGGTTGAGAATCGAGAATGATGCGGTAGTTGTGGTCGTCCTTCTCTATCAGCCTTTCCAGTTCCGCCGAGGCTTGTGCGATGCGTTTGTCGATCACTTCCCACTCACTCTTGTGGCGATTGTTCTGGCTTTGAAGGATCTCCTCGCTCAAGGCGACAGCCTGATCCTTGTACACAAAGAAGGCCACAACGCTTACAAGAAAGGCCAGGCCGAGAAAAATACCGGCGTTCCTGAGGAAGTACTTTCCATCCTGAACGACGGGTTCATATCGGCACGTCTCATCGTTGTACGTAAAAAATGCCCTTGCCATCAGTCAAGCGATTGATTCTGAACACGACACGCTGCGGCAAGCCGGTTGTAGTCATGACTGCTCAGGCCTTCAATCATATAGCCGAGAGGGTCAACCTGCTTTCCGTCTCGTATTATTTCATAGTGCAGGTGAGGTGCTATGGATCCACCGCTATTGCCAACCGTGGCAATGGGTTGTCCTTTCGCAACCTTATCACCTTGTTTTACTTTCACTTCGTGAAGGTGTGCGTAGCGGGTGACGAGTCCTCCGCCGTGATTGATTTCAATGTATGTACCATACCCCGCCTGTAGACGACTCTCACGAACCAGCGTCACGCGACCTGGTGCAGTAGCAACTACCGTAGTGCCGCGTGGTGCCGCAAAGTCGATACCCGGATGTTTGTATTTCCCTTTGTGAAAAGGATTGATGCGCGTGCCAAAGCCCGACACAACGAAGTCGAGGTTGGAGTTTACGATCGGCTGCAGCGTCGGCATATTTGCCAGCCGCTCACGGTCGGCAACAACACCTGCGAAACGCTGTCCGAACGCGTGGTTCACCATGGCGGATGCTGAGATCAGGCGCTCTGTCTTCTGTCTGAGTGCCTCTAGTTGTTCGCTGAATTCGCTGGCGTCGGAGGAAAGGATGGCGTTGTTCCTGCGGGCTGCGCTCCGTTCGGGTATCTCTGGTGTTACTTCGAAGAGTTTTTCATGCATCTGCAAGTCTTTCTCATGCAGATAATCGATTTCGGCCTCAATGCCGGCAAGGCGCTTCGTGAGTACAACCT
>QGUY01000099.1 GCA_003242315.1 Bacteroidota bacterium
GTATATTGTCACGCGAAAAGGAAAAACCTTGTGTTTTTCCCTAATGATACCAACTTCCACGTGCCAACGCGTCGCGTCAGGGAACAGATGGAACGCTTGCTTGAAATAATCCGAGATCGCTACTGAAAGGCTATGCTGCTAATAAGAAAAATTGTCGCCGCCTTCATGATGATGATTCCCGTGCTTGTTTGCGGGGGTCAGGCCGTCGACAGCCTGGACATCAAGATCGGCCAGATGATCCTCATCGGTGTGCCGGGTACCGGAATCGACGACGCTGTCATGGCCGAAGTAAAGCAAGGCAAAGTCGGCGGCATCCTGTTCTTCGAGAAGAATATTCCTCCTACAAATTCCTTTGATGCCTTTAGCCGTGTCATCTGGCAATACCAAAGTTCCGCGGCAATCCCGTTGTTCATGTGCATCGATCAGGAAGGAGGAAGAGTGAACCGATTGAAAACGAAATACGGATTCCCGCGCTCGGTTACCGCTGCGGAGATGGGTGCAGCGGAAACAAAGGACACGGTACGATACTATGCGAGGACCACGGCAGCAACGTTAGCAGGGCTGGGACTCAACGTCAACTTCGCGCCTTGCGTAGACCTGGCGTCAAATCCCGATAATCCTGTTATTGCCAAATTCGGCAGAGCCTTTTCCGCAGACGAAGTACGCGTAACGGAAAGAGCGGCCGACTTTATTCGCGAGCACCGGAGGTTAAATGTGATCACTGTGCCGAAGCATTTTCCGGGCCATGGCAGTTCGGATGCTGATACGCATCTGGGGATGGCGGATGTTACAGCTACCTGGGAGGAGCGGGAACTGGTTCCTTACCAACATCTTATCGAACAGGGACTGGTCGATGCGGTAATGTCTGCGCACATTGTAAACCGGAAGCTTGATCCTGAAGGTCATCCGGGTACGCTTTCAAGCGCCATGCTGGACGGTATGCTGCGAAAGAAGCTGGGCTTCGATGGTGTAGTTTTCTCGGACGATATGCAAATGCATGCTATCACGCGGCATTACGGGCTGGAGCAGGCTATCCAACTGGCGATCAGTGCTGGCATCGATGTAATGACCTTTTCGAACAACATTAAGCAAAGCGAGGAACGCACGGTCGACCGGGTGCACCGTGTCATCAAAGATCTTGTGCAATCGGGCAAGATCTCGAAGGAACGAATCGACAAATCCTATCGCCGCATTATGGCTTTGAAGCGGCAATACCTGTACGACGATGTCAACCGATAAATCGCGGTACGTATGAAACTTCGCTGGGGAATTTTTTGTACGGCAAAGATCGGCCTTAACAAGGTGATTCCGGCCATGCAACGGAGTAGTCTTGGCGTTGTGACCGCCATTTCATCGCGATCAAGTGATCGTGCGCGCGAAGCCGCGCAAAAAGCTGGAATACCGAAAGCTTATGGTTCCTATGAGGAACTGCTAAGCGATCCTGATGTTGACGCGATTTACAACCCGCTGCCCAATCACCTCCATGTTCCCTGGTCGATCAAAGCGCTGGAGGCAGGCAAGCACGTCTTGTGTGAAAAGCCGATCGGAATGGATGCCGCTGAAGCGGAACAGTTGCGTGATGCAGCGCAGCGTTTTCCGAATCTCAAGATTATGGAAGCGTTTATGTACCGACTCCATCCGCAATGGGTCAAAGCAAAAGAGCTTGTGCAAAGCGGGGCGATCGGTAAGGTACAAACCATCCATTCATTTTTCTGCTACAACAACACTGACCCGGCGAATATTCGCAATAAAGCCGATATCGGAGGAGGTGGGCTAATGGACATTGGATGCTATTGCATTTCACTGTCGAGATTCATCTTCGACGCGGAGCCCACTCGCGTACTTGGTGCTATCGAAATAGATCCCGGGCTTGGCACCGACATCCTGACTTCGGGAATGCTGGAATTCGAAAACGGTACCGCCACGTTTACGTGCGCCACCCAACTGCATCCCTATCAACGCGTGAACATTTTCGGAAACAAGGGGCGCATTGAAATTGAAATTCCGTTCAACGCTCCTCCGGATAAGCCCACGCGACTTTGGCACCACGATCAGACCGGAACGAACACAATTACTTTCGATGTATGCGACCAGTACACCATTCAGGCCGACGCGTTTGCCCGCGCGGTTCTTGAAAACACGGCAGTTCCTACCAGCCTGGATGACGCGGTTGCCAACATGAAAGTGATTGACGCAATTCGAAAGAGCGCCAGCGGGAAGCATTGGGTGACACCTTAACGCAACTCAGGTTGTTTCCATTTCCTGCATCACTTCTGCAAGCGGTGTCGCTTCCGGATAGTAAGATAAAATCTTCAGGATAACCCGGTCTACCAGGGTGTCCGGGCATGAGGCGCCGCTCGTAAGGACAATGCGGACCTTTTCTTTCTGTGGCAGAAATCCCGTTGAGACCTGCCGTTCCCTGGTGTGGATGTTGAAGTGATGGATTTCAGAAGGTGACGCAATCTCTCGCTCGGATTCAATGAAATAGGTATTGAACGCGCGTTCACAGAGCTCGACGATGTGCGATGTATTGGAGCTGTTATATCCCCCTACCACAATTGCGAGATCAGCAGGTGTCTCCAATAGCCTGTAAGTAGCCTCCTGGTTATCGTTCGTGGCATAGCACAAGGTATCGCGCGTGTCGGCAAAATGTTCGCGAAGATTCTCCGCGCCGTATACTTTGATCATGAGCTCACGGAAGTAGGTTGCTATTTCCTGTGTTTCCGTGGCTAGCATGGTGGTCTGGTTTACAACACCGACGCGTTGCAGGTGTTTCTCCGGTTGAAATCCTTCTGAATAACGCTGCGCAAAGTCGGTATAGAATTCGTGATATGGTCGCTGGCCTGTGATGTACTCACCGAGACGCTTCGCTTCTGTTAAGTCGCGAACGATCACGGATTGACCGTGGCTGGCGCTATGCGAGAATGTCGCGCGTGTTTCTTCATGTCGCGGCCTGCCGTGAATAATGATGGTATAACCCGCATCGGCAAGTTTCTCTGATCGGTTCCATACCTTCTCGACAAACGGACAGGTAGTGTTGTATTGTTCTACCTGAACGCCTCGCTGCCGGAGGCGCTCTTCTATTTCTAGTGTAGTACCGAACGCAGGTATGATAACGATGTCGTCAGGAAGAATTTCCTCCCAGGGGATGAATTGCGTGCCATCGGTGTCCATGATGAACTTAATTCCCCGGTTACGCAGATCGTTGTTGACTTCGGGGTTATGGATCATCTGACTGAGGAGGAAGACGCGTCGGCCGGGATTTTCATCAAGTGCCCGGTAACTGATTTCGATGGCGTTTTCTACGCCGTAGCAAAATCCGAAGTGACGAGCGAGATAAAATGCTACGGGTCCGAAATCCAGACAGCTGGGCGTGAAATCCTGCTTGCGGGGATCCCGCATTCTGCGAATCTCCTTAATCCGGCCCGTAATGGATGACCGGTAATAAACCGGAATATCAAACTTCTTGATGGCGCTCCTCTCTTTTCTACCCGCAAAGGTAGCACAATGTTTCTTTTACCGTACAGCGGTCCGCAGGACCTCCTGTACGGTGGTATTATCGATCAGACAAAAAGACCAGGATGTTATCCTGGTCCCTGGTTGATTTATGCGGCCCTGGAGAGCATATCCTCCGGGACTCTGTTTTTCCTGACTTCTTTCTTTTCCAGGTCAAACCACATGACCTCCACCGTTTTGTTCCGGATGTACCGGAGTACTTCCATCACCCTGCCATCGATTTTGCTTCTCACTCGCTCACCTTTCTTAAAAAGTCTCCTGCTCATATAGCATAGGGGTTATTGTTTACTTTCTGAATGAATATAGAAACTCCCTTGGGAAGTCTTCGTAAGTTCCCGAGAGCGTTACTATTTCACCCTCTTTGATTTTTTCCAAAGCCTTGTTGAGATCTTCCGGTGAATTCACTGGTGTATCGTTCACCTTGGTGATGATGAAGCCTTCGCGGATGTCGGTGTAACGCGCAACCTTGCCGGTACCTCTGCTTGTGACAATCACTCCATTCTTGAGATCAAGCTTCTTCAATACACTCGGCTCAGCCGGTTCCACCGTGATGCCCAGCGCAGCCAGGCCTTTACGTTCCTCAACCTTCACAGCAGCGACCTCGCCCTTCCGGTTCTTGAGTACCACGTCGAAGTCGAGCTCCTTGCCGTTTCGGTTGACGGTCACTTTAACTTTATCGCCGGGACGATGACGTCCTATGGTCTCGATCAGCGCTGAGTTGTTGGGTATTCTCAGCCCATCGATCTTCACGACAACGTCGCCCGGCTTGATGCCAGCATCGGCGGCAGCGCTGTTTTCTGAGACGCTTTGCACGTAGGAACCTTCAAAGACTTTGAGGTCGTGTTCCTTCGCGAGCTGACTATTGACATCTGCGATGCTGACGCCCAACCATCCGCGCTGAACAACACCGTAGTTCAGAAGGTCTTCGACAATCTTGCTCACAATATTCGACGGAACAGCGAACCCATAGCCCGAGTATGCTCCCGTCGGGCTGGCGATGGCCGTGTTGATGCCAAGCAAACCACCGGAGAGATCAACCAATGCGCCACCGCTATTGCCGGGGTTGATGGCTGCATCTGTTTGAATGAACGATTCGATTGCTGTGCTGCCTCCTTCACTCGAGCTCGGGATGATGTTAATCGCCCTTCCCTTGGCGCTTATGATGCCTGCCGTAACGGTCGAGTTGAGGTTGAACGGGTTACCCACTGCGAGAACCCATTGGCCTACCTTCGCTTTGTCAGAATCCACAAATGCCAGGTGGGGAAGACCCTTCTCTGCAATTTTTATCAGCGCAATATCCGTGTCCGGGTCGGTGCCCACTACCTCCGCCTTGAAGCTCCGGTTGTCGTGAAGAGTGACTTCTACGATTTCCGCATCCTGAACAACGTGATTATTTGTGACGATATATCCGTTGGGATTGATGATCACGCCGGAGCCTGTGCTTTGAAGGGGCCCGCGATTCATCGGAGGCGCCCAGTCGGGAAAGAAATCGCGGAAAGGGTTGAAATATTGAGGATCACGCTGTGCCGTGGTCCTGCTTCGCGTCGAGCGGATGTGCACCACGGTCGGTGTGACTTTTTCTGCCACTTCGGTGAAGTCGAGAGGTATAACCTCCCCGGCCTCATTTACGTGATATGCCACCTGGGCCGTAGGGACGCCGTCGCTATAGTCCAGCCGGACCACGCGCTCGTCCTTATCCAGAAGTTCGTACGTTCCAACCGTGATCCCGCTACCCAGTACAGCAGCCAAAAGCAGTGAACCGAATCGTTTCATATGACTATATCTCTTAATGATTTGAAATACATTAAATGCCACTTTGCGTGGTGCAAAAACCGGGCAAACTATCGGGCCGGTAATTCTGTCAGCCCGACGTGCAAATTAATTACGAAATATTTCGGATTTTAGTTTCCCTCATTTCACGAACGGCTTTTCCGCGGGCCGTGAGCACCCGAACGGTTATTAGGTAAAAAAGTTCTAGCCAAAATTGCGGTATTTTCTTCTGAAGATTAGACCCCCAGCCAACTTTTACGTTTGAAATTACGTCAGTAGCATGTACGATGTCGCAGGTTTACCACACACCGCCCCCACCTATGGAAAACAGGCAATCGTCCGAGCGATCCTTGCGGCGCCTGAAACGGTTGCTGTACTTTTGGGTGATCCTCTTTCTGGCTGCCATGCTGGTTTCATTCTTTGGCCGAGGCATGCTATGAGCGCCGTCGGCGGAACTACTTGCCAGCTGAATACATGTAGTGCAGCGTCACGTTAAGCATCGCCTTCAGTCCGGTGATGAGCGCCGATTCGTCGATCATGAAATCCGGAGTGTGGTGTGAAGGCGTGGTGTTAGGATCTAAGTCTGGCGGCCGTGCCCCGACAAAGAAGAAAAAGCCTGGGACCTTTTCCTGGAAGAAGGCAAAGTCTTCAGCACCAGTTACAGCATTAATTCGCACAACCTTATCCTTTCCCGCGGCTCGCTCCAAAGCGGGTAGCATGCGTGCAGTGAGGTCAGGGTCGTTATAGGTTACGGGCGTCTTGCCGTCGAACGTCACCTCGGCCACAGCGCCAGCAGTCTCTGCGATACCAGTCGCGATGCGTCTTATCTTTTCATGAACAGTGGCCTGCATTTCCTTATCGAGTGTGCGAATGGTGCCCGACATCACTGCTTCTTCCGGAATGATATTCTCGCGGATTCCGGCATTAATGCGAGCCACAGTTACCACCACTGGTTCATGGGTGAGGTCCATCTGCCGGCTGACGATGGTCTGAAGCGCGTTGATAATCTGAGCAGAAACTACAACCGGATCTACGCTCATCCACGGAGCAGCGCCGTGTGCCTGCCGACCTTTTACTTTAATGGTGAACCAATCGGAAGCAGCCATCATCCCGGCCTCTTTGTAGCTGATCGTGCCGAGTTTACTTATGGACTGGATGTGCATGCCGAAAATGACATCGACCTTGGGGTTTTCCAGTACGCCTTCTTTAACCATAAGCTCAGCGCCACCTTCTTCACCAGGCGGTGGACCTTCTTCTGCCGGTTGAAAGATGAATTTCACGGTCCCCCTAAGCTGATTTCGGTTCTTTGCCAGAATCTCTGCTACGCCCATAAGTATGGCAACGTGTGTATCATGACCACAAGCGTGCATCACACCGGTCTCCATTCCTGCGTATGTTGCCGTCACGTTGGACTTAAAGGGAAGGTTGTTCCGCTCCGTAACGGGCAGTGCATCCATGTCAGCGCGCAATGCGATCACCGGCCCGGGCTTGTCGCCCTTCAGCAAACCTACTACTCCGGTATGCGCAATTCCTGTCCTGGTTTCAATACCGAGGGATCTCAAGTGCTCTGCTACCTTTTCAGCGGTTTTGAATTCCCGGTTGGACAGTTCTGGATTCTGATGAAAATGACGTCTCCATTCAATGACCTTCGGTTCGAGCTCTGCCGCCATCTTGTCAATTTTGGCTTGAAGCGATGGGCTCACTTGCGCCTGCGCGGTGAGAACGGTGCAAAAGAAAGTCAGGAAAAAGAGTCGGTTCATGATGCATTCATTGGTTCGTTGAGGCCTGGATACTAGGTAAAGTACGAAAAAATACACTTTAGGAATGTTTTCCTTAACTTTTGGCGATGGTTGATTTTTTCCGGCAAAATGAAATAGCGGGCCGGCCGGGATCGTTTCTCCTTTTTAAACTTCAGATAAGGTGAGGACATTACTGTTTATTATATCGCTGGCATTGCCGCTGGCCCAGGCTGTCGCCCAGGTCTTCCAGACGGAAGATCAATTTCTCTCGGGTCTTAAGCCGAACGGCCCGCTACCCGAAAAGCTGCTCGCTACGCGCACGGTCGTACTCTATCCCCCTGGCCTGACTTCGAAAGAGATGCATATCATTCAGCAGTCGTTTGCCGACACTGGTATTGACGCTATCGGATGGTTTGATATGGACCTCGTTCTTGCCGGCCCCGATGCTGCGAGGTCGCTTGCGCTTTACCTTACGAGACGGAATGTCGTTCACCTTGTGTTCGTGCGAAAGTCTGTCAGCGGATACCAGTTTCTCATAACACCATTTAACGGTAAGTCTTCATTCGTTGATCCCGGCCAATCGGCATGGACAGCTGAGCATGCTGATCTTGCCGAGTTGCTTAAACATGTATACCGCACAGCTGCAAACACGTTAACGCGACAGAATTTTCTGATCAATACTTTTCCCGAAGCGAACTTGGCGATCAATCCCATCGTGGGAAGACGCTCCGAATTTTTTGCGATCGATTTGAAGGTCGATCAACTGGCTGTACCAAAGTTTGGCGACGAAGAAGCGGATGCCCGGCTTGCAGAACTGTTCTCGAATTATCCTTTCAAATATCAGTTAACAGAACCAGGATTGTCTGAGCGCGAGTTGCGCTCCAAAGGGTTTCTCTACATCCTGCGTTTTGTTCATGCCCGCGGTTCCATCGCACGCCAACTGCTGGGTTATGATGCCCATAAAGGAGCGGCTGAGTTTACATCCGTAGCCTTTGATGGGACTGAGCCAATTACAAAAAACCTTCCGGCGGACGAGAAGGTATTCAAGTTCTATTTCAAACACATCGAGTCAGGCAACGTCTTCCTGGGAACAAAATGGGATGCCGACACGAGCTGGGACCAGGCGCTGTGGAATCATCTGATGGCGTTTAAGGCCGAGCTGAAGCTTAATTGAGCAGGCAGTAGTAGGCAGTATGCAGTGGGAGTCAATCTGCAATCGTAAGCAGTACGGTGATGCTCGTATAGTACAGCGTCGTTGTTCCTTCGAAGCCTGAGTCGGTACCGACAATTAACCAGAGTTCACCGTGGGCGTTTGTTGTGGCGCTGAAGGAAGAGTCATTGTTGCGCTCGACAACGTTGTAGTATCCATCAAAAGGAGTAGCCACATTTCCCACAAATGTCATGTGTTGTCCCCCGCTGAGCTGGTTTCCCTTATCGATATTCATTCGGTATTGCCCATTGACCGCCACCTTGACGGGTTCCATCGGCGCGGCACCAGCTTTCAGGTAAACATTTTCACCCGGTGATCCATCGATGTTTGGCGGTGTTTTAGCAGCGTTGGTGGCGAACTTGATTTGAAAAGAGACATCATACTCCGTGGAGGGCTTAAGGCCGTCGATCTTCTTTTTGACGAACATGAAAAGGTCGTCGTTGTAGTTCGTTCCGGAAATCTTCAGCCCTTTGGCATTGCCCAAATTGGGGGGTAAAGGGTCATGACCGAAATAGAGCCCGTATTTGATGGAATCTCCCACCGGATAGTCCGCAAAGTCGCCCGACCAGCCATGGTCACTTTCCGAGAAATCAAATTGATGGGTTATCAGCAGCAGATCACGATCTCCTGGTCCCATTTCGCACGACGTAACCAGGAAGATTACGCCGGCTGCTAACAATAAACGCCTCATGATTGATGATCGCTACAACCGTTAGACACAGTTGGCCCAAAAACCGTTGGAAGCTGGCTAACCGGAAACCGGGAGTCATTTAAGATTTTCGATCCCTGTGCACTAAAAGTATCCCGCTTGCGTCTTCCAGATAGAACCCGCGATGCGGTTTTAACGTTTGGGAACACAAGCGATGCAGGCTCATATGACTGATTATACCCAATTTGAAAAAGTACCGTACCGTTCCGTCTTTGGACTCAAGCGCCTGGTTGAATTCTGGGAGAAAAAACTCAGTAATGGGCCTAAATCGGAATGGACTACTCAACTTTTAGAACGAATCGCAAACTCCCCTCTTAAGCAGCCCCTTGGGGAGGACGGGATACCCGGCGAATATCAGGACCTGGTGGAGTTTATGCTGGGCGCGGCGTTTCCCTATTCCATGGGAAGCACCGATCTCGCCGCAGCTGTGGTACCCTTTGCCCGAATGCCCTTTTACAGTACTCCTGCCTTCAAGGAACTCCTGGCGGGACGGAATCTGGACGAGGACATCTGTATAAATGTCCCTGGTGGAAAATACGCCGTTGCCGCCACCCTCCAGGCAAGCCTGCAAATCCTGAAGAAGTTTTACAAGCCCGACCTCGACTACAACCGGCCAATGCTGATCACCATTACGGATCGGGAGTCGGGACTGGAAAAGGTTTATAAAATCCAGGTCGACAACCGATTCTGTGATATTGTTGCCAAACGCGAGCCGGAGCCAATCGATCCTCACGTTCTCAAATTCCTTACTGAAAAGATTTACGACCTCGACCTCCTGCTCCAATACATACGCCCGGATAACTTCGAATTTCACGGTTTCCTCATCATGCGCTTCACGGATGTGACGCAGGAGGAAATGCTGTCGGCAATCAAATACGAACTTATCGCCAAGGATTCCATTGGCAACCCGGACATATTCCGATCCATACAGCAAAAGCTGCGCTCGATTATGGAACAACCTGACCTGAGGGTCGGGCTCGCATACTTTGATCCCAATAACAACCTTGTGCTGAACAGCAGCTCCAGCGATTGCTGGAAGAGTGTAGCGGGATATGCACCGGGTGGATGTGACTATGCAGGTTCGGTATATGAGAGAAGCTGGGTGGAGAAGCGCTCAATTGCCATTGACGATGTTGCCTCTTATCCTTATCGGACAAGAATAGAAGATGGCCTCCTGATCGCGGGTGTACGAAGCGTTTTGCTTTCACCTCTTGTTGATGGTGACGAGACCATCGGACTCCTCGAACTTTCCTCGCCGCGTCCCGGCATGTTGACAGCAGCAAGTGCAGCAAAGCTTGAAAACGCGCTGCCAATGTTCACGGTGGCCGTGAAGCGCGCCAAAGCGGAAATGGAAACAGGTATTCGTGCCCTCATCCAGGAAGAGTGCACGGCTATCCATCCTTCGGTACAATGGCGCTTTTTCCAGGCGGGACTTCGGCTGTTGAATCAGCGAAGGACTGATCCCACTGCGCGGTTGGAAGAAATCGTATTTCGCAATGTCTATCCATTCTTCGGAATGATTGACATCCGCAATTCATCCCGGGAACGCAATGCTGCCATTCAGCTCGACCTCCAGGAGAATCTCCGGATGGCCGCCACTGTTCTCGGTCACCTTTCTGGCAAGGCGAGTCTGCCTTTGCTTGACGAACTGATCTTCCGCATAGGCAAACACCTGGCGCTAACCAATGGACACCTTTCTTCAGGCGACGAGATCAGAATACTGGAATTCCTTAAAGGTGAAATTCATCCGGTGCTGGATCACTTTGCGGAAGACCCGACATTGGGCAAGTGGATTCAGGAGTATAAGTCGCAACTCGATCCAAAATTTGGTGTTGTGTATAAACGGCGCGGTGCGTTTGAAGATAGCCTGAACAAGATCAACTCGTTTGTTGCCGATATTATCGACCAGGCTGAAGAGAGTGCACAGCGGATGTTCCCGCACTACTTCGAAAAATACAAAACCGATGGCGTCGAGTTTACGCTCTACCTGGGCGACTCACTCGTGCAGGACAGGAAGTTTAACGAGTTCTACCTTCGTAACTTCCGTCTCTGGCAGCTTATCCTGATGTGTTCCGTGGAACAGCAGATGGCTTTGATCCGCCCCGAACTCAAGACACCGCTGGATATAACGCAGCTTATACTTGTTCACGATCAGCCGGTGACAATTCGTTTCCGTGCGGATGAAAGGCGTTTTGACGTGGACGGCGCATATGACATCCGTTATGAGATAATCAAGAAGCGGATCGATAAGGCGCGTATCAAGGATGAAAAGGACGACATGCAGCGTCTCACTCAGCCCGGCAAGATCGCTATCGTATACAGCCAGCCCAGGATGGCGCAGGAGTATAAAGAATATTTTAGCCACCTCCGCAGTAAAAAGCTCATCACGGGAGAAGTCGAAGACCTCGAGCTCGAAGAGTTACCGGGAGCTATCGGCCTGCGTGCTCTTCGTATTACAGTTGCACAACCTCAGGCACCCAGGAATATCGCTTCCGAAAAGGAACTGCTCAAAGATATTGAGCAGGTAATGGAGTTCAATTGATATCGGGTGCTCCGGCTTGCTGTTGCACTATTCCAGAACACTTTCAATCTCATCCATCTTCTTCGCAGAGTATTTTCCGGAAGTGGCATAAACGATCTTTCCGGATTCGTCGAGGACGAAAAAGTAGGGGATGTCCTTCTTTTCAAAATCCAGCTGATCCTTATACGGCTTTAATTCGCCCTTGTAAAACAGGATGTAGGGCAACAGGTTGGGATCGATGTTTTTTGCTGCCTTCTTTTTTGCCGTGCCGGTAGCAGCAGCATTCACGCCGGTAAACATGGGCACGAAGTACACATTCACATCGTAGCCGAAAGATTCGAACAAACCTTTATTCTTTTGGATAAACTTTTCGAAGACCGGTTGGAACCAGGAGTTAAGTTCATTCTCCGATTTCTTTGAATAGGCAAGACCGAGAAGCGTGTATTTGCCTGCGACGTCGCCGGGCAACATAACCTTCTTATCTTCAATTGTCTCCGCCTCCATGGCAGGAAATTGCTTTCCGACAACCTGGGCTCTGACGAAGGAAGCGGATAAAGAAAAAAGCATCAGAATCAACAATAACGGTCTCATGGCAAAAAATTTGGTGGCTGTAACTTTGAAATTAGGCAAATCAGGCCTGCCTCACGGTATGAATACCAAAAACGTGCCTGCTTTTTCGGTAAACGACAGAATGAGGGTTTGAATAGATCCTTATAAAGAGGTGTCAGAAGTAACCCATTTCGTTTTCTCCGAGATAGGCCTCCTCTTCCCTTCCCGCGGCGGTGTCTTCGGAATGCCGACATGCAGGAATCCAAGCAGCACGTCATTCCCAGAGAATCCAAACTGCGCTGCGGCGCCGTCGAAATACGTTATGCCGCCGGTGCTGAAGTAGCAGCCCACGCCGCAGGCAGCTGCTGTGAGTTGCATGTTCTGCATGGCACAAAATACGGCGGCGGCTTCTTCTATAGCGGGTACGGATTCCGAGGGATCACGCTTCATGATCACGGCGATAATGTGGGAAGAAAGGAAAGGTTTCTCCTGGAGATTGCGATACCGATCTTCGCGGAATGTTCCGTCGGCCGTTGTGTATGTCTTGTAAAACTCCGACTGGATACGTGCGAGCGTCTTTATTCCCTCTCCCTTAAAAACGATAAAGCGCCAGGGTTCGGTCATCTTGTGTGTGGGCGCCCAGTTTGCATTCTCGAGCATACGCTCGATCACGGCGTCATCCACGGGCTCGCCGGAGTATTCTGCCTGAAAAACAGATCTCCTGTTTTTTATGAGTTCGCTTAGTGCATCAACATTCATAACACCAAAGTAAGAAGAAGAGAGAAAAAAGAAAGCTGCCCGCTTTTCGCAGGCAGCTTTACTGGAATCGGGTTGTTAGTATTTATTTGATCTTGAAGGCGGCTCGTACCTTGTCGACATAATCCAGCTTTTCCCAGGGAAACAGCTCCACCTTCATCTTCTTTTCATTCCGCTTGCCTTTGTTGAAGACTTTCTCAACAATGCGAGGCTCGCGTCCCATGTACCCTTACTTTTA
>QGUY01000100.1 GCA_003242315.1 Bacteroidota bacterium
ATCTCGCCCGGCTTAACCGAGAAAGACGGGATGTTAACCACCTGGCCGTTGACGGTAATGTGCTTGTGCAGCACGAGCTGACGCGCAGCCCTGCGAGTAGGTGCAATTCCGAATCGGTACACGAGGTTATCCAGCCGCGACTCCAGCATCTGGAGCAATATCTCGCCGGTAACGCCCTTCTTCCTCGTGGCGTTGACGAACAACTTGGCAAACTGCCGCTCGAGCAAGCCGTAGATGTACTTGGCCTTTTGCTTTTCTGCCAGCTGTATGGCGTATTCGGACTGCTTGCGTTTCTTGCCTCGACCGTGTTGCCCAGGCGCATAGTTTTTCTTCTGGAGCGCTTTGTTCTCGCCCATAATGGGCTCGTTAAACCGCCTCGAAATCCTGACCTTGGGCCCTGTATACCTTGCCATAATGACGTTTGTTACCTAATTGTTTTTTTGTCTATTCGAAGACGCGCACGTTGCGCCTCTCTACCATTACCCACTGATTACTGACTACTGATTACCGATTACCTCTATTACACCTATTACACCCTCCTCCTCTTCGGCGGCCGGCATCCATTGTGGGGCAGCGGCGTAACGTCGCGGATGGCAGTAACCTCAATCCCGGCGATCTGGATCGTTCGAATGGCCGATTCTCTGCCGGCGCCAGGACCTTTCACAAAGACTTCCACTTTACGCAGTCCCAGTTCGAACGCCTTTTGAGCGCACTCCTGTGCCGCGGTTTGTGCTGCGTAGGGTGTATTCTTCTTTGACCCACGGAAGCCCATCTTGCCGGCAGACGCCCAGGAGATCACCTGGCCGGCCGTATTGGTCATGGAGATAATGATATTGTTGAACGTAGCCCTGATATGTGCCTGGCCTACTGCCTCAACATTCACTACCCGTTTCTTCGCCTTGTCTTTGCGTTTATCCGCTGCTGCCATTAGGAAATCGTTTACTGTATTGTATTAACCCTTCGTTGCTTTCTTCTTGTTGGCCACCGTCTTGCGCTTACCCTTACGCGTACGTGCGTTGTTCTTTGTAGTCTGACCGCGAACCGGAAGGCCTTTTCTGTGACGCAAGCCGCGATAGCAGCCGATGTCCATGAGGCGCTTGATGCTCAGCTGAATTTCAGACTTGAGCACACCTTCGATCTTGTACTTTTCGGCAATGACGGACCGGATGGCATTGGATTCCTCGTCTGTCCAATCCTTTACCTTTTTGTTCCAATCGACGTTGGATTCAGTCAGGATTTTTTGGGCAGATCTTCTGCCAATACCGAAAATGTAGGTAAGACCGATCTCACCTCTTTTGTTATCCGGAATATCAACACCTGCTATGCGTGCCATGTTATCTTAGTTTCTCGTGTTCCTGATCGATAGTTTATTCACAGACTATCCTTGTCTTTGTTTATACCGCGGATTCTTTTTGTTGATGACGTACAGTTTTCCCTTCCGCCGGATGATCTTGCAATCCGCACTGCGCTTCTTGATGGATGCCTTTACTTTCATCGCTTTCTTATTTACACGCCGGACGTTCCGACGACAGTTTTCTACTTATATCTGAATACGATTCTTCCCTTCGTCAAATCGTACGGAGACATTTCCAGCCTTACGCGATCACCCGGAAGAATACGGATGTAGTTCATCCTCATCTTTCCTGAAATGTGCGCCAGGACTTCATGTCCGTTCTCCAGTTGCACCCGAAACATTGCGTTCGAAAGTGCCTCGGTGATCGTTCCGTCCTGTTCTATTGACTTTTGTTTCGCCACTTGTACGTATAATTTTCTTCGATATACTTGTGCGTTGTCAATATTTCAGCTCCTTCTTTTCCTATCGCCACCGTATGTTCAAAGTGTGCTGATGGCTTTCGGTCGGCCGTACGGATCGTCCAACCGTCGGCCTCCTGTACCACCCTTCTCGAACCCTGGTTTACCATAGGCTCGATGGCGATTACCATCCCTTCTACCAGCTTTGGCCCCTTACCCCGTTTCCCGTAATTGGGAACTTCGGGGTCCTCGTGCAGGCTCTTGCCGATTCCATGTCCCACCAGTTCACGGACTACGCCGTAGCCAAACTGTTCTACATGCGTCTGGATGGCGTAACTGATATCTCCCATCCGGTTGCCGGCCTTTGCCTGGGCAATTCCCAGGTAGAGGGCGTCCAGGGTCCGATGCAACAACAGCAGCGTCTCCTCCGGCGTTCCCTCCGTGGGATACGTGTAGGCCGAATCGCTATGATACCCGTGCAGATTGACACCACAATCAATGGTGATGATGTCGCCTTCCCGCAACGTGTACTGCCCCGGAAACCCATGAACCACAACGTCGTTCACCGAAATGCAGAGAGACCAGGGGAAGCCGTTATAGTTTTTGAACGAAGGCGACCCGCCATGGTCCCGAATAAACGTTTCGGCAACGTGGTCCAGTTCGATCGTCCGGATTCCGGGCTTTATCAGCCGGGCAATCTCGCCGTGCGTTCGGCCCAGGAGGTCCGCACTCTGCCTGATCTTTTCTATCTCTTCCGGGGTCTTCAGATGAACCATCCCCAGTAATCAGGCCGCAGCAAATTGAGAACGTCCTTTCACCCTGCCCGATTTCATCATGCCTTCGTAGTGACGCATGAGCAGATAGCTTTCAATTTGCTGGAGCGTGTCGAGAATAACCCCAACCATGATCAGCAATGAAGTGCCACCGTAAAATTGGGCGAAGTTCTGGCCCACACCGGCCCTGACCGCAAACGCAGGCAGGATGGCGATGATGGCCAGGAAGATGGAACCCGGCAAAGTGATCCGGGATAGTATTGTATCAATAAAGTCAGCCGTCTGCCGACCTGGTTTGATTCCGGGGATAAATCCACCGTTTCGCTTCAAGCTGTCTGCAATGTCGTTCGAGTTGATCGTGATCGCCGTGTAAAAGAACGTGAAGATCAGGATTAGTGCTGCGAACAACAGATTGTACTGCCACGACGTGAAGTCGGAGAACGTCGATCCGATGTACGCCCCTATATCGGTTTCACGCCATATACCCGCCAGCAGTGCGGGTATGAACATCAGCGCCTGAGCGAAGATGATGGGCATGACACCGGCGGCATTCAATTTCATTGGGATAAACTCCCTTTTGCCACCGTACAACTTGTTGCCGATGACCTGCTTCGCATACTGTATTGGTATTCGTCGCACAGCCTGCGTCAGCATGATCGTGCCGACGATCACCAGGAACAATGCGAGGAACTCCACGATCAGGATCAGCGCACCTGAAATTTGCTTGTCGACCGCTTCAGCGATGACAGCACCCGGGAAACGGCTGATTATGCCGATCATGATCAGCATGGAAATTCCGTTTCCGATACCCTTATCTGTTATCCGCTCGCCCAGCCACATGCAGAACATGGTGCCGGCGATCAGGATAATGATCGAACTGAAATAGAAAAAGAACCCAGGCCTCAGGATAGCTTCCGCATCGATCGTTCCCTTGATATAGCCGTACGATTGAAAGCCAGTGATGACGATCGTAAGTACGCGGGTGTATTGATTCAGCTTCCTGCGTCCCGACTCACCTTCTTTTTGCATCTTTTGAAAAGGCGCAAAAGCTACGGTGAGCAATTGCACGATGATCGATGCCGAGATATACGGCATGATCCCCAATGCAAAAATGGAGGCCCGGTTGAACGAGCCGCCAAGGAACGTATTGATCAGATCGAAGATACCGCCGGTGGCACCCGCATCGAGCAGATTAGGATCGATGCCTGGAAGGACGATATACGAACCCAGTCTGAAAATAATCAGGTAGCCGAGTGTATTCAGGATCCTTACCCGAAGGTCTTCGATCGAGAAAATATTCTTTATGGTGGTAAAGAACCTCTTCATTATTTCACTGTTGTCACCGTGCCGCCAGCTGCTTCAATTGCCTTGACGGCGGTGGCTGAAAATGCGTGGGCTTCCACGCTAAGCTTCTTCTTGAGTTCTCCCCTTCCGAGGATTTTCACGCGGTCGTTCTTGCCGACAATGCCATTGTCGACCAGCGTCTGAACGTTCACGCTATCGGCGCTGATCTTTTCAGCAAGACCGTCCAGCACATCGAGGTTCACCGCCTTGAAGTATTCCTTGTTGGGATTCTTGAATCCGAACTTGGGAACCCGGCGTTGCAGGGGCATCTGGCCACCTTCAAAGCCGATCTTTTGCGAATACCCGGAGCGCGACTTGGCACCCTTGTGACCGCGACCAGCTGTAGAACCACCTGATCCCTGGCCACGTCCACGGCGCTTATTCGACCGTACCGATCCCTTAGCGGGTTTGAGTGTGTGCAATTTCATCTTCAAACTTCTTTTACCGTGACCAGGTGATGTACTTTCCGTACCATGCCTTGAATCTGAGGCGTCAACTCAACTTCTACCGTGCGGTTGATTCTACCCAAACCCAATGCTTTTATGGTTCTTACCTGCGTCTCAGGCCGATTGATCAAGCTGCGAACCTGTGTTATCCTGATTTTAGCCATCACTCTAGCCGTTAAATACCTTTGACAAAGGAATGCCGCGGTTGCGCGCAATAGTATGTGCGTCCCGCATGCTCGTGAGCGCCTTGAAAGTCGCCTTCACAACATTGTGAGGATTGGATGACCCCTTCGATTTTGCAAGCACGTTGTGAACGCCGGCACTTTCCAGCACGGCGCGCATGGCACCTCCGGCTATTACACCAGTACCGGGCGAGGCAGGCTTTAGGAGCACGAGGCCGCCACCAAACTTGCCTATCGCTTCATGAGGAACCGTGCCGCGAATGATCGGTACCTTAACGAGGTGCTTTTTCGCATCATCGATGCCTTTGGTGATAGCGTCGGTGACTTCGTTTGCCTTACCCAGGCCATAGCCGACCACACCGTTGCCGTCACCCACCACCACGATGGCGGCGAAGCTGAAACGGCGGCCACCCTTTACCACCTTCGCGACACGCTGGATGGCAACAACCCGTTCCTTCAGGTCGATTTCGCTTGCCTTTACCGTGCTGATGTTGCTAACTGACATACTCTGTTATCCAATCCTGGTAAATATTCAATGATTCAATACTTCAATTTCTCCTTAAAAGACAAGTCCACCTTCGCGCGCACCCTCTGCGAGCGCCTTCACGTTGCCGTGATACAGGTATCCACCGCGATCAAACACCACTTTTTCAATGCCTGAAGAACGCGCCAGTTCGGCCAGCTTCTTGCCTACCGCCTTCGAGGTCGTAACGTTCAGTGATTTCTCACCGATCGTTGCTGTTGACGCAGCGGCCAGGGTTACGCCCTTCGTATCGTCGATCAGCTGGGCGTAAATGCCCCGGTTACTCCGGAATACGGAAAGCCTCGGCCTTTCACTGGTTCCGCTCACTTTTTTGCGGATACCATACCGGATCCTTCTTCGCCTGCTGAGTGACTTGCCTGCCATAGTATCTGTTTTATGCTATGATGCCGTTACCTTAATTACTTCGCAGCAGCCTTTCCAGCCTTCCTGCGTACCTGTTCTCCCACGAACCGGATTCCTTTACCCTTGTAGGGTTCAACCTTACGGAGGGAGCGAATTTTTGCTGCCACCTGGCCGAGCAACTGCTTATCTATTCCTTCCAGCATGATCAGGGGATTTTGCCCCTTTTCCTGTGCGGTCTTCACTTTAATTTCCGGGGGAAGTGCCACAAAAACGTTGTGCGAATAGCCAAGGCTGAGTTCCAGGACGTTACCCTGGGCAGTAGCCTTGTAACCAACGCCGACCAGTTCGAGGTCAACCTTGAAACCCTTGGAAACGCCTTCCACCATATTTCCGAGCAATGCGCGGTACAGCCCGTGAAGAGCCTTGTGGTGCTTCTCTTCAGAAGGGCGCTTGATGGTCACCACGCCATTTTCCTGGGTGATGGTGAATGCAGGATCTATGTTCTGTTTCAACTCGCCCTTGGGCCCCTTTACCGTTGCAACGCCATCCGCTACAGTGAGGGTAACTCCGGACGGGAGGGGCAACGCCAACTTACCTATTCGCGACATGCTGCTGTTCCTTTTAATAGACGTAACACAATACTTCGCCGCCCACGTTGAGTTGCCGGGCTTCCTTATCGGTCATCACCCCTTTCGATGTGGACAAAACCGCGATGCCAAGGCCATTCATGACGCGGGGCATGGATGCCACGCTCGCATAGCGGCGCAAACCCGGCGAGCTGACCCTCTTAAGCTGCGTAATCGCCGGCTCACGGGTCTCCGCATTGTATTTGAGGGCAATTTTGATGTTGCCCTGACCGTGATTGCCATCCTCGAACTTATAGTTCAGGATGTATCCCTTGTCGAACAAAACCTTGGTTATTTCCTTCTTCAGGTTCGACGCCGGGATGTCTACCACGCGATGTCTGGCCTTTATCGCATTCCGCAATCGGGTCAGATAGTCAGCGATCGGATCAGTCATTTTTTACCTCTTTTATAAAAGCAAACCCGTCAAAAACGGGGCTGCAAAGATATTCAGTTATTTTGTTTTATTCAAAAGCGTGCGTATCCGGCTTACCAGCTCGCTTTGGTCAGCCCGGGAATCTTTCCCTCATGGGCCATTTGCCGGAATACGTTACGGCAGATGCCGAATTTCCGCATGTAGCCCTTGGGCCTGCCGGTCAGCTTGCAACGGTTCTTAAGCCGAACGGGAGACGCGTTGCGGGGCAGTTTGTCCAATCCAATGTAGTCGCCCGCAGCCTTCAGCGCTTTCCGCTTTTCTGCGTACGTGGCAACCATGCGTTCCCTCTTCAATTGCCGCGCTATAACCGATAATTTCGCCATATACTCCTTTAGTTTTTGTTTGCGAAAGGCATTCCGAATGCCTTCAGCAGTTCATAGCTTTCTTCGTCTGTCTTGGCGGTCGTCACGAATGTGATATCCATACCGCTGATCTTGCTCACCTTGTCGATGGAGATTTCAGGGAAGATGATCTGCTCCTTTACACCGAGGGTGAAGTTACCCCGACCATCGAAGCCCCTGGCATTTACGCCACGGAAGTCGCGCACGCGGGGGAGTGCGATGTTCATCAGGCGATCCATGAACTCATACATGCGATCACCGCGGAGCGTAACGCGTACGCCGATAGGCATACCTTCACGCAACTTGAAATTTGAAATCGCCTTCTTTGCCTTTGTGGGCACGGCGCGTTGACCTGTAATTGCCGAGATTTCCTCAATGGCAACGTCGATCAGTTTCTTGTCCGTCACGGCGACACCCATTCCCTTGTTGATGCAGATCTTTTCCACCTTGGGAACCTGCATGATCGACTGATACCGGAACTTCTCTTTCAGAGCCGGCACAATTTCCTTGAGGTATAATTGCTTTAGCCTTGGCGTTGCCATCACTTAATAAATTCTCCTGTTTTCTTCGAATATCGTTGCAGCTTGCCCTTTTCGTTGAGCTTCCTGCCAATGCGTGTCGGCTTGCCCGTAGCCGGATCGATAAGCATCAGGTTGCTGATGTGAATCGGGGCTTCCGTCCGCTTAATACCTCCCTCAGGTTTGCCGGCAGAAGGCTTCTCATGACGGACGACGAGGTTCATGCCTTCAACGATGGCGCGGTTCTCCTTCACAAGCACTTCGAGCACCTTGCCTTCCTTGCCCTTGTCGTTCCCGGCGATCACTCTGACCTTATCGCCCTTCCTGATGCCGAGCTTTGGTCTCTTGTTATACTTTCTTTCCATAATCTCAGAGCACTTCAGGTGCTAACGAAACGATCTTCATGAATTGTTTCTCCCGCAGCTCACGTGCGACGGGACCGAAAATCCGCGTGCCACGCGGCTCATCCTGGTTGGTAAGCAATACCGCCGCATTATCTTCAAAGCGGATGTAAGAGCCATCCTTCCTCCTTACTTCCTTCGTAGTCCGGACGACGACAGCCTTGGAAACCGTTCCCTTCTTCACCTGGCTGCTCGGCATTGCCGACTTCACCGTAACCACGATCTTGTCGCCCACGGTAGCATAGCGCTTACCGCTGCCGCCCAAAACGTGCATACAGAGGACCTCTTTAGCTCCGCTGTTATCGGCCACGTTAAGCCGGGATTCCGTGCGTATCATATTCCTGTTTCTTTATGCTCTTAACTACTTCGCCTTTTCCAAGATCTCAACCAGACGCCAGCGCTTCTTCTTGCTGAGGGGGCGCGTCTCCATGATCCTGACGGTGTCTCCAATACCGGCGGAGTTGTTCTCGTCATGGGCCATGAACTTGGTCGTACGGTTGACGAACTTCCCATAGATCGGATGCTTTACCTTGCGGTCAACCGCAACGGTGATCGACTTCTGCATCTTATTGCTGACGACCTTGCCGATCCGTTCTTTTCTAAAGTTTCTTTTCGTTTCCATCCGTTATCGTTGTTGGGATTCCTTGACCGTAAGTTCCGTTTTCAGTCGGGCGATCAGCCTTCTGGTTTCCCTGATCTTCATAGGGTTTTCAATAGCAGAGACCTGATGCGCAAAGCGAAGCTTACGCAACGCTTCTGTTTCGCTCGCGATCTTCTCGCGAAGTTCAGCCAAAGTCAACGCTCTGATATCTTCGTTCTTCATAGCGATGTTATTCAACGTAATCCCGCTTCACACAAAACTTCGTTTTGATGGGCAGTTTTCCGTCTGCCAGCCGGAGCGCTTCACGCGCAGTAGCCAGGTTAACACCACCTGCCTCGAAGAGTATCGTGCCGGGCTTAACAACAGCCACCCAGTATTCGGGCGCACCCTTACCTTTACCCATCCGAACTTCGGCAGGCTTCTTGGTCACGGGCTTGTCAGGAAATATTCTGATCCATACCTGACCTTCCCGCTTCATGGCGCGCGTCACGGCAATACGTGCAGCTTCAAGCTGACGGGCCGTAATCCACCCGCCTTCCAGGGATTTCAATCCGAACGACCCGAACGCGATCGTATGTCCGCGGGTCGCCATTCCCTTCACCCTGCCCTTCTGCTGCTTTCTGAATTTGGTTCGCTTCGGCTGTAACATCTGTGCCTGACTTTATATTCTTACTTCCTACTAATCTTATTTGCGCTTCCCGCGTCCACCACCACGGCTTTCAGAACGCGGACCCGGCCGCCTGGGCTTATCGCCCTTAACGCCGCCCGGCACGTTGCTTACCATGCCGATGTTGGGCGACAGGTCGCGCTTGCCGTAAATCTCTCCGCGGAAGATCCATACCTTGATTCCAATCTTTCCATAGACCGTCTGCGCTTCTGATACAGCATAGTCGATGTCAGCGCGCAGTGTGTGCAGTGGAATGCGACCTTCCTTGTATTGTTCGGTGCGGGCCATATCAGCGCCGGCGAGGCGACCGGAAACCTTCACCTTGATACCTTCAGCTCCGACGCGGATGGCAGAAGCGATGGCCTGCTTCATTGCTCTCTTGTATGAGATCCGCGCCTCGATCTGTTGTGCGATAGCTTCACCTACAAGCTTCGCGTCGAGTTCGGGTCGCTTGATCTCGAAAATATTGATCTGCACATCCTTGTGCGTCAACTGCTTCAACTCTTCCTTGATCTTGTCCACCTCGGTACCGCCCTTGCCGATGACAACGCCAGGACGTGCCGTGTGGATGGTGAGTGTGATCCGCTTGAGCGTGCGCTCAATCACCACTTTTGCGATCCCGCCTTTCGGGATACGCGCGGCCACGTACTCACGGATCTTGTGGTCTTCGACCAGCTTGTCGGAGAACGACTTGCCTCCGTACCAGTTGGAATCCCAACCACGTACGATGCCCAGGCGCAGACCTACAGGATTGACTTTTTGTCCCATCTATTACTTGGTTTCCTTTTCTTCTTCAACCGCTTCTACTGTTTCCACCGCATTCGCCTTCTTCATGCTGTCAAGTACCAGCGTTACGTGATTCGAACGCTTGCGAATCCGGTGAGCTCTGCCCTGCGGCGCAGGCCTCAGTCGCTTAAGGATCCTTCCGGAGTCGACCCAAATGCGGCTGATGTAAAGATCGGCTTCCTCGATGCGCGTGTCCTGGTTCTTGGCTTCCCAGCTGGCGATAGCTGACAGCAGGAGCTTTTCAATTTTTGCGGCACCTGCCTTCGGCTCGTATTTGAGTATGTTGAGCGCTTTGCTGACGCGCTGACCACGAACGAGGTCAGCCACCAAACGCATCTTGCGCGGTGACGTCGGCACGTTTCTCAGGCTGACGGTTACAGCTCCGGTACGCGCAGCTTCTTTGCGCGCCGCGATCTTTTCTCTTTTTAGTACCGATCGTTTAGTCTTTTTTGCTACAGCCTCTTCCATGGTTACTTGGGTTTATTGCCTGAGTGGCCACGGAACACCCGAGTCGGGGCAAACTCCCCTAACTTGTGTCCAACCATATTCTCGGTTACATACACCGGGATAAACTTATTGCCGTTGTGCACGGCGAATGTGTGACCGATCAACTCAGGCACAATGGTCGACCGCCTGGACCAGGTCTTAATGACTGATTTCTTGCCCGATTTTTCCATAACCTCCACCTTCTTCAGCAGGCGGAAGTCACAGTAAGGTCCCTTTTTAATCGAACGTCCCATTATTTCTTCCTCTTGGCTATGATGAGTCTATCCGAATACTTATTCGGATGACGCGTTTTCTTTCCTTTAGCGTACAAGCCTGTGCGTGACCGCGGGTGACCTCCGGATGCGCGACCTTCACCGCCACCCATCGGGTGATCCACGGGGTTCATGGCGACACCGCGCGTACGAGGACGGATGCCGAGCCAGCGGCTGCGACCGGCCTTACCCCAGCTCTCGTTCATGTGGTCAGCGTTGGATACCGTACCGATCGTCGCCATACAGGTATCCAGTACGTTGCGCATTTCGCCGGAAGGCATTTTCAACGTTGCCATGCCGCCTTCGCGAGCCAGCAACTGAACAAATGAACCGGCGCTGCGCGCAATGGCTCCTCCTTTTCCGGGCTTCATCTCCACGTTATGGATGATGGTACCCAGAGGGATCTTGGAAAGCGGAAGCGCGTTGCCAACTTCCGGTGCAATGTCCGGCCCTGATACGATCGTTTGTCCCACCTTGATACCTTCAGGCGCCAGGATATATGACTTTTCGCCATCGGCGTAATACAAAAGAGCAACCCGTGCGGAACGCGTCGGATCGTATTCAATCGACTTAACCGTCGCCGGCACACCAAACTTGCGGCGCTTGAAGTCGATAATGCGCATCTTTTGTTTGTGACCACCACCGATGTAGCGCATGGTCAGCTTTCCGCTGTTGTTCCGCCCCCCCGTTTTTTTCAGGGTCACGACCAGCGACTTCTCCGGACGGGTAGCAGTAATGTCGTCAAACGACGCCACCAGCTTATGCCGCGTTCCGGGAGTTACCGGCTTGAGTTTCTTCAACGCCATGATCTATTGAATCTCGGGTTATACGTTGCTGTAAAAATCGATCACCTCACCCTCCGCCAGGGTTACGATCGCCTTCTTATAGTTAGGTCTTCTGCCTATCTGCAAACCTGTCTTCGTGTAACGAGCCTTAACCTTGCCCATCACATTCATGGTGTTCACGCTCTTCACGTTGACACCGTACATCTTTTCGACGGCCTTGCGGATTTCTACCTTGTTGGCATTGATATCGACAATGAAACCGTAGCGGCCCTTTTCATTCAGTGCCGACACCTTTTCAGTTACCAAAGGCTTCTTGAGGACGCTCATTGTTCCTTATTTAATAGGTTCACTACTTTTTCCACCGAGCTCTCTACGAAGATCAGGGCGTCGGCATTCATGACGTCGTACGTATTGATGTTCTCAGCGGTCGTTACCATTGCGCGCTGCAGGTTGCGTGCCGACAAAGCAATGTTCTTGTCAGAAGACGGAAGAACCAGAAGCGTCTTCTTGGTGTCAAGCGACAACGAAGAGAGCAACTTGAGATATTCCTTTGTCTTGGGTGCCTCGAAAGAAAAATCTTCGAGCACTGCGATGGCGTTGTCCTTTGCCTTATAGGCCAGGGCGGATTTGCGGGCGAGGTCTTTTACTTTCTTGTTCAGCTTGAACGAATAGTCGCGGGGCTGAGGACCAAACACTCTTCCACCTCCCCTGAAGAGAGGGTTCTTGATATTTCCTGCGCGCGCTCCACCCGTACCCTTCTGCTTTTTCAGCTTCTTGCTGGAACCGCTGATTTCATTACGCTGCTTCGACTTGTGCGTGCCCTGGCGTTGATTGGCCAGATAGCTCTTCACGTCAAGATAGATAGCGTGATCGTTGGGCTCAATGCCGAATACCGAATCGGCAAGCGTTACTTTTCGGCCCGTATCTTCACCACTGGATTTGACAACTGATATCTCCATTACTTCACCAGTATTACCGTTGAATTTTTTGCGCCCGGAACCGAGCCGCTAACGACGATCACATTTTCTTCCGGAAGGATCCGGAGCACACGCAGGTTGGTGATCTTAACGCGATCCCCACCCATCCGGCCGGCCAGCCTTTTTCCCTTCATGACCCGAGAAGCAAAAGAGGCGTTACCCATCGAACCCGGTGCGCGAAGCCGGTTGTGCTGGCCGTGCGTTTGCTCGCCGACACCACCAAATCCGTGGCGCTTAACAACACCTTGAAATCCTTTACCCTTCGAGATACCCACCGCGTCGACATAGTCTCCGACAGTAAATACATCCTGAACGGTGATCTGAGCGCCCAACTCGACCTTACCTTCAAACTCCTTCCGGAAATCCCGAAACTCAACCACCTCACGCTTGGGACCGGTACCGGCCTTCTTAAAATGCCCGATCTCTGCCTTGTTGGAGTGCTTCTCCTTCTTATCTCCATAGGCAAGCTGGACGGCACGATAGCCATCTGTTTCGGGATTCTTGACCTGTGTAACCACGCAAGGGCCAGCCTGAATTACCGTGCAGGCAATGCTTTCACCCTCCGGGCCGAATACACTGGTCATTCCTATCTTTTTTCCTATAATTCCAGGCATGTCCGATACCTTATTTGTGCTTGTTTCTCAGGATTCTGCGCGTGCTTCGCGCAAAAAGGACTGCAAAGATAGGAAAGAGGGTCTAGGAACCAAACCGGGACT
>QGUY01000382.1 GCA_003242315.1 Bacteroidota bacterium
AAGACAGCCTACACGGTGCTCACAACGCGCGCGAATTCTCTCATGGAAAAGATTCACAACAGCAAGAAGCGAATGCCGGTTATCATCCCAAGGGAATATGAACAGGATTGGATCGGATCGCGTCTGACAAGAGATGACGTCCTTGCCCTTTGCGAACCTATCGACAGCAAGCTGATGGATGCGTACACGATCTCGAAGATGATAACCGACAAAAGGGTGGAGGATAAGAATCAACCCGAGATCACCCGGCGATTCGAATATCCGGAACTAGCCCTGCTCGACGGTTGACGCGTCCGTTCAATAATATAGAAAACAAGGTTGTTGAAGGTTGGGTGATTCAGCCTGCGACAAAGTAACCGGTTGAGCAGATCGTTAATGTGACGATTGCCAAAGATGAGGAAAAACTCGATCTCCGTTACGTTGCGAGGCTGCTTGGAAAACTCAATCCGGAACAGCTTTTTCCATTCCGCAACGTTGAATCCGAACCGCAACCGCAGTTCTTCCCAAACCAACTCCATGTGGCGATTGTCAAATTCGTCGCTGATTTTTTTCGGTAGCCCCGTCATATACGCAACGTTACAGTCCACCAACACCCCCTGCAAGAGCCTTGACAGGGGTTGTCAGAAACACTTTCCGATGCCAAAAATTTAGCCCCCTGTTTGCGGTAACAACTGCAAATTCAGCCGTTTTTGGCTTTTTTTCAGGGTTTATTTATCCAGGCACGGTCACACGGCCGGCTCCTGAAGTATTAATGGGCAGTCCGGAATTCCCCACGTTCCGGCATACCCCGCCAACCCCCAGGAAAAACCGGGAGGTCTAATGACCCCGGACCAAACACCCATGAAACCTGGGAGACACGATATTGTTCTGCTTCCCGACGGGACGGAGGGAAAGGTACTTGAACGTTTTGCTACGGACCGGATCACTGTCTACAAAATCCAGATAGGTCAGGAAGTGCAATATTTTGATGAGCACAAGGTCAGACTGAAAAGACGCGCCTTCATCAATCGCGTCAGGGCGCTGTTCTCCCGTTAGCCCATTGTTGACTTATTTGCCCACCCGAAATTTTTTTCGTAATTAGCATTTCGCCCAACGCCCAAACCCCGGTGAAGAAGGTACTGGCCATCCTGCTCCTGGTTGTCTTCCTGTTCAACGTGAGTGGGTATTATGTTCTTTTCTGGAGTCTCGATTTTTCGGCAAAGACCAGGCTTGCACAGCGACTTGACGCTGAGGATTACTCCGAGCTCGAAACTTTCGAGTTTAAAATTCCCTTAAACATTCCTTATCCGATTCAAAACCGGGGCTTCGACCGTGTAGCAGGGGAGTTTGAATTCAACGGCGAATTTTATGAACTCGTAAAGCAAAAACTCGAAAACGATACGCTTCATGTCGTTTGTGTTAAGAACAAGGCGAAACAAAAGCTCGCCCAGGCATTTGAAAAATATGCAAGGGTTTCCAATGACGCAGACGCCAATACGAATACCGGAAACGATCTTCTGAGTAAAATTGTCAAAGACTTTAATTCGCCATCTCTGGCAGAGATTGTAACGGGTGACGGCTGGAGCCGAACGTTGCAATACGGTGGCCTGTCATCAGCTGTCATTTTCATGGTCAGGGACGTCACCTCTCCTCCACCCAAGTCATTCCTTCTGTAAACAATTCCTGTTATTGAACGGAGAGTACCGACTGATGGACGATTGTCCATCAGGAGGGCATACGCGCACGCGTATACAGGTGCGTAGTATCGGCATAAACTTTTGATTAACCCCCAAACGACTATGAACAACTATACCCGCATGTTGCTGGTAGGGGCTTGCCTCATTGCAGGTACTGGACTCCTCCTGGCACAAACACCGACAGACGCAGTGATGATGAAGCAGCGTGAGTCGTGCCTTGCCGTGATGTACGACCACGGCAAATTCGACGAATACTGGGAAGGAAGTAAACTTCGGACCAACGCTACCATCGCAACCGTCCACAGAAGGACCATCATGCCAATGATCGCCATAGGTATCATGGACAACCTTAACCTGATCATTTCAACACCTTATGTTCGCACGAAATCGGATGAACCCAACGGTGGCAAACTTCATGGTGCAAAGGGCTTTCAGGACCTTGGCCTGGTACTGAAGTATCGTTTCCTTAACAGAGAAACGGAAACCGGCCAAGTAGCCGTAGTAGGTGCGTTAGGTTTTTCGACGCCGATGACTAATTACTTGTCGGATTACCTTCCCTACAGCCTGGGCTTTGGCGCACCTGAAGTAAGCGGACGTGCCATCGTGCAGTACGAATGGAAGACCGGATTCTACGGACGTGCGTCAGCAGCCTATCTGTGGCGCGGTGAGACGGAAGCGGAGCGCGATTACTACTACGCCAACGGCAGCTACTACACATCGTGGATGGATGTTCCGAGTGCCGTGAATTTCCAACTCGTGGCGGGGAAATGGTTTTTCGATCATTCCTTCCACGTTGAGGCTCTGTATAATTCGACGACTTGTCTCAGTGGTGACGACATTCGTCCGTACAACGCCGCTCAACCAACGAATAGAGTTGAAATCGGCCAGATAGGTCTGAATGCGCAGTACTTCTTCCCGAACATCAAGGGCGTCGGCGTGCTCGCCTACTACTCAAAATTCATCAGCGGGCGCAACATGGGCAAGTTCACCAATATCGGCGCTGGCGTAACCTATCAGTTCAAAATCTAACGACTCAAGTCCGCAACTATGAAAAAGAGATGTATACTATCCTTCATCGGTGCATGTCTCACGATGCTGTTCGTAGTGTCGTGCGATCGTGAACTGCCGATCAACTTAAATTACAAGCATTACGATTTTGTATCCCTCGATCAGAACGGTGGCACGTGGACGACAGTACTCCTCGCGTCGCCCGAACAGCTCGAAATACCGGAGCCGGCGGATGTTAACTCCACCCAGTACCAAACCGAGCTTGCTAACCTTAAGGATGCCATGTCGAACCTGACTTCGCAGCAACGCAATGCCGTTGAATACTGGACCAACAATCCGTCGATCCGCTGGATGGAAATTGCAATGGAGCTGGTGGCGAAATACAACCTTATCCTGGGCCGGAACCAAAAGGAAATTAAAACACATCAGAGTACGGA